>DASRZF010000268.1:0-2161 GCA_035686645.1 Polyangiales bacterium
TGGCGATTTCCTGTGACGTGCCTGATACCGACACCAGCCCACCTGCACCCTTATTCCGTGCAGATTTGATTGCAGAGTTGAAATCCGCTGTTTCTGTATTTCGAGCCTGTCTGTCGCCAAATTTGGACGTCATACGGACCAGCACCTGATCGGGTCTAGGTTGATAGCTCTGACGAAGCTCGGACGGTAAGTGGCTGTCATCATTGTGGGCGACGAGCTCGACACGGTCCTCTCGGAAGCGAATCGTGGTTCTGCCGGTGTTCCGCATCCTGCCGAGCGGCCAGGGGAACCGGTCGCGGGCGCCCAACAAGCCCGAGAGCAGGGCGGCGATGATACCCCCATGCGTGAAAACGATGGCGCGCCCGCCTTCGGGCATCCGCCGGCGGAGCGCAGCCAGGGACGAATCGGCCCGTTCGAAGACTTCGGGCCAGCTTTCGCCGCCGCCGATGGCGAAGGTCTTCCTCGCCTTGAGCGCTTCGATCTGCTCTGGGAAGCGCTCGACGACCTGCTCCATGCTGAGGCCTTCCCAGTCGCCCACGTGGATCTCTCGCCACTGCCGGTCGTGCTCGATGCTCGCGCCCGATGCCTTGGCCGTGTCGGCGGCACGGCTGAGGTCCGAGCTCAGGATCAGATCCCAGCGCTCAGCAGCCAATGCTCCGGTGAGGGCCTCGACCTGCCTGCGGCCGGCCTCGCTCAGCGGGGAGTCTCCCTGACCTTGCCAGACGCCCTTGGCGTTGGACACCGACTGGGCGTGCCGAACGAGGCAGACTTCGAGCACGCTCATGCCGCAGGAGCGACGCCGCGTTCCTTACGCGGCATGATCACGTCGTCGACCAGCCCGTATTCCTTGGCCTCGAGGGCCGAGAGGAACTTGTCACGCTCGGTGTCATGGCGGACCGTCTCGACGTCTTGGCCCGTATGCCGGGCGAGGATCTCGTTGAGCCGTTGCTTGGTGTTCAGGATCTCTCTCGCGTGGATCTCGATGTCCGAGGCCTGGCCCTGATAGCCACCGAGCGGCTGGTGAATCATGACGCGGCTGTGCGGGAGTGCGCGCCGAAGGCCCTTGCTGCCCGCTGCCAAGAGGAAAGCCCCCATCGATGCTGCCTGCCCGAGACAAACGGTCGAGACCGGGCAGCGCACGTAGCTCATCGTGTCGTAAATCGCGAGACCGGCAGACACGAGGCCGCCCGGGCTGTTGATGTAAAGCGTGATCTCTTTGTCGGCGTCTTCGCTCTCTAGATAGAGCAGCTGGGCGATCACCGCGTTGGCGACGAAGTCGTTGATCGGCGTGCCGAGGAAGATGATCCGGTCCTTGAGGAGCCGGCTGTAGATGTCCCAGGCGCGCTCGCCACGGTGGGTTTCTTCGATGATGGTGATGGCGCGTGTCGCCAGATCTTCGCTCATGTCGTGAACTTAGTCTCTCCGGGCGCGGCCGCAATCCGGATTTTGCTGCGCCGGGTTCAGCGCTATGTTGTGAGGGTGCTTCCAGCCGCAATCGAGATGGTTCGCCAGTTGGTCGCCACTCCGTCGGTCAGCTCTCAGGACCTTCGTTTCGATCAATCGAACCGTGGGGTCATCGAGCTACTGGCCGAGTGGTCGGCTGGGCTTGGCCTTGCCGTACAGATCGAGGCGCTCCCCGGTCAGACCGGAAAGGCCAACCTGATCGCGAAGCTCGGCGAGGGCGAAGACGGACTGGTGCTTTCGGGGCACACCGACACGGTTCCCTACGATGCCGATCGCTGGAGCGACGATCCGTTCGCCCTCACCGAGCGTGACGGGAAGCTGCATGGTCTTGGCACAGCGGACATGAAGGGCTTCTTTGCCGCCGCCCTTCATGCGATCGCCCGCTTCGAACCCGGGGCGCTTCGCCGGCCGATCACCATCCTGGGCACAGCCGATGAAGAGAGCACCATGAACGGGGCGCGTGCGCTCGCGAAACGGGGAGAGCGCCTCGGACGCTATGCGATCATCGGAGAGCCGACCGGACTCGCACCGATTCGCAAGCACAAGGGAGTCTTCTACGTTCAGGTCACCGTGTCGGGAAAGTCCGGACACGCGAGCAACCCCGCGCTAGGGGTGAACGCCATCGAAGGACTGCAGCTCGTTCTCGCCGCTTTGCAGAGCTGGCGGGATACGATTGGCGCGCGCTACCACGACGAGG
>DASRZF010000269.1:0-2482 GCA_035686645.1 Polyangiales bacterium
TGCCCGTCCCGTAGGCGGTGTCGGCGGCAAGCCGCTTGGGCCTCAGCGCGAAGCACCGCTCGGTCCGGTCGATCATGGTCTTCGTCGCCAGCACCTCGTCGTAGGTTCTGGCCGGCGTCGCCTCGACATCGACGATGACGGTATTCTCGATGTCGATCAGATAGTTGAGCCCGTAGCCGAACTGCACCCGCTTATTGGCCTTGGCCGTCCACGCCGAACAGGGATCGGACGGCGAGATCGCCTTCGGCACCTTGCGGTCAGGATTCGCCTCGGCGGCCTCGTCGAGGGCGGCAAGGTACTCGGCGACGGCGCGGGTCTGCCGCTGCTTCTCGGACCAGTCGAGCTCCGCCGGTGCCTTGCCGTGGTAGCGGCTGGCATTGGCTTCGAGCACGCTAGCGTCGACCGCAAATCCCTCACCTTTGACCAGACCCATGGCCATCGCCGCCCAAACAACCCGCTCGAAGACGTGGCGCAACAAGCCGCTCTCGCGGAAGCGGCCCAGCCGGTTGGCCGAGAACGTCGAGTGATGGGGGATCTCATCCTCGAGATCGAGCTTGCAGAACCAGCGATACGCGAGGTGCAGCTCGACTTCTTGGGTGAGCCTGCGCTCAGAGCGGATGCCGCAGCAGTAGCCCACAATGAGCATGCGGATCATGAGCTCGGGATCGACCGAGGGGCGTCCGATGTCGCTGTAGTAGGGCTCCAGTTCCTGATGAAGGTCGGCCAGGGCAGCCGTCACAAACACATCGATCCGGCGCAGAAGATGGTTCTGCGGAATGCGATCATCAAGGTGGAACTCGTAGAACAGCTTGCCCTGGTCCCGCCTCTGCCGACCCATCATCGCCCGGTCCTCCGTCGCCGATCTCGTCAGCACACGGAATCACCGTTCGGCGCCTCTCTCAACGCCTCAACGCCCTTTATCGACAGCATCGGTCAGAAGCGGACGTTCGTCGCGCCTCAGACCAATCAGTTGTTAGCGAGCGCCGGGCCCAATCAACATTGATGAAAACACGTTCCGGCAAACCGGTCCTTTGGCATCCACGACCCGGGTTTCCAATAAGGCTGGCAGGCGGTTTGAAGTCTTGAGGAGCGCGAGCGCGCTGCTTGAAAGCTCCAGCTCCAATATGACCTTATTGGCCTGATGGAATTTCGTGACGGGCACATGCGCCAATTCGAGCTTGTTCTCCAGCGCCGTTAGGGTTGCGCTGCATTCAGCGTCGGGCAGCCCGTCGCAAATCACCCTGACCCGCCCGTTCTCCGAAACCGGAAGCTCGAGCCATCCACCACCAGCCGCGCAAGCCCTCGCCGGCGGAGGATCGTAGACTGGCAGATCGATCGCGTCCCGGCGCGTCGTAAGATCCAGCGCCTCAGCCAGGTTCTTCGCGTAGCGGTCGCGCATCGTCATCGGTTCCAGCCCCCAACGCCACTCGATCATCTTGAGGATGGAGCAGTGCTCGTAGGGGCCCGCTTTCTCGATCTTGCGCGGAGCGAATGGACCCATGGCGATGGCCGGAACTCTGAAGCCCAGCCGCTTTAAGTCGGGATGGGGGCCATCTCCGGCAAGCTTGGTGTCGTCCTTGCACGCGGGCGGGGTCACGTGATCGAAAAATCCTCCGTGCTCGTCGAAATTCAGCACGAACACCATGCGATCCCATTGTGGACCCTTGCTCAGTGCATCGTGGACCTGCGCCAGGAAACCTTCGGCGACAAGCACATTGCCCCAAGGGTGATAATCGTTCGACGTGCCAACGTCCTCGGCACGGTCGGTGTAGTCAGGATCGACGAAAACAACATTGGCGAGCTTGCCTTCGCGAGCGTCACGCCAGAATTGCTCGATCGGATAGGAGATGTCGTCGTATTTGCGGCTCGCGAACAGGCCGGTGACCGGGGACTCGTGGTAGTAATATCCGGCCGTCAACCCCGCCGCCCGCACGCGGTCGAAGATCGTGGTTTCAATAACCACGGGTCGCCGCTCTTCTTCCTTGTCCCTCGGAAAGTCGCACCAGCCGTCGTCGAGCTGCGTCGTGCCGGACAGCTGGAAGAGCCGGTTCTCCCAGGTCGGGCCCATCATCGAGCAGAAATAATTGTCGAAGGTCGTATAGTCTTTGGCCAGCGCGCTGATGATGGGCAGGTCATCATCGCGGTAATAGCCGATTGGAAATGTGTCACCGACTTTGGCGGTCTGGAGGAAACCGTCGCAACGTCCGCCGGCGTATTGGATGGCGATACCGGGCCAAGTGTGGTCCGGATCCTCGTATGAACAGCCCTGAAAATCGGGTGCGAGCGGCCAGGTCTCGTGACTGGCCCCATCCTTATCGACATAGGACAATCCCTGCTGCCGCCCGTTCGCGCCCGGAAGCCAGCCCAGCAGGTGGTCGAAGGAACGGTTCTCCATCATCAGCACCACGACGGTGTCGAAGGGAGCGTCGCTGGGATTTGGAAGTTTGCTTCCTGTTTGGGTGCTCTCCGGAAGGGTTGCGGG
>DASRZF010000270.1:0-17921 GCA_035686645.1 Polyangiales bacterium
ACCATCAAGTTGCGTCGCTCGGTCTTCTCGAGGACCTCGTCGAGGATCAGCTTGGCGCGGTCCATATCGGGCGGGAACTCCGAGGCCGCCAGCACGCCCATGGTCATCTTCCCGATCATGAACATGAAGTCCGGATCGAGCTCGACCGAGCGCTCTAGGAGCACCTTGGCGAGCGGAAGGTCCGCGACGGTGTCGATGTCCTCCATGCCCATGTTGATGCGAGCGCCGAGCGAGGCACCGGACCAGAGCAAGATAGCGGCGTCTTCTTTGAGCTGGAACCTCTCGTTGACCCAGGTCTCGAGGGTGTCGACGCCTCCGGCAAGCGCTTCATCGAAGCCCGGATCTCGAAGCCGAAGGAAGTGTCGCGATAGATCCCAGGCTCGGTTGTACATGACCAATGCGCGCCGCCGAAGATGGGTGGCTTCTTCGTAATCGTCCTCGATATCCGCAACCTCGACCCTATCCTCGATCCATCCGGTGCCGTAACCGATGTACGCGGCCACCAGCGAAAGCCCGATCACCTCGTTCTCGGGAACCACTCGCAGAAGGCCTTCCAACTGAATGATGCTCGCGGGAAAGGACTTCCCGACCAGCACGTAGTCCCAGTGCTGCTCGATTCCGGGCGCTGCCCGCCCGAAGAGCTCGGCGGTCGAATCCGCGGCGAGCTTCTCGGTATCACACGCGCTCAGCAACAGGAGCCCCGCCGCAAACGCAGCGCGCCCGAAACCTCTCAATCGGCCCATGGCGCGAAAGTGAACCGGAATCTCCCTTCCAACACAAGTGAAAACAAGATGCGGTGCCGAGTTTGACAGTTGGTAGGTGGCGGGGTAGGTCCGCGCGCAGAGTCATGACCGCAGGGGAATGTCGCGAAACACTTCAAGACCTCGTACAGCGCATGAAAGCGCTGGGGAGGTACCTTTGACCTCGACGGACTTCGCCACAATCTCGACCGGCTCACCAATCTGAGCCTCGCGGAGGGCTTCTGGGACGACCAGCAGCGGGCTCAGAAGATGATGCGTGATCGCTCCTCCGCGGAGGAAACCATCAAGGAATTCGAGCGGGTAGAGAGCGAAGCGAGAGATCTTCTCGAGCTCCTAGACCTCGCGGCGAGCGAGGGCGATCAGGGCGTGATCGGCGACGTAGCCGAGCAGATACCCGTCCTCGAAGCCGAGGTACGTGGCCTCGAGCTCAAGCGCATGCTCACCGCGGACGACGACACGGATGCGATCGTCACCATCAATCCAGGCGCCGGTGGCACCGAGGCCCAGGACTGGGCGGATATTCTGCTGCGCATGTATCTGCGATGGTGCGAGCGCCGCGGTTTCAAGACCGAGTTGGTGAGCAAGCAGCCGGGCGACGAAGCGGGCATCAAGGACGCCACGTTCATCGCGCGGGGCACGAACGCTTACGGATACCTCCGAGCGGAGAATGGGGTCCACCGTCTCATTCGAATCAGCCCTTTCGACGCCAACAAGCGCCGACACACCTCGTTTGCCGGCGTGAGCGTCGTGCCCGACCTCGGCGACGACCTCACGGAAGGCGAGATCGAAATCCGTGACGAAGATCTCGAGGTGAGCACCATGCGCTCGGGAGGCGCGGGCGGCCAGCACGTCAACCGGACGGAATCTGCCATTCGCATCAAGCACATCCCCACGGGCTTCACGGTCCGCTGCGAGGCCGAGCGTTCTCAGCACCAGAATCGAGAAACCGCGATGAAGATGCTCCGTGGCTTGCTCTTCGAGAAAGCCCGGCGCGAGCGCGAAGAGGCATTTGAAGAAGCCTTCCTCAACGACCGCGCCGACATCGCCTTCGGCTCGCAGGTCCGTAGCTACACTTTGCAGCCCTACACGATGGTCAAGGACGAGCGCACGGACCACAAGGTCAACAACGCCGCGGCCGTCTTAGACGGGGACCTCGACGAATTCATCGAAACCTACCTCTTGATGAACGCCGAGAAAAAACAGAAGAAGAAGGCGGGCAAAGCCCAAGGGGACTAACAAGTGGCGACCGAAGACGAGCTGCGACAGACCAGGTTGAGCAAGGCCGAGCGACTACGCGAGCTCGGCGTCCTGCCCTACCCGAACACCTGGCGCACGAACCCCTCGCTCGAAGATCAGCGCCGTCGCCTCGTTCTTCTCGCCGCAAACGAAGAGGCCCGGTCCAAGCTGCCTTTGGAAGAAGAGCTCGGCGAAGACGCGCCGCGGGTGCCGCTCTTCGGCCGCGTCATCGCAAAGCGCGGGCCTTTTCTGGTCATCCGCACACCGCACGGCGACGCGCAGGCCCTCGTGCGTCCCGAACGCCTCGACGATAGGGAAGCAGAGCTGCTCAAGCTCCTCGACTTGGCGGATCACATCCTGGTGGAAGGCCCGGCGATCCGCACCAAGACCGGGGCTCTTGCGGTGAGCGCGAGACGATACGAGCATCTTGGAAAGGCCCTGCTGCCCCCTCCCGCGAAGTGGCACGGCCTCAAAGACGTCGAGAAGCGCTATCGAGAGCGCTACGTGGACCTCTTTGCCAACCCATCCGTCGCCGAGGTTTTTCGCGCGCGCACCGTGATCATCCAGTCGCTGCGCCGTTTCCTCGACTGCCTGGGGTTCCTCGAAGTGGAAACCCCACTGCTCCACGCGATCCGGGGGGGCGCCACGGCGAAGCCCTTCGACACGCACCACAATACACTCGATCTCGACCTGATCCTCCGCATCGCCCCCGAGCTCTATCTCAAGCGACTGCTCGTCGGAGGCTTCGATCGCGTCTACGAGATCGGACGAACGTTCCGGAACGAGGGCATCAGCACCAAGCACAACCCCGAGTTCACGATCCTCGAGTTCTACATGGCCTACGCCAACTTCGAGGACCTCATGGATCTCTCGGTCGACATGCTCCGCGCGGTCGACGCCGATGTGCGCGCGCGTTTCGCGGGCCTCACCTCGGAGCGCAGCTTCGACCTGCAAGCGGAGTGGAAGCGGGTACGCATGCGAGAGGCGATCACCGAGCGCCTGGAACGCGCCGGGGATGGCGACGTTCCGACGAGCCCGTGGAGCGGCGTTCTGGCACCGGACGCGGTCCAAGACGAGCAAGCCTTTGCCGCGGCTTGCCAGTCGATGCTGCCCAAGCTCGATGCCGCTGCGCAAAAGCAACTCTCCCGCTGCGAGTCCCACGGCGAGCGCGTCTTCGCGGTCTTCGAGCTCTTGGTCGAGCCCGACCTCACCACGATGTACCGGACCCCGAGCGGCGCTGCGTCAGTGCCCGTCTTCATCACCGAGTTCCCTTGGGAAGTGTCGCCCCTCGCGCGCCGAAACGATCAGAGTCCGGCCTTCGTCGACCGCTTCGAGCTCTTCATCGAGGGCCGTGAGCTCAGCAACGCATTCAGCGAGCTCAACGACCCGGACGATCAGGCCGAGCGCTTCGAATCACAGTTGCGCAATCGCGAGCGCGGCGACGACGAAGCCATGGACTTCGACGCCGACTACATCCGGGCGCTGTCACACGGCATGCCCCCTGCCGCGGGCTTCGGCCTAGGCGTGGACCGGCTCGTCATGCTCCTCTGCAACCAGCCATCGATTCGAGACGTGCTGCTGTTCCCCTTGCTGCGCCCGGAGGCCGAGTGACCGAAGCCCGGCCGCTCGGTTTCTGGACGGCGGTTCTCTGTGGTGTGGGTATTGCGCAAATCGCCGCCGTGCTCGTCTTCGGGGCGACGAGCACCGACTGGTTTCAGGCGACGGTGCTGGACGAGCTGCTCTGGGTACGGCTCAGCATCGCCTGGACCACGACCCAGCTCAGTCTTGCGCTGCTGAGCCTCGCGGTCCTTCAGCGCGGCATCCGACGCCCACGTGGTAGCCGAGGGCGTGCCCGCACGGTGGCCTTGGCACTCACCGCCGGAATCCACGTGCTCATGAGCAGCATGTCCGTAGGCATTCTCTTGTGGGCCAGCCGTGTCTCGGTCGGACACGTGCTCGGCGGAACGATCGGAAGCCTTCTCTTTGGCCTCACGCACCTGGCCTACCCCGATCTCGACCTCGACTGGGTACCCACGCTCTATCAAACGGCCAGCACGCTCCAGAGCTTGAGCGCCGCGCTGCTCGTCGTCCTCAGCATCACCTGCTGGTTCCTGGTGCCCGTAGAACGCCGGAGACGCTTCTGGTGGGGCTTCGATGCCACGCTCGTTCTCGCTTTCCTAGGGGTCTCTCTCCGGTTCCCATTCTCGCCCATCGATGGCGACGACCTGAGCCTTCTTCACGCGGTCGCCCGAGTCGGCGTCACGACCCTCTTCGCTGTGCGACTCACGCTCCGCCTGGTCGGCCCGCTTCTCTCGGCCTTCGAGCGGATCGGTTTCCGCTCGATGGTCGCTGCCCGACATCTCCGCGCAAAGAAGACCGGCTTCCTCGCGGCGAGCAGCACGCTGTCGATCCTCGCGGTCGCGGTCTCGTCCTGCATGCTCATCTCGGTTCTTAGCGTGATGGGCGGTTTTCGGGCCGACCTCAAGAAGAAGATCCTTGGCAATCACGCCCACATCGTGATCGACAAGGCGCACGACGAGATCTCAGACTGGCAGCCGCTTCTCCGCCGCACGCGCGAGACCGAAGGCGTCGTCGGCGCCACCCCCTACCTTCAGGTCGAGGTCATGGTTTCGAGCCTTTCAAACCGCGCCGGCGCGATCCTTCGTGGCATCGATCCACATACCGTCTCGGAGGTGACCGACCTCGGCCGAAACATGACCCACGGGAAGCTCGAATTCCTAGAGCACCCGGAGCAAATCCTCGACTCCTCGATCGATACGACCAAGGCGGGCCCGATGGACGCGATGATCGAAGAAGCGGAGCGGACGGCGGCCCGAGGGCTTCCTGACGAGAATGAAGAGGACGCCATGCCAGGCCTCATCGTCGGTCAGGAGCTCGCGCGGGCGCTGCGATTGGTGGTCGGCGATCGCGTCACGGTGGTTTCCCCGCGCGGAGACCTAGGCCCAACCGGCCCGATTCCGCGCACCCGAGCCTTTCGAATCGCTGGAATCTTCTACAGCGGCATGTACGAGTACGACATGAAGCACGCCTACATCGATCTCGGCGTGGCCGAGCGCTTTCTGCGATCGGAGGGTCGAATCAGCGGTATCGAGATCAAGGTCGACGAGCTCGAACGTGCCCCGGTGCTCGCAGCAGAGCTTAGGTCGACGATCGGGGCACAAGGCCTCCGAGTGCGGGATTGGAAGATGATGAATCAGCAGCTCTTCGGCGCGCTCGCACTCGAAAAGCTCGCCATGTTCATCACGCTGGGGATCGCGATCCTCATCGCCGGCTTTTCGGTATTCGGGACGCTCACCCTCCTCGTCCAGGAAAAACGCCGGGAGGTTGGCATTCTCAAGGCCATGGGCACCTCGGCACCGAGCGTGATTCGGATCTTCGTGATCGAAGGCCTTTTGATCGGAACCGCAGGGGCGCTCATGGGGCTCGGACTTGGGTTCGTTCTCACGTTTGCCGCCGAACACTTCGGAATCCGAATGAATCCCGAGGTCTACTACATCGACAAGCTCCCCGTGCATCTCGATCCGACGGAGTTCGGTATGGTCGGCGCAGCAACGGTGGTGGTATGCCTGGCGGCAACCCTCTTTCCCGCGTATCAAGCCAGTCGGGTGCGACCGGTGGACGCCCTCCGTTACGACTGACTTCTCCGATTGTTGATGTCCCAACCACTCGTCACCGTAAAGAACGTGACCAAGACCTTCGAGCACGAAGGCCGGTCCCTCCAGGTCCTCAAGGGCATCGACCTCGAGATCGGCAGCGGCGAGATGGTGACGATCGTGGGTCCATCGGGTGCAGGGAAGAGCACGCTGCTCCATTTGATCGGGACCCTCGACCTGCCGAGCGAGGGTCAGATCCTGTACGAGGGCCGGGACGTGACGCGTTTAGGAAGCTCGGATCTCGCTGAGTTTCGCAACCGAAGCATCGGTTTCGTATTCCAATTTCACCATCTCCTGCCCGAGTTCACTGCTCTGGAAAACGTGATGATGCCCGGCCTCATCCAAGGCCGGCACAAGTACGAGACCAGGGCACGGCAACTGCTCGAAGAGGTGGGCCTCACCGAGCGGCTCACCCACCGCCCCGGTGAGCTGTCCGGCGGTGAGCAACAGCGTGTGGCCCTCGCACGTGCACTTTTGATGGAGCCCAAGCTCGTTCTCGCCGATGAGCCGACCGGGAACCTCGACAGCCAAACCAGCGCCTCCGTGCACGCCTTGTTTTTCGATTTGAACCGCCGACACGGAATCACCTTCTTGATCGTGACCCACAGCCGTGATTTCGCAGCGATGATGCCGAGGCAGGTCTCGATGAAGGATGGGCGTATCGATTCGGACGAACGCCGCGCTCAACCCCTTGAAAACCAAGGAAAACCAGCTTGACCCCTTAACAGGGCACGGCTATAGCCGCTCGGATCGCTACCCCCACAATGCGCCCTTCCGCCCCTGCCATAGCCCTGATGCTCGCAGGGCTCGCTTCCGTGGCGGGCGCTCAGAGTGAGGAGAACATGCCGAACCCTCCCGGAGGGGAGACGCGTCCGGTGCGGACATCTCCGGCACCGCAGCGCCCGCCCGATCCGCTCACCGGCGACGGGAGCCTCGGGGGCGACGGCGATCCCTACGAACCCGTCGAGGACGCGGAAGCGGGGATCGAGGTGCCGCGAACCAGCTGTCACGGCAAGGAGATTCGCCGAATCGTGGTCATCGGTGCGCGGCGCGTCGATCCGGAGGACGTTCGGGCCACGATGAAGCTCCGCCGAGGCTCGACGTGCACGGATCCAGCGGTAACCCGGGATGCGAAGGCGCTTTGGAACATGGCGTACTTCGATGACCTCCAGATCGAGTCCGATCCCATCGGCGCTGGGATCAAGCTCACGATACGGCTCGTCGAGCGGCCGGCGATTCGCAAGGTCGTCTACGAGGGTAACGACGAAGTCGACAAAGACGACATCGACGAGACGATCAGCCTCGAGCCGGGGACCATCCTCTCGGTGCCCGATGTGGAGGCGCAGGCCGACGCGATGAGGCAGCTCTATTCGGAGGAAGGGTTCTTTCTCGCGGACGTGAAGTACGAGCTGAGGCGGGTCCCTGGCGATAGCAACCAGGTCGACATCGTTTTCAAGATCGACGAAGGCGCTGAAGTAGAAGTGCGGCGCATCAGCTTCGTCGGCAACGAGCAGCTCCCGTCCGCCGAGCTTCTGAAGATCATGCAGACCAACGAGACCGGCATGTTCTCGTTTCTCAGCGACCGCAACAAATTCAGTCGCCCAGCCTTCGACGAAGACCTCACGCGAGTCCAGGCCTGGTACTACGACAAGGGCTTCCTGATGATGCGCCCGGGCCGGCCTTCGGTAGAGCTCACCGCCGACCGCGCTTACGTCGACATCACCATCCCGGTCGAAGAAGGCCCGCGTTTTCGTATTCGCGAGTTCGATGTGATGGAGACTGACGGTGCCGGCAACGAGGTAGAGACCCTCGCGCCCAAAGCGCAGCTTCGCGAAATGGTGCGGCTCAAGTCGGGTGACTGGTTCAGCCGCAGCAAGATTGCGGAAGGCATCGAGGGCATCAGCCGAACCTACCGGGACTCGGGGTACGCCCTGGTCGAGATGGTCCCCGGCACCGACCTCGATGAGACCAATCACCTGGTCGATGTGACGATCAACATCCTTCGGGGCCCGCTGGTTTACATCGAGCGCCTTCACGTGCGCGGTAACACCAAGACTCGCGATGCCGTCATTCGCCGCGAGTTTCGAATCAGCGAAGGCGACCTCTACAGCCAGAGCAAGCTCGAAGACGGCCGCGCGCTTGTCACTCAGCTCGGATACTTCGAACGGGTCGACGTATCCGAGGAGGAGGGCACTGCGCGCGACCAGATGGTGATCAACGTCGAAGTCGCCGAGAAGCCAACCGGAACATTCCAGGTCGGAGCGGGCTTCTCGTCGCTCGAGAGTTTCATCGTCACTGCGCAGGTCCAGCAACAGAACTTGTTCGGCCGGGGGCAATCTCTCGGATTGAACCTGCAGGTGTCCGGCATCAGGCAGCAAATCGACCTCAACTTCGTCGAGCCCTGGTTCCTCGGGACGGAGTGGAGTCTCGGCTTCGGGGTCTTCAAACGGATCCGCGACTTCCGCGATTTCCGCCAGGACTCCACGGGTGCCAACGTCACGACCGGGCACCCTATCTGGAATCCGCGTTTTCGCATCTTCCTTCGGTACGAGTTCGAGAACGTGAATATCTCTCAACCACGGGGCAACCTGCTCGGCACGGGCGGCCAGTTGGCCAACACATTTTCGAACATCTTCATCGCCAACGCGTTCCGCGACGGCATCACGAGCTCGCTCAGGCTCACGCTAAACTGGGACAGCCGCGACAATCGCCAGACCACCGCGCGCGGAATCTTCGCGAACTACGCCGTGCAAGTCGCCGACCAGTACCTCGGCTCGGACAACACCTTCGTTCGCCAGACCGCATTCGCGCGCTTCTATCAGCGGGCGTTCGGTCCGATCGTCTTCAAGGTGAACATGGAAATGGGGCTGCTAACCTCTCGAAAGATCGTGCCCGTGTTCGAGCGCTTCTACCTCGGTGGCATCTACACGATTCGCGGTTATCGATTGCAATCGGTGGGACCACAGGCAGGTCTTGCCGCCGCAGGCGATCCCAATTTGCCCATCATCGCGCAGGGTCGCCCGATCGGCGGCGACTTCCAGGCGTTCTACAACGTCGAGTTCGAGTTCCCCATCGTCGAAGCCGTGGGCATCAAGGGCGTGATTTTCACCGATGGCGGCAACGCCTGGAACCTCTTTGCCTTCCGCGATCAGTTTGGAAACTGCCAAGCCCCGCAGGCCCCGCAGATCGAGGCCTCGTCGAGGCCCTGTGGGATCAACGGTTTCCTCCGCTATTCCGTCGGCTTTGGTCTGCGGTGGTTCTCGCCGCTCGGCCCGCTCCGATTCGAATGGGGCATTCCCATCCGCCGTCGCCCGCAGGACCAGCCGATTCGCTTCGAATTCACCATCGGTCAGTCCTTCTGAACGAATGAAAGCCGCTGGCTGAGCGTATCACCCCTGCGGCTTGACCTGCCGACGCCAAACGGCTAGCTAGGCCGGGCCTGAAAGGATGCTCTGATGCGCTTTTGCAGAATCGTTACTATCGCCCTCCTTGCTGTAATTCTCGTTGGATCGGCGTCAACCGTAGACGCTCAGGCTAAGATCGGCGTCGTCGATCTTCAAAGGGCGATCAACGAAACCGAAGACGGCCGGCAAGCCAAGCGACGGTTGAAGAAAGTCTTCGACGAGCGGCAGCAGATTCTCAACGAGAAGCAGGAAAGTCTGAAGGCCCAGAAAGAAAGCCTCGAGCGGCAGCAGGAGGTGCTGAGCCAGGATGCGCTCAAGAAGAAGGTCGAAAAGTACCAGGCAGACCTGATGGAGCTTCAGAACGAGTACGTGCAGTACCAAGAGGAGCTTCAGACCAAGGAAGCCGAGCTCACTCAGAAGATCCTCGAAAAGATGCAGGGTATTCTCCGCCGCATCGGGCAAACCGAAGACTACACGTTGATCATCGAGGCAAACGAAGGCGGAGTCGTCTGGGTTCCTTCAAACCTCGATCTCACGGACGTTCTCATCCAGCGCTACAACAAGCAGGCCAAAGAGGGCCAGAGCCCCAAGAAGCCCAAGTAAGCGCGCATTCGTGGCCGAACGGGCCGTTTCCAGCTACAAAAGCGCATGGTCAGGTTCTGGGCGCTAGCGGTCATCGCGCTGACGACGCTAGGTGTCGCCGCTGAGGTGATCGCCGAGGAGGCAGGCGCCGGCGAGGCCGAACCCGGCGACGAGGAGCCCGCGCGCAGCCGCGTGTACCAAATCGACGAGTACACGCAGGCCGCCATCCTTCGGTATCCGGGCCTCAAAGCCGCAGCCGCGGACATCGACGCCGCAGAAGCGCGACTTAGCGAGGCGAAGCTCTCGCCGTTCATGCAGTTTCAAGGCCAGGCCACGTTGTTTGTGAGACCTGGCGCTCAGGGAACGCCGACATTCAGCCCGGATTCCCAGATTCCCTGGGGCAACCGATGGGGTGCGGGCGGCGAGGTTGGCATCGAAGGCGGCATCCCGATCTATACCTTCGGGAAATACCGGGCCGGCAAGAAGGCCGCGGCGGCCGGAATCTCCGCGTCCGAGCACGAACGGGATGAAACGATCACACGTCTGGTGTTCGACGTCCGTCGGGCCTACTACGGAACCGAGCTCGCACTCGACCTTCAGGCGATGATCTCGGAGGGCAAAGACAAGCTCCGGACGGCCGTGGACAAGCTGGACGCACGCCTTCAGGCCGACGATCCGCGGGCACAGCAAACCGACTATTGGCGTCTCGTGGCGGCGCTGTCCGACCTGGAGTCGCGCGAGTCGGAAGCCCTGCGATTGGAGGCCTCGGCCCGTGCGGCGCTCGAGATCCTCTCGGGCATCGAGCCCGCCATCGTTCCCGAGTGTCCGCTCGAAGCCGTGAAGAGCGAAGTCGTCGAGCTCGGCGAGCACGTTGACCGTGCCCTTGCGAATCGCCCGGAGATTTTTCAACTCGAAGCGGCGCAATCGGCGAGGGATGCCAACCTCACGGTGAAGCGCGCCGGCTACCTGCCCGACATTCTGCTCGCCCTGCGCGCAACCTTCGCGCGGACGCCGGGCGTCACCGACATCAACAACCCGTTCATCATCGACCGTGGCAACTTCGCAGGAGCGTTTGCGGGTATTCTGGCGCAGTGGAAGCTCGACTTCGGGGGGACCCACGCACGTGTCAAAGCGGCCAAGGCCGAGATCCAGTCACTCAAGGCGAAGACCGAGGAAGCCGAGCTCGGCATCGAGCTCGAGGTCACAGACCTCTACGAACGGCTCCAGGACGCCAAGCGGCGACTTGCCAGTTGGAAGCGGTCCGAGAAAGAAACACGCAAATGGTTCGTGTCGGCTGGACAGGGCTACGAAGTCGGCACCACCTCGGCCAAGGACCTGGTCGATGCGATTCAAGCGTACTTCAACGCGCGCGCGAGGCGGCTCTCGGCCACGGCCGAATATAATCTCGCGATTGCGGGACTGGAAAGAGCGACCAATATGCCTCTCGTCTCCCCAAAGGGTTGGCGCCCCGTCGACTGCGAGGAATAAAGCGTCGATTGGCCTCGTCTACAAGGAAACCATGGCACGTCTATCAATACTCTCAGGTCTCTTGGTCGTTTCATTGCTCGTCTCCGCCCGAGCATTCGCGGAGGAACCGCCGCGCGCGATGGCGGATCTCGGGGTGAGCGCCGCTCAGGCCGACGGCGCACAGCAGTTCATTCGCACCAAGCACAACAAGGTGCGGGCTGTCCTGCGCAAGCCCGATACCCCGAAGCGCGCAGATGAGCTCACCGAGCTGCTGGGCGAGTTCCTCGACTACGACCGCCTTGCGAAGCTCTCTCTCGACAAAGAGTGGGGCAAGCGCACTCCGAAAGAGCGCGACCATTTCGTGAGCCTGCTTCGACAGCTCGTCGAACGCCAGTACCAGCGAAACATGGAATCGACGCTCCAATACAAGGTCTCCTGGGTGGGCACCGAACCCATCGAGACGGGCGTGAAAGTGAAGTCGTCGGCGAAGTCCGTCAAAAAGAAGCGGCAGCCGCCGATTACGATCGACTACAGCATGAGCCCCGCCGGCGAAGAGTGGAAAGTCTTTGATATCTTCACCGACGACGTGAGCCTCGTGAAGAACTACAAGCGCCAGTTTCGACGAGTGATCGCTGACGAGGGCTGGAGCGGGCTGATCGACCGCATGGAAAAGAAGCTCAACGCCGAAGATGATCTGATCTAGCGCCGGCGATCGGGGCACGGGCGAACGCGACGCGGGGGTTCAACGGACGGGGCGCCTTGCAAAGGTGGCCGGAAGGACTGCGAGCAGGGGCCACGCAAGGCGCCCCTCGGAGCTCGCGCCAATCGGAGGGGGGCTGCTCGCTGACCGATTGTCACTCGCACGCCGCCGAACCCCCACATCGCGTTCGCCCGTGCCCCTCCATATGGAGAAGTGAATCTCGGCGCCTGAGTGGGAAACAGTTGGAGGCCCGTGGTGGATCGGGTCGCCTTTGATCCCTGTGAGCATCGCCGGCGAGTGTGGCCGGGATCCATTCAAAGGGAACGGCTTCTGGTGCTGGGCAAACGAATTCGATCCGGTTTTCATCGACTACTGCGACTGCTGGACAACCTGCGACGGAGAGCGAGACCCCACCGAAATCAAATGCCTCTGATCCTTCAACGGCGCTGACACCCAGTCTGGCGGACGCTCCATATTTCGCACGGAGGGGCTCGGGGCGACGCGATGCGGGGGTTCGGCGACGTCGCAAGTGACAATCGGCATGGGAGCAACCACCCCCGATTGGCGCGCGCGCCGAGGCGAGGCTTGCGTGGTCTAAGCTCGCCAGTGCATCCGACCACATCTGCAAGCCGAGCCGTTCGTCGGACCCCCGTGTCGTGTCGCCCCGAGCCCCGTCGTTGCGCTTAATAAAACCGTCCGCCCGGCTGCGGCCCCCCCAGGCCGCGCGCCGTTCGGACGCTCCCCTTTTTCTGTTAGACCCTCTTCCGCAGTCCTGCGATGTCTTTGATGACGACGCGGCGATGATCGGTTGCGATCAAGCCTGCCCTTTTGAAGGCGCCGAGCACCAATGTGACGGTTTCCCTCGTCGAGCCGACGTAGCTCGCGATTTCCTGATGGGTGAACTTCACACCGATCAGGATTCCCCGTGAATCGGGAATACCGTGCCTCGAGGATGCATCGAGTAGAAATTCTGCAACACGCGATTCTACGCTTCGCGTGAGCAGTGCATCGATCCGCCGTTCTGCGAGCAGGCGGCGTTCCCCCATTAACCGATGCATAGCGGAAGCGAACTCCAGGTCCTCGCTCATCACCATTTTGATGAGGCGCGGCGGAATGCGTAGCGCTTCCACATAATCCAAAACCACCGTTTCGAGACGCGCTTCGGGGTCGACCAGCGACATTTCGCCGACCAGGTCGCCCGGGCCGTAGTAGCCGAGCGTCAGCTCTCGTTCCGGTGTGCGGCGCACGCGCCGAACGCGACCACTCCCGATCACGAAGATCGCGGGGTCGCTAGGCATGCAGAGGGACTCCCGACGATCGGCGTCGACCAGAGCACTTCCACTCAAGATGCGTTCTCTCAGCTCCGAGGTCAGCGCCTCGAAAATCCTGCAGCGAGCCATGATTCTCGAGCGGCGTTCTTCCGTGGTGCGCATTCGACGTGCGCCGGAGCCGTTTTGCATTGCGGGAGCGTTAGAATCCATACTTACAGCCTTAACGGTAGATTGCATTACCGTAGGATTCCCGTCAAGGCGTATGTTCACAAAAATACGCGAAATAGGAATTTTTCGTTCTTATTGACCGGGAGGGCCGCCTTAGCTAGTGTCGCGGCATTCAGAAAGGGATCGCTCCGGCTCGGTGTCGACCGACTAAATATGCGACTTTACTCAGGAAAAATTGGGCCGATAGTCGACGACTTGGTCCGGGAGCTCACGGCGCAGGAAGACATCGAGGTCGAGGACGTCGCCGAGGTTCGGCTAGACCTCGAAGCGGTCCTGAAAGAGTACGTGCGGCGCGAGCGTCAGATGGTCGACGAGGCGAAGGATCGCATGGAGCGCGAGGGCCTCGGGTACTCGAAGCTCGGCCGCATGCGCCAGCAGCTCGCCAAGGAGATGGGCTTTCCGCAGCAAGACGAGGTCCTTCCCTACCTCGTCGACCAGCTCATCAACATGCTGTTTCACAGCTCAAACGTCGTCGAGATCTACGCGGACGACGTCACAATCCGAAAGAAGATGACCCCCATCTTGCGCCGGCACATGGAAGTCGAAACAGGGCTCGACGCCGAAGTCCGCTCGAAGATCAAGAACCTGCAAGAGGGCACTTCCGCGTTCGAGGTCGAGTACGCAAAGATGATGGATCAGATCAAGCACAAGCGCGGACTCGAGTAGGCACCTCATGCGGAGCATGACTGGCTACGGAAGCGGGCGGGCAGCGCTCGGGGATGGTGAGGTCGTGCTCGACATTCGAACGGTCAACCACCGCTTCTTGGACGTCCGCGTTCGGCTTCCATCACGAATTCAGACTCGAACTCCGATCGTGGAGCGTGTGATTCGCAGGCGGCTCGAACGCGGACGAGTCGACGTGACCGCGCGCTTCGAAGGGCAAACCCTGCCGCAACCCAGGCTGGACCTCGAACGCGCCCGCGCGGTGTACTCGGAGCTAACCGCGCTCCGCGACGAGCTCAACCCCGGCGAGCCGGTGCCACTCTCGGTGCTGTCTTCGGTCCCCGACCTGTTCATCGCCGATCGGAGCATCGATGATGAGGCCCTCGATCGCGCTCTCAGCGTCGCGGCGGAGGCTGCTTGCAGCGCCGTTCTCGCCATGCGCGAGAAGGAGGGCAATGCCCTGGCATCCGAGCTGATCGACCGGCTATCCGAGCTCCTCGCAAACCTCGGCACTCTCTCCGAGGCGGTGCCATCGATGCTCGAGGATCGCAGATTGCGCCTGCGTGATCGCCTGGATGCGCTCTTGGTCGACACCCAGGCCGCTCTCGACCCCTCCCGTCTGGAGCAGGAGATCGCCCTCATGGCGGACCGCTCTGATGTCGCGGAAGAGCTCGTGCGCCTCGAGAGTCATCGTGTTCAAATGCTCGAACTGATCGAGAATTCCGACGGAGCGGTTGGGAAGCGTATCGACTTTTTGCTCCAAGAGATGGCCCGCGAAGCCAATACGATCGGCTCCAAGGTGCAGGATGGAGCGACCACGGCGCACGTCGTCGGGTTGAAGGCCTGCATCGAGAAAATGAGAGAACAAGCACAGAATGTGCTTTGACCCGCGGCGACTGCGCGGTAGTGCTCCGTTCGAAGGGGTAGTTCCATGAGCGTCGCAGCGCCGACTGATTCAGATCTCATCTTGCTGATCATCAGCTCTCCGTCGGGTGCGGGAAAGACGACACTGACCCGCCGGCTGCTGCAGGAATTCTCCGATTTCAGGTTCAGCGTCTCGCACACCACGCGTCTGCCGCGCACCAACGAAGTAGACGGCCAGGACTATCATTTCGTCAGCGAGAGCGAGTTCCGGAACGTCATCGCGAGCGACGGGTTCGCGGAATGGGCAGAAGTTCACGCCAACCTCTACGGCACCAGTGTCGCCGAGATCGAGCTCGCACGAGAGGCGGGAAAGCGGGGCGTCCTCTTCGACGTCGACTACCAAGGCGCCCGTCAGATCAAGAAGAGGTTTCCGCACGCCGTAGGCGTCTTCATTCTTCCGCCTTCGATGACCGAGCTCCGGCGCCGTCTGGATGGGCGTGGCTCCGATGATGCAGAGTCGCGCAAACGCCGCTTCGACAAGGCGCGTGATGAAATCGGCCACTACCCGTTCTTCGACTACATGATCGTCAACGACGAGCTGCAGCGGGCCCTTGCCGAGCTGCGCGGCATCGTCCTCGCGGAAGGCTGCAGACAGTGGCGCGTCGCCGCGAAGGCGGAGGCCCTGCTTCAAGAGTAGCGTCAGTACGCGATACCGAGGATGAGCCTCAATACCATTGCACGGCTGATGCCTAGGCCTTCGGTGCCCGGCTCGCTGATGCCGTCGACTTGCAGATACTGGAGCCCGTTCAGCGGGAAGAATATCCCAAACTGCGCGGCCGCGAAGAAGCCATCCTTGAAGCTCGGGCCGTTTTCGGTCCGATAGTAAATGGAGATATCGAGCTCCGCGCCGAGGTTTGGCTCGGAGGAGTAGGTCTGCTGCGCATACATCGCGCGGCTGTAGATGAAGTCCAAGCGCGCGCCGAGGACACGTCCGAAGTCGGTGCGGATGATGTCGTAGCTCACCGCGGGCGCGAGGTAGTACGCGCCTGCGACTCGGCCCATGATGCTTCGCCAGAAGATCAGGTCGATGCGGTAGTCGGGGTGAAACGAGAAGTTCGTGACATTCTTCTTGCCAACCGGCTGGGCGGCCAGGTTCTCATACTGAGAAAGGCCGACGACGTCGGGATCACCTGACGCAGTTCCTCCCTTGAGAATCACGCCGAGCTTCTGCTGGAGAAACCGGTACTCCCCCTCGAATGCGAAGCCCCACTGGCGCAACTTGTACGGCTCGTCCTCAGCACTAGGCGGGAATCCGCCGGCTGTGATGTTCTGAATCTGTCCGAAGATACCCGCGAACTCGATCTCCAGTCGCAGGTTCTTTCGCAACACCTGAACCCAGCCGTCGGGGATGTAGACTTTCGCGTCACGGCGCACGAAGCTATTCTCGACGTCGCTAATCGTACCGATGAGTGGAGCCGTCGAAGTCGATAGGAACTGGCTGCGGTAGATGAAATATGCGCCGCCGTTGATCACCCATTTGCCACTGGCAATACGCTTCTCCTGGGCAAGCGCATCCATGCGCCGTGCGAAGAGGAAGCTCCATTGACGCGTGTCGTCCAGCCTGCTGGCATCGTATGGGATTCCCTGAATGTTCTCGACGGGATCGTAGATGTACCCCTTGTTCGCGAAGTCCCAGGACACCCCGAAGAACATCCCTTTGAATTTGCCGATGAGTTGAATGCGATCGACTTCCGACTGAAAATCCGAGTCGAGCTCAGTGTCGAGGTTGTTGGTGCCGGTGCCTGCGTTCCACAGCATCCCGAGACCCCATTGGTTGCCCATGCGGCCGAATCGAAGCTGTCCGATCGTGCTGTTGGTAACCTCGCCCCAGGCACGTCGGACGATGATGTTGTCGCCGACAGTGTTTCGGTAGGATTCGGGTGGCGGCGAGGTCAGCGTCAAGCTGTCGACGGGAACTCCGGGCGCGCGGCCTACGACCTGACCGAACTGGTTGACGGACTTGACCTCGGGCGTGGACCCGAGAACCAAGTTGTCGAACACGTCGATCATCATGTGGACGCGGATGTTGTCACTGGGCGCCAGAGTCGGCTGCAGTCGCAGTCGCATGTTGGCGTATCGCAGTGTCGCGGTTCCGTCACAACGCTCAGCGGGCCCAGCTACCGAGGTGGGTGGGCCCGTGCAGCCGCCTTGCGGCAGGACGCCGTTGTTGCCGTTGCTCGGCGAATTGTCGACTGGAATCCAACGCACGAACGGATCATCTGGGAAGCGTGCGAGCGGCTGCCGTCGCAGCGAGTAGTTGTTGACGTAGTTGCCTCGCACCCGGAGGTAGCCGTTGAGAGAGAAGATCGGTCGCGGATTGGTCCAGGTGGCCAAAGTCGGGTCTGCCGCCGGCGGTTCGGCTCGACCAAGGAGCGCGGCGTCGTCCGAAGCCATCTTGTCCTCGTCGAAATCGGCCTCATCGAACTCATCACCGGACTCCTCGTCGCTCGGCGGAGCGCTAGGCATCTGCAGCCCTTCGATGCTCGGCGCGCGAAGCTGGGGGGGGAGGTCTTCCTCGCGACTGGGCTCGACCTCCGCGTCTTCGACTTCGGAGATCCCCTCCTGCGCCTCGGTTTCCGAGGTCCCCTGGACCCCAGGATCGCTCACATCGCCGGTGGACGACCTTTGCGCCGCAGCCGATGTTGCCCCCAAGAAAACCAGACAAATGATCGCGAAAAACCGGCGCATTGAACCCGTGCGGTCCCGGGCGTAGCACGCAGGGATCAGGCGGGTCAACGACGCAATCGCTGCCTTGACCGGAGCCACGCCGGCCTTTAGCCAGGCTGCAGTGACTTCGATGTCGGACACAGTGCGCTTCGTTGCCCTCGGTGGGCTCAACGAAGTGGGGATGAACTGCGCCGCTCTGACCTGCGGGGACACGACGATCGCCATCGACTGCGGCATCGGTTTCACCGATGAACATGGTGCCGAGCTGGTTCACCCCAATTTCGAGTACCTTTTTCAGGAACGCGAGCGCCTCCGGGCGATCGTCATCACGCATGGGCACGAGG
>DASRZF010000271.1:0-8914 GCA_035686645.1 Polyangiales bacterium
ACCACCAGTGCGTGGCGAGTCGGTGCCGCGAAAACATGCTCGTAGCAGGCCTGCATGTACTCGATGTCGGATGTCGTCGTGATCGGCGGCATTGAAATGAGAACGAGTGGCCACATTGAAACATCGAACCCAAGCCCCACGGCGGCTGGCCGTCCCGCAATCCTCGGCGCGTTCCCCATGGCGCGATTATCGGCATTGCGGCTGTCGAAGCAAACTAGGCGCCAATCTCTGAGCCGAGCTGCCGTTTTCGAAGGGCAATTCCCCGGATTCGTGGCACCGGATCCGCCGCTAGCGCTACAGATGCTTTCGCGCGGCCTGATTCAACTTCGCTTCGAAAGTCTCCTGCCGAAATCCAACGTACACCAACTCGTCGATCTGGAAGGTGGGGATCGTTCGGCGGGGATTCAGTTCCCCGAGGCGCTGATTCGCGTCGCTGTCGGCGTCCGTATCGATCTCGTAGAAGTCGATTCGGTTGGCCTGGAGGTACGCCCTTGCCTCTCGGCAGACGCCGCACCACTGGGTTGCATACATCGTGATTTGGACACGCTTGCGAGCAAGGTCCAACTTCCAATCCGGCGTCAGTTTCGTTTCGGGGTCTTGCCCTCTGGGATCTTCGCGAAGCTCGCCACTTTCGGGACGCGGTGGCGTGGGCACGTTGATTTCTTGGGGGGAGGGTGGCGGTGGCGTCGGAATCGCCTCGGGTTCGGGATCCGTCCGGTCTCTTCGAGCGGGTGCAGCGCTCCCCTCCTGGTGTGGCGTATCTCGAACTCCACGCTGCGGAAGGACTTCCGGTCCGGATCCGATCGAAGCGAACGCCCAAGCAATACCTCCAAGGATGAGGGCGATCGGGATGAATAGCGCCCACCAAGCGCTTCGTGCGGGCGGCGCCTTGGAGGGCATCTCGCTCAACCGGCACATCTCGCAATCGCCGTTTCTATCGAGCGGAAGTTGATGCTTTTCGCAAATCCCCATGGGGTCCACCATCTGAGTTTCAGTCTATCACGATCGTGAATCAGGCTCAGCGATGTAGCCAGGTACGCCGCTGTTACCAGTCCGGCCGGAGCGGCGCGATCGCGGGTCCAATTTACGCAATCATCTCGTCGATTAGGCCGTTCTCCAGGCTGGCATGGCCGAAGTCATCCACGGGATCGCCGTTCGCTTTTCGCAGCCCAACCGCCGTCGCAAGCGTGTTGAGAAGCTTGTTGTGGGGAACGTCCCCCGCGTCGACGTATTGCCCGGTACGAAGGTAGCCACCGGCACCCCCTGCGAGCACGTACGGCAGGTTGTTGATCGAGTGTGGCGGCCCGTTCGAGAGATCGTTGATCCACGCGCAGACGCCCTGGTCGAGCAGTGTGCCCGATTCTGTCGTGTAGGCCGATAGGCGATCGATGAGTCGACCGAACAGACGTGCGTGGATCCGATCCACGGCGTTGTGCTTGGCCTGAGCATCCGGGATCGGATCACCGTCTGAACCGTCAGCGAAAATCCGATGTGAGATCCAGTGGTACGAAGGAAACTGCTCGCCCTGCCACCAGTATCGCGTGCCGTCGTTGCCGTTTCCGATCTGAAGCGTCACCGCATGCGTGTAGCCACAGGATAGAGCCAGCGCGATGACGTCGATCTGAAGCTCCGCCACTTCGACGATTCGATCGCCGTTCTGGTGGTCACCGTCGATCGCATCGATCGTGCTCACCGTCGATGGATCGAGCGGCGCACATTCGGCGAGGCGAATCTCGAGATCGCGAATCGCCGTGAAGTGCAGGTCCAGTCGGTTTCGGTCGTCCGAGCTGAGATCGCTGCGATTCAAGAGTGCTTGCATCTGGTCGCGCACGAGATCGTTGACACTCGATCGGCGCGCTGCGATGGCGTTGGCCGACGACTCGTCGAGCTCGACCAGGCCCATGATGTCGTCGAAGGCGACCTTGGGATTCGTCTGGGCCCCGCGCCGGTCGTTTGGCCCGCGGTAGGAAAGCACGCTGTCGAGGAAGTTGGACGGCCGCATCGCCGCGAGCGTGAGAGGTCCTCTACCGTCTGGGTTGAGCTCTCGCGCGATGCGGTTGTCGAGTGATTCGCCGAGCGCGAGCGAGTTGTTGCTAGCTTCCGCGTCTCCGGTTGGCTGCGCCGTGAGCGCCTGGAGCGCACCCCGGGCATGACCGCAGCCGGATATCGAAAACGCTCCGCGCACACCTCGCACAAGCAGAAGATTTTCCGCATGGGGGCTCAGCTCGCTCAGTGCCCGATCGCCATCAGCGAGCATCGAAGCAGTGGTGAGCGCGCCGAGATTTCTAGGCCAGAACATCTCGGGTTCTTCCGGGTTGCTGTAAGGGAGCGCTTGAGAGCAGCCGTTGCCCTGGCGCATGAACACGAGGAAACCCGGATCGGCCGGGCTAGCGGCGCGCACCATCTTCGACGCAAAGGTCTCCAGGAAGGGAAGCCCGAGGGTCACCCCGGCGGTGCCGGTGAGGAATAGGCGGCGCGGAAAGGAGCGTCTGCCAATCGTGCTCATGAGCCCTCCGCGTTGCGCACTCGAAACTCTTCGCTTCGGACGAGCTCCACGATCAGCTTCTTGATCGACAGCCCACCGAGGGACGAATCGCCCAGATCTTGAATGAGGTCGAGATCGGATCCGGCAGTGTCGCGGCCAAGCGCGTATTCGACCCAGTGTTTGGTGTAGCAGTCGTGCGTTTGCATTCGCGCAGACATCGCGTCGTTGAGCTCAGCGGCGCCGTCAAAAGCCACCGGGCCGTCCGCGAACTCGAACGTCGACGAGGCGTCCACGGGAAGTCCGAGCTCTTCGGTGCGGTATTGGCCCAAACCGTCGAAGCTCTCGAATGCGAACCCGATTGGATTGATGAATGTTCCATGACAGCTGGCGCCGCAGGTCCCGGGACCAGTGTGCATCTCGATGCGCTCCCGCGATGTCATGGTCATGCCGCTGTCTGCAGGAATTGGAGGCAGCGCGTCGGGTGGTGGAGGTAGCTCGGTGCATAGGACGCGGTGATTGATGAAGACGCCTCGGTGGACCGAGCCAGTGAGCCCACCGTGGGAGGCGAGGAATCCCAGTTGGGTCAGCAATCCGCCGCGTTGAGGTTGCTGCGACGGATCGAAATCCAGCTTTGCAAACGATTCGTCGAAGGCGCCGTCGACGCCATAAATCGCCGCTAGATCCGCGTTGACGAATGTGTAGGGCGCCGTCAGTAGCTCCGCCAGATTCCCGTCCTCTTCGAGTACGACGTGCTCCACGAAAGATCGAGCCTCCTCGTACATGTCGTTGCCGACGCCTGCGTAGTAGAGCGGAAACTCGGACGGGTCCTTGCTGAGGTCGTCAAAGAGATCCCAGTTCAAGAGTTGAGCGTGGAAGCGCTCCAGCAACGCCTGCCCCCGCGCATCGTTTAGCAGGCGTACTGCCTGGTCGGCGATTTGCTCCGGGGTGTGCAGCGCGCCGCGTTCGGCTTCGTCGAGGAGCGCGTCATCAGGCGCGGTATTCCAGATCATGTACGAGAGTCTGGTCGCAATCTCGAAGTCACCGAGCTGCACTCTGTCCCCAGTCCGGCCTTGGCCGACCTCTACGCGGTACAAGAAGTGGGGCGATTGCAGGAAGGCTTCGAGCAGCATTCGGACCCCAGCATCGAAGGGTGCCATCTCTGTGAAGTGTCCGGCGCCTTGCTCGAACAGTGCTACGTGCGATTCGGTTTCCTCGTTCGAAAGCGTGCGGCGGTACGCGCGACGGCCCAAGGCGCGAACCGTTGCGCGTGCTCGCTCCTCCGGGTCGCTCGGAAGATCGCTCGGAAGCAAGTTGCTCAGCACCGCGCTGTCCGTCGTAGCCGCCTCGGCCAAAGCTTCGGCTGCACTCTGGTAGTCGCTCCAGAGATCGCTGCTCACCCGCAGCGCCCGGATATTGTTGTCGAAGAAGCTGACCCGGGTGTCCGGTTCGAAGCTACCGGAGAGCCTGGGGGTGTCTTCCACGCGCAGAAAGTCGCGAACGCTGTTCTCCCACTGGGCATGTGTCAGCCGAGGAAACGCCGTGCCGGCGGCGAGCTCCCCGGTCGCTCCGCAGACCGAGCGACCACAGCGGGGCTCTGCCGGCGAGCCCGCTTCGTTCGCAGCGCTGCCGATGAGGCCTTCACAGGCGCAGATGATGCACAGAGAGCAAAGTGCCCAGGAGCGATACCACATTCGATTAACCCTAAGGGATCATAATTGCATCCTAAAGGGTGTGGGTGTCAAGGAGCCAATCGGTACTCAGCAATGGGTCCAGCATCTGGATATCCCGTGCTAATTCACTTCGGTGAACCAGCTCACCGGCCTTCTCGCGCAGCTCGACCTGGAGAACCTCGATGTCGATCTGTTTCGTGGGAGCAGCCCTCATGATGGCCGACCTAGAATCTTCGGCGGTCTCGTCGCGGCCCAGTCACTCGTAGCCGCTTGCCGCACCATCGATGGGCGCGCCGCGCATTCGCTGCACGGGTACTTCCTGCGCGAGGGTGATACGTCGGTACCGGTCATCTACCACGTCGATCGGATCCGCGATGGACGTTCGTTCGCGACGCGGCGCGTGGTGGCAAAGCAGCACGGGAAGGCGATTTTCAACATGTCGATTTCCTTCCAGGCGCCCGAGGAGGGACTCGACCATCAAGTGGCCATGCCCGATGCGCCGCCGCCTGAGTCCGTTCCCACGAACGAAGAGCGTTTGAGGTCGTACAAGGAGCGATCAACGCATCCAGCGCTTGATTTTCTCTTGTTACTCGACCGTCCGATTCAGCGTCGCGAGGTCGATCACGTCGACCTCTTGAACCCGATGCCTCGCAGCGGCATCCAACGCACTTGGTTTCGCGCGGACGGCTCCTTGGGCGACGACCCCGTCACCCACCAGGCGATCCTCGCGTACGCGAGCGACTACGGCTTGTTGGAGGCGTCGTTCACCGAGCACGGCCACAGCTTCCTGACCGAGACGTTGATCATCGCCAGCCTCGATCATTCGATGTGGTTTCACCAGCCATTCCGCGTCGACCAGTGGATGCTCTACGTCACCGAAAGCCCACGAGCTTCAGGCGGTCGAGGGCTCAATTTTGGCCGAATTTACACTCGAGACGGCGCACTCGTCGCTTCGGTGGCACAAGAGGGGCTGATGCGTATTCGGAAGCCACGATGATTCGTCACTACATGCCAGGCCGCACGCTCGGAGTACTGGGTTTCTGCGTGTCGATGTTGGTCCTGCCTCCCCAGGCGCTGGCACAGCCAAGTCCTTTGACCGGGCCCTCGGAACCAAGCGCCCCGGGAGCTTCTCCCGAGTTGGCCGAGCTGGAACGCAAGGCTGCCGAGCTGCGCGCAAGGCTCGCGGAATGGAAGGCCAAGTCGCTCGAGTACCTCCAGGCGGGAAGCGAAACGCAAGCGCGTGCTGAGGCCATCGATCGAGACATCGAGCAGCTCAAACGGCGGGATTCGATCCTGATCTCCGAGGAGGCAAGCGTTGCGGAGCTCAGTGCGCAGATTGTCGAGGCCGAAGAAGATCTGAATGCGGCGCGACGAGAGGCCCTCGAGCTCGACTCCGAGGCTGAGCTTCGATCTGAACGGAGAAAGAAGATTCCGGAGCTGCTTTCGATTGCCAAACAACGGCTGAGCGAGCTCGACAACGCTCCCCCTCGAACTAGCGGCGACCCCGCGGTTGCTCAAGCGCTCATCGACCTTGCTTCGCTAAGACGAGAGGTGGAGCTGGCCGAAATCGAATCGTACCAGCGAGAGCTCGCAAGCTACGAGGCGCGCGGAATCTTGCTCGCAAAGCGGCGCGACCGAGCGACCTTGCGGATCGCTTACTACGAATTCCTGGGCGTCAAGCTGCGCGAGGCGAAACAGCGATTGGAGCGGCTTGCGGTGGAGCGCGAGAACGATGCGGCTAAGCGGCTCCTCGACGAGCTAACCGCGCTCCCCGACGGAGTACAGAAGACACTCCGAGATCTCTATCAGCGGAATGCGGCGCTCGCTTCGCTCTGGACCGACGAGGGCGGGCTTCACGATCAGATTGCGGATGTCAGAGACAAGTTATTCCGCGCTGAAGAGAAGGTCGTGGAAGTCGAGGCCGAGCTCACCAGGCTCGCAGCGCGCGTGGAGGCTGTGGGTCTGGCAGATTCGGTCGGCGTTCTGTTGCGGCGTCGTCGGGCAGAGGCTCCGGATATCGGGATGTATCGCCGGTTCATTCGGATGCGCCAGGAGCAGATCGGGAGCGTACAGCTACAGCAAATCAAGCTCAGAGAGCAGCGGAACGCGCTAGCCGACATCGACACCCTGGTAGCCCAAGTCATGGCGTCCATCGAGGAACCGATTCCCCGCGGAGAGCGCGCGGAGATCGAAGACCTGCTTCGCAAGCTTTTCGTGACGCAGCGCATGTACATGGACGCGCTGATCGAAGACTACGACACCTATTTCGAGAAGCTCGTCGACTTCGATTCCATGCAGCGCGAGCTCATCGCGCGTACTCAGGATCTTCTCGACTTCATCGATCAGCGAATTCTCTGGATTCCGAGCGGCAAGGCGGTCCAGCCCGAGCTTCTATCAGACGGACGAAACGCCATGGTTTGGCTTTTCAGCCCGACGCATTGGGCGCAGCTCGTCAAAGCATTTCGCGACGCGGCTACCCGTTCCTGGCCGCTGAACTTGCTCGCATTGTTGTTCGCGATTGGATTCGTTCCTTTTGCCCGACGCGTGCGGCCAAGGATTCGATCCCTTGGGCAGGAAGCGAAGCAATCCAACTGCACCCTGTTCGGTCCAACCGCCGAGACGCTCGGGCTCACGGTCTTGCTCGCTGTTTGGTTGCCGGCCTTCGTGGCCTACGTTTGCTGGCGGCTCGGCCTGTCGCCCGCGTCCACTCAGTTCAGTCGAAGCATCGCACATGGCTTGCTGGTCGCTTCGGGGTTCTGGGCATCACTTCGACTGGTACGTCAGATCGTTCGTCCAGGCGGTCTTGCGGAGGCGCATTGCGGCTGGCCGGAGAAGACCGCTCACGCCATGTGGGGGAATCTACGCTGGCTCACGGCGATCACGGTTCCGGCCATCTTCGTAGTTTTCGTCTTCGAAATGCGCGGGGAGGACCTCTGGCGCGAATCCGTCGGCAGGCTCGCGTTCTTGATCGCGATCTTCGCGACTGTCGTCTTCAACCACCTGGCCCTTCGATCGGGCGGCCCGCTCGCCGACTTGTTTCACGCTCGGAGCCTGCGGCGCCCCTGGATCTGGCGCGTGATCCAACTGGCTGCGGTGCTCGTGCCTCTCCTGCTTGCGGCCGTGACTCTGCGCGGGTTCTATTGGACAGCGCTTCAAGTCGCGATCCGGATGCATCTCAATTTCGGATTCCTGTTCCTTCTGGTCATCGTGATTCAGCTCGCCGCGCGCTGGACGTTGGTCGCGGAGCGACGAGCTCTGATCGAAGAAGAGGCGGTCGAAGAAAGGTCGAGCAGGCTAGCGCCGACCTTGGAGGTCAGCCGTCTGATGATCGGGACGGGCGTCCTTCTCGCGATCCTAGGCTCCTTGGCGATCTGGGCGGATCTATTGCCCGCTGCGAAAATCCTCGAGCAGGTTGAGCTTTGGTCGTCCACTCAGACGGTAACCGTTTCCGAGCTCGACGCGTCTGGCATGGAGCGCGTTTCCACCGAGGACCGCCTCGTTGCAATCACACTCGCCGATCTCTTCCGTGCCTTCCTGATTGGCTTGCTGAGCTTGGCGCTGATTCGCGCGTTGCCCGGAATCTTGGAAGCCACCTTGTTTCGGCGTCTTGGTCCCGGTGAACGCTATGCGTACGCCACCATCGTGGAATACACGGTGGCGATATGCGGAGTCGGGCTCGCATTTGACGCGATAGGTGTGGGCTGGTCCAGCATTCAATGGCTCGTGGCTGCCGTCGGCCTCGGGCTGGGGTTCGGCCTCCAAGAGATTTTCGCCAATTTCGTTTCCGGGCTCATCATCTTGTTTGAGCGACCGATCCGCGTAGGCGACACCGTGACCGTGGGCGGCGTCAATGGAACGGTCACCAAGATCCAGATCCGAGCGACTTGGATCACGGCCTTCGATCGCAAAGAGCTCGTGGTGCCGAACAAGGAATTCGTGACTGGCCAGTTGATCAACTGGACGCTGTCCGACGCGATCTTGCGCGTCGATATCCCCGTGGGCATCGCTTACGGTTCTGACACCGACCTCGCCATCGAGGTTCTCGAGCGTGTCGCCCGTGAGTCGAATCGGGTCCTCGCGGATCCGCGGCCGCAAGTCATGTTCACGAGCTTCGGTGACAGCTCGCTTTCTTTCGAGCTTCGCGTCTACATTCGGACCGTCGCACAATTGTTCCCCACACGGCACGAGCTGCACATGGCCGTTGACAAGGCTTTCCGCGAGGCCGGAATCGAGATCGCGTTCCCGCAACGCGACTTGCACCTGCGAACCGTTCCGGAAAATTGGAAACCGCCGTCAGACCGCTCCAGATGAGTCCCGCGACGCGAGCTTACTGCAAGTTGTAGTTGATCGTCATGGGCTGCCCGCCTCGCCGGATCGACAGGTTGAACTTGTCTGCCGTTCTCAGGGTGGTGTAGGCGCCCAAAGCGGTGTCGGGGCTCGACAAAGGCTGACCGTTGATGCTTTCGAGGACGTCGCCGTTTTGGAGCCCGATCTTGGTCAACAGCGTGCCGGGTCGAACGCCCCCCATTTCCATGCCCACGGATTGACCGTCTTCGATCTTGGGACGGACCGCCGCGATTCCGATGAGCTTCCCAGCATTGTCGAGCACCTTGTTGAGCAAGGATCGAGAGAGATTGAAGTTGCTGTCGTTGATCCTCTCGATGCCTTCCTCCATCTCCTCGTCGCTCAGCCCAGCGTTCCGATCCGATTGCGGGCCGGCCGCGTTGCGCCGGCTCTGGGCCCTTCCAAGAGCAGGCTT
>DASRZF010000272.1:0-2605 GCA_035686645.1 Polyangiales bacterium
GAGCCGCCAACTAGATGGAACGCACAGTGACTCGTCCACTCATCGCCTCATTCCTCGCCCATCTCGACGGTCAAGCATCGCGTGAAGTGGCTCTTCAGGCATATCGCGAGGCCGAGGGGAAGCACGGTGTCCGCATCTACGACGACCACGACGCACGTGTCGCCCCCGGTGCATTCAAACCCAACATGCCGATTTCGGAAGAACGCGTGCGCACGCTGACCCGAAGCTGGGAACAGTTCGACCGGGCCCTCGAGCCGCTTGGACGCGCCGACGAGCGGAATCTCGTCATCCGTTCTCTCGGGCCGTTCCTGTCCGATACCGGGCTGTGGATCGCCGGCGCTGACCTTGCCCACGATCACCTGTTCATCTTTCGATCCGGCGAGGTCGGCTCCTGGACGGCGGAGCAATGGGACGTGCATCTCGCGAACTGGGCCGCGGTCACGCAGTACAGGGGGCGCGACGACTGGACCCCCGAGCGCTTGGTCGAGCAAGTGCGCAAGGCTCCGCGCTACGAAGAATGGACGACGCTTCTTCGCGGCCTGATCGCCGAAGCGCGCGGCGCCGTGCTGCGCAGCTAGTCAAAGAGCGTCGATCGGCCCTGCGCCCTGGCGCAAAACGATCGCTTCGCCGCCGCTGAGGTCGATGATCGTCGAGGGCTCGATGCCGCCCCATCCCCCATCGACGAAGGCATCTGCGTGCGCGAAGCGGGCGTAGAGCTCGTCTGGGTCATTGAGCACCTCTCCGTCCAGCGTCGCCGATGTCGAAACGATCGGGCTCCCGAGCTCGTTGAGCAAGGCGAGCGCGATCTCGTCGTCGGGAACGCGAATCCCCACCGTCTTCTGCTTTCGCACGAGAAGCTTGGGCACCTCGCGTGTAGCGCTCAGTACGAAGGTATAGGGGCCGGGCACCAGTCGCTTCATGATCCGATACGCGAAGTCATCGACGTGTGCGTAGCGGGCGATCTTGCTGAGATCGGGACACATGAAGCTCAGCGGATGATCCTTTTTGAGGCGGCGGATCTGGTAGATGCGCTCGATGGCCTTTTTTTGATGAATATCGCAGCCGAGCCCATAGACGGTGCCCGTTGGATACACGATTACCCCGCCGCGGCGCAGCACTTCGACCGCTTGCTGGACCCGCCGGGCTTGGGGATGAGTCGGGTGGATCTCGATGCGCATTGGGCCGCCCGTCGGGGTAGCGATCCGCCAGCGTGGCGTCAAGGCGACGAGCACTACCCAAGCGGTGCCAAATGCGCTACTTAGTCGCGCGCTAATGACCGAAGAGCGAGATCCACGCCCATACGTACTGATTACGGTGCTTCTAGATAGCTCCGCAAGGCCGGCTGAGATCAGCCGAAGCCACGGGGACGCCTATGAGCGTTCGCTCATCGCAAGCGAGGGGCAGGAGATTGCGGGCCTCGAGCTCGTCGAGTTGCCGATCGCCGCGCCGGTGTTCAAGGCCCTGCGTCAGCCGCTCGCCGTACCCGGAGACGCGGTCGGACTTTACGATGTGTTTCCTTTGGCGAGCCATCTCAAGCCTGAGTACCGCAAGATCGCGGGACAGTTCCTTGCGGCCGAAGCGCTTTGGACGATGGAGGAGCAAGGCCTCCTCGGCGGAGTTCCGGTCAACGTGAAGCTCGAGGTTCCGAAGGGCTGGAAGACCGACCCAAAGGACATCCACCAGCACCTGATCAGCGAAGGCGCGCTCGACCTGAGCCCGGCTGGCATCGAGACCTACAAAGTCATCAAGACCGCCTGGGACAGCCGAAACGCGCGTTGATCGCAGGCGGCTGCTCTCGGCCGCTCTAGTTCAGAGAGTACGGTCGTTCCAAGAGGAAGGGAGCGATGGTGACATCGAATCGAGCGCCATCTGCTCGATGCATTTGATAGGTGCCGTGCATCATGCCTCGCTCGGTCGAGAGCACCGCGCCGCTGGTGTAACGGAACCCTTCGCCCGGGCTCAGAACCGGTTGCTCTCCGACGACCCCCGGTCCCTTGACCTCTTCGACGTCGCCCAGGCCATCGGTGATGATCCAATGGCGACTTCGTAGCTGAACGACTTCGCTGCCCCGATTGGTGATCGTGATCGTGTAGCTGAACACGAAGTGCCGCATCGCCGGGTGCGATTGATCGGGGATGTACTGGCTCTCGACCTCGACGACGACACCGCGGGTTTCGGCGCGCGAACGTGTTCGTGGCGGGCTCATCGCTGAGCGCTCCGAAGCTCGCGGGCATGACTCACCCAGGGCGAGCCGGCGATCGCCAGCCGCCATTCCGCTTCTTGATGCTCCGACTGGGCGTAGCCGATTCCGATGCGCGCGCCGACGAGCACCTGGCTCGCCGTCTGTCCTTTGCGGACCTCGAGCCCACCGCGGCGATACAAGGGATGCCCACTGAACCCCGGGTCGAGACCGAGCGCCTGGCCGACCTTCCCCGGACCGGTGAGCAGCACGGGTCCCTGCTTGCCGCCGCGTCTGCGGCGAATCGTGCCATGCCCTGCGATCGGCTCGCAGGAGCGGATCAAGACGGCCGCGCCCTCCCCGTCCCGATTGGTCACCAAGTTCAGCATCTGATGCATGCCGTAACACAGATACACGTAGGCGTGG
>DASRZF010000273.1:0-2568 GCA_035686645.1 Polyangiales bacterium
ACTCCGTATAAGATAGGGAAAGACGAAGCCGCGATTGCCGTAGTGGATGAGCCAGACCAGCAAGAAGAAGAGGGGCACGATCTCGAAGCGGTTGCGGCCCTGGAAGTAGAAAAAGACAAAGCTGAGGGTCGCTGGAAGCTCCATCAGGAACCAGCCGAGGCGCGGGCTGAGATTGAGCCCCCATTTGTTCGAGGCGAAGCGCCCGTAGGGGCTCTTGACGATCGCTGCACCGATGAAGACCAACGCAACGAGCACGAACGCCAACGTCAGTACCGTGTCGTACGTCGCGTCCCCGGTGTACCAGGTCAACGGCTTCATCAGCTTTGCGGGGAGTGCGCCCTGCACTCGGCAAGCTTCGCATCGAGTTGAAGCTGCGCCCATTCGAGCGCATCCGAGCGCTTGGCAAAGGCCTGGTGAGGGAACTTCGGAGGCGAAATCCAGAACACTGCGGTGACCAGGCCACGAAGCCAGGCGCTCGGCACGATCAGCGCCGAGCCCCCATTCCAGAGCACGTCGTGTGGCTCGAACCGTTGTAGGTGCTCGGCAAAAGCCCTGCGCTGCTTCGCGCTGGCCGTCGTGAGATTCGAAAGCTCGACGACCCAGGCGACCGGGTAGTGGGCCCGGCTTGCCCAGTCCTCCCGCGCGCGGATGAACCCAGCCAGCTCCTCATCGCTCGCTTCGGCCGGAAAAGCCCACTCGTAAATCGGCACATGCCTGTGCGAAACCCAGGGATGGTCGATCTCGAGGTACTTCGGCTTGGTTTGCTCGGCGGCGGCGGACATGGTTTCGGTCGGCATGATAGCCCTAAACGGCCTCGCTGGGCATCGGATATCTGGCGCGAGGCTTCCGGAAATGCGAGAGAAATGAGATGGCTGAAGACCTCAAGACCATGCGTGAGCTCGAAGACTTGATGAGCGAGGACGGCGGCGCCGCGATCATCGACTTCTGGTCCCCAACCTGCGGACCCTGCAAGGCGATGGCGCCCGCCTTCGAGGCGCTTTCGCAGGAGCTCGCCGAGGAGCCGATCCGCTTCGTGCGGATCAACACCGCCGAGCAACCGGCGCTCTCCCAACCGTTCCACATCCACTCGGTACCGACTTTGCTCTTCGTCAACGACGGGGAGATCCTAGACGTCCGCGTTGGGGCGCTCCCTGGCCCTCAGCTTGCCAAGAAGGCGCAATGGCTCCTTCGTAAAGCGCGCGGCGAGGGTTTCTTTTCGGGCCTTTTCGGCGGAAAGCAGACATGAAGGTGCGAGCGACCGCGGCGCCAGGACTCCTCCTGGTCTCATTGCTCCTGTCGGTGCTCGGTTGCACCGAGCCAGTGCCCCTTGGTTCCGTGGGGGGTAGCGGCGGCGAGGGCGGAGCCGGGGGCGTTGGCGGCGTCGAAGTCAAATCCGAGCGATTCATCCGTGACGCGGATGGTCGAGCGCTGATTCTCCATGGCCTCAACATCGAAAATGGGGCCAAGTCGGACCCGCTCCGGGTCGGATCCACCACGCGCGAGTTCATCGTGCACATGAAACGGGCCTGGGGATTCAACGCGTCGCGACATCTGATCTTTTGGGATGCGATCGAGCCCGAGCAAGGCGTCTATGACGAAGCCTATCTCGACCGACTCGAAGAGAGGCTCGACTGGTACGCCGAAGCCGGGGTCTTTGCGATCCTCGACATGCATCAGGACGTCTACTCTGCGTTCTTTTGCTGCGATGGAGCCCCAGAATGGGCGGTTCGTACGGATGGGATTCCTTACGAGCCGAGGGAGATCTGGTGGGCGAACTACTTCGAGCCTGCCGTCCAGCGCACATTCGACAACTTCTGGGACAATGAAGGCCCCCACGCCGATGTGCAGGAATCTTACGTGGCTGCCTGGCTGCACGTGATCGAGCGCTTCCGAGATCATCCCGCCGTTCTCGGCTACGACCTGATGAACGAGCCCGATGGAGGCTCGAGGCTCCGCACCGAATTCGAGCAAACGGTGCTCCCCGCGTTCTACGATCGATTGATCGCCCGCATTCGCGAGGTCGACCCCGATGGGTGGATCTTCTACGAGCCCACGGCGTTCATCGTCAACCCGGGCGGTCCTTCGGAGCTCGGCCCGGTGCAAGACAGGCGAACGGGCGAGCGGCGTCTCGTCTACGCTCCACACTTCTACGATCCGACGCTTTTTCTAAACGGCGACTACCAGGGCCCAGCCGCTATCGAGAACTGGGAAGCCAATCGTGGCGCAGAGATCGAGGAACGACATCCAGGGCCGCTTCTGATCGGCGAGCTCGGCGCCGGACCGCCTGCGTACCATCACGACGTCTTAGCCATGGCCGACCGAATCTGGGCCGGTTGGACGCGCTGGTCTTCGGATTCCTTCTTCGAGGCTTTCGAGGATGGGAGGGAGCCCGACGACATTCTCGACATGGTCCGGGTCTACCCGCAACGTATCGCCGGAGACCCAACCGACTTCGGCTACAACGTTGCGAAGCGCGCGTTCAGCCTCAGATTCAGCGAACGCGACGGGGTCGAAGGGCCTACCGAGATTTACATCCCCGAAGCGCGCGTCTACCCGGATGGCTGGAGG
>DASRZF010000274.1:0-2972 GCA_035686645.1 Polyangiales bacterium
TGCTCATCTGCGCATCGTCGGGCAGGTAGCGCGTCACACCGCCCTCGGTGCCCGGTGCCAGGAGATTTCGCAGGCGGATGTTGGCGAACGTCCCCCGCATCATGACCTCGTGGTTGCCACGGCGGCTCCCGTAACTGTTGAAGTCACGTGGCGATACGCCGTGGTCCTGCAAGTACCTCGCGGCCGGGCCGTCGAGCGCGATGGCTCCCACTGGCGAGATGTGGTCGGTCGTCACTGAATCGCCGAGTAAGCAAAGAACACGTGCGCCATCGATGTCCTCGGGCGGCTCCGGTTGACCCGCGTCGACACCCTCGAAAAACGGCGGCAAGCGGACATACGTCGACTCGGGGTCCCAACGGTAGCGATCTCCCTCCTCGAAGCTCACCACGCGCCACAGAGGCGGTCCATCGAGGACGACCGCATAGCGCTCGACGAACTGTTCCTTCTTGACCGACGTCCGGAGCGTCTCCCTGACCTCCAACTGGGATGGCCAGATGTCGCGGAGGAACACATCTTCACCGTTGGTATCCTGCCCGATTGGGTCGGCCTCGAAGTCGATGTCCATCGTCCCGGCGAGCGCGTAAGCGACGACCAGGGGCGGCGAAGCGAGATAGTTGGCGCGGGTCAACGGATTGACGCGGCCCTCGAAATTTCGGTTTCCGCTCAGCGCAGAGGTGACGAGTAAGTCGTTCGCTTTCACCGCCTCGGCGATCTCGGGATCCAAGGGACCCGAATTGCCGATACAGGTGGTGCACCCGTAGCCGACCAGGTTGAAGCGCAGGACCTCGAGGTCGGTCATCAGGCCCGATGCCTCGAGGTATTCGGTGACGACCTGTGACCCCGGAGCGAGGCTGGTCTTCACCCAGGGCTTGGTTCGGAGTCCCTTCTCGACGGCCTTCTTGGCCACGAGCCCGGCCGCCAACATCACCGAGGGGTTGGAAGTGTTGGTGCAGCTCGTGATAGCCGCGATGACGACCGCTCCGTTCGTCAAGCGGAAGGTCTCATCGCCGCGCGTGACCTCCACAGACTTGTCGGCCGAGGCCTCGAAGCCCTTGAGCACATCGTGCCAAGAACGCTTCGACTCGGTGAGCGCAATGCGGTCCTGCGGGCGCTTCGGACCTGCGATCGATGGAACGACGTCGCCGAGATCGAGATCGAGCGTGTCGGTGAACCTCGGTTCGGGGTCGCTTGCAGTGTGGAACAGCCCCTGCTCCTTGAGCACACGCTCCACGATGTCGACGTGCGCCGACTCCCGCCCGCTGAAGCGCAGATAGGCCAGGGTCTCGTTGTCGACGGGAAAGAAGCCCATCGTGGCACCGTACTCAGGGGCCATGTTCGCGATGGTCGCGCGGTCCGGCAGTGCGAGGGTCTCCATGCCCGGGCCGTGGAACTCCACGAATTTCCCAACGACGCCCTTCTTCCGGAGCATTTGCGTCACCGTCAGAACCGCGTCCGTTGCCGTTGCGCCTTCGCGCAGCTTGCCGGTCAGCTTGAATCCGACGACCTGAGGCAGAAGCATGCTGATCGGCTGGCCCAGCATCGCCGCTTCGGCCTCGATTCCGCCGACGCCCCAACCGAGAACGCCCAGCCCGTTGATCATGGTCGTATGCGAGTCGGTGCCCACTAGGCTGTCCGGATAGGCGATAGTCTGGCCATTCGCATCGCGCGTGAAGACCACGCTAGCCAAGTACTCGAGGTTCACCTGATGCACGATGCCCGTCCCGGGGGGCACAACGCGCATGTTCCGGAAGGCGCTCTGCCCCCATTTGAGAAACTGGTAGCGTTCCTGGTTCCGTTCGAACTCCCGCTTGACGTTGTCTTCGAATGAACGCAGCAGGCCGTATGAATCCACTTGGACCGAATGGTCGATCACCAAGTCCGCGGGCTGAAGTGGATTGATGCGACTCGGGTCGCCACCCATTTTCGCAAATTGGTCGCGCATCGCCGCGAGGTCGACGACCGCAGGCACACCTGTGAAGTCCTGAAGCAAAACTCGCGAGGGCCTGAAGGCGATCTCCGTGGTCGGCGCCGCGTCCGGGTCCCAGTTGGCGACCGCCTCGATATCCTGGCGGGTCACCGTCTTGCCATCCTCGTAGCGCAGCAGGTTCTCGAGCAGAACCCGGATCGAGTACGGAAGCGTATCGATGCCCTTGAAGCCCGCCCGCGTCAGCGCATCCAGGCGGTGGATGACGACCTGCCGGCCTCCGGCGTGGATGGTGACACGGCTCTGAAAGGAGTCCTTTGATGACATGTGGAACTGCCTACCACGCAGGTTGTGGCGCGCCACCCCGGTGATTGGCTAAGCTGAAAACGCTGCGTGACAAGCGCTGTCAGAAGCGCTAGACAAGGCAGCCTTCGGCGCCGTAGCCAAGTGGTAAGGCAGAGGTTTGCAAAATCTCCATTCGTCAGTTCGAATCTGACCGGCGCCTCCAGTTTCGCCCCCGGGAGTCAACGCCCTAGGGCTGCCCTAGCCGACTCTTCGAAGCGTGTTCTGATCCGTGTGGGCGAAGGGCTTGCTCTGCCCTTTGATCTGCAATTCCGTGGTCTCGTCATACGAGAACGACCCGTCGGGGTTCAAGGTGAGCTCGATCTCGAAGCGCAGCGTCTTGAACTCGCGGTCGAGGAACGGACCGGAGCAGATGCCAAACACCTCGCTTCCAACCTCCGAGCTCAATTTGAACGACTTCGCATCGGGCTCCACCGAACCGCCCGCGAGCACGGTGACTCCGCGCGGGACGATGAAGCTCAGCATCACCTCTTTGGCCGCGCCGTCCCAAAGCCAGTACCCGACTTCCTCGTGGAACGACTCCTCGACGCCGATCCTCCATGCCGTCTTTCGGTAGCGAAGGCCAAAGAGCGACTGCTCATGATTGTCGACCCTGCCGATCGGCTCGAGCACCACGCGCTCCCTAAACGCGTTGTGCTCGATCGAAACTCGATCGTCATCGGGTGTCTCGTCCTTGCCCTTGTCG
>DASRZF010000275.1:0-10007 GCA_035686645.1 Polyangiales bacterium
CCGGTTTCTTTGCGAGCTCTGCAGTATACAAGCTCTTGTCATACGTGGCCCGAGCCAAGGTTTCGGTAAGGCCACGCGTGACGCGGCCGCCCGAGCCGCCTACTTAGGAGACCTGCACGGGAAACATCATCGGTGCGCGCACTTCGACCATGCGCTGTGCATCGGTGAGGGTGCCGACAATCCTGAGGGCGAAGGGGAATGCGGTGCCCGGGCCGCGGCTCGTGATCAGGTTGAGATCGGCCACCACCGAGTGTTCGCTATAGTCGGCCCAGTTTTCGAGCTCTGGTTTCACACTCGGGTGACTGGTGAGTTGACGGTGTTCAAAGACTCCGTGCGCCTTCAGCGCAATCGGTGCGGCGCAAATCGCCGCGACGTATCGGCCCGTGCTCTCCTGGGCGCGTAGCAGGTCGCCGACTTTCGAAGAGGCCGCCAGCCGTTTCGCACCTTCGGCGCCGCCCGGCAGCACGATGACGTCGAACTCGCCGACGACGCTAGCAAGGGCCACATCGGGCGTGATGACGACCCCGCGGCTGCATCGAATCGGGTCGGCTCCGTCAATGCCGGCCACGGTCACCTCGATACCTCCACGACGCAGCACGTCGATGGTGATTACGGCTTCCATTTCTTCACTGCCCTCGGCGAGCAGGACCAGGGCGGTTGGCTTCTCGGTCATTGGACTCCCATGCAGTTTCGCGACGGGTCTGCTTTGCAGATCTGAGCGATCCTGTCGCGAAGCGCGGTTTCGAGCTCCTTGAGACCGAGGCTCTTCGCCAAGTCCATCGCTGCGGCCGGGCTCACTCGGTCGACGACGAACGCCCTGAGCCCCATCAAAGCGCTGACTCGTTGCCCGATGCTGCAATGAACGACCGCAGGGAGTGCGTCCCGCTGGACGAGAGCTGCGTTGAGCGCGCGTGCATTGCTCTCTGTGAGACCTGGAGCGCCCGCAACGGGTATCCGCACGAACTTCATTCCCATCTGCTCCACCGCGGCAGCTTCTCCTTCATCGCCCCGCTCACTCTCAGGACGAAGCGTGATTACCGTTCGATATCCCGCTTGCTGGATGGCCTTCAGTTGCTCGGCAGACGGCTGGCCCCCGATGAGAAGGCCGGTCGTCGTAACCCGGGCATTTGGAATCGGCACGAGCGGAGGCGTCCCGTCGATGTTCCTCGGCGAGGTGGGCGTTTCGGGCGCGCCGTCGGCGTAGGCACGAAGCGTCGACCCGGCAATTGCCCCCGCCAGAGCCAGGGAGACTAAAGAAATCGCCGAATATCGCATGGGTTACCTCGCGCCTTGGCCGCTGTTGATCGCCCGCGCGGCGACACGACCTGAATACACGCAGCCTCCTAGAAATGTTCCTTCGAGTGCGCGCTTCCCGTGCATTCCGCCGCCGCCGAAGCCGCAGGCCTCGCCGACCGCGAATAGATTCGGGATCGCGTTGCCTTGCTTGTCCAGGACCTTCGCCTCGAGATCGACCTGAATGCCGCCGAGGCTCTTGCGTGTCAGGATCTGCATTCGGATCGCGATCAGTGGCATGGCGTCCGGGTCGACGATGGGCGCCATGTTACAGGTGCGCAGGCGGTCGCCGAGATACTGCCGAACGTGGGCGATGCGACGCAGCTGGTCGTCGTTTTGGAACTTCTTGCCGCGTGCGATGTTGGCGTCGTAATCCGCGATCTCCCGTTCGAGGAGCGCCGCGTCGACATCCTGACTGCCAGCAAGTGCGTTCATCTTCTCGGCGAGCTCCGTCACGGTGTTGGCCGTGACGAAATCGGGGCAATGATCGATGAACTCCTGAACTTGCTCGCCATTCCCTTTCAAAAGACGGACGACGAATGCCAAGAGCTTTTTGTCCCTGACGGCCTGATTGAACTCGGCTCCCGAAACCGCGAACTCCTTATCTGCGATCTTTCGGTTCATCACCTGCCAGGAGTACTTCTTCTTCTCGCGACAGATTCGGTCGATGAGTAACAAAGTGTCGTAGGAACCTACCAGCGGCGGATCGACGAAGCGCCGGCCCTGGTAGTTCATCCATAGCGGTGACTTGGCTGGAACCAGGCTCAGTCCATGGTTTGGAAAGAGCGGCGCCCAATGCCGCACACCCGCGGCGTAGTTCCACATCTTTTCGAGATGGGTGATGTTCGCACCGAGCTCCTCGGCGCGATCGAGCAGCCTGCCGTCGGCTTCGGGAATGGAACCGTTGAGCATGGGCTCGGGCGGCTCACCCCATTGGTCCCTCGGCCAAACTTCTCTCACCTTGTCATGGCTGCCCGCTATTCCGCCTGCCGCGATCACCACGGCGTCGCCCTTGGCTTCGAAGGAGCCGACAGCATTCGTGCCGTGACAGCCCACCACCTGGCCGCCTTCCTGCGTGAGCCCCTCCACCCGATGGTCGAAGTGAACCGCGAGCCGCCCGGCGTTTTCATGAGCTTCCAGCCTGGGAATCAAGGGCAGCACGATGCCTTCACCCGTGCCCCAGACGATGTGGAAGCGGGGCACGGAGTTTCCAGGAACGAAGTAGCCGCGTTCGGTCCAGTTGACCGCCCGGAAGAAGCTGACGTCGCGCTCGGCGAGCCAGTCGCGCACCTCCTCGGTGCACCGGTTGACGTAGGCTTCCGCCCAGCGGTACGGCCACACGTCGTTCGGATCGAGCTCGCCATAGCGGACCCAATCGCGCATCGCGAGCTCCACCGAGTCGTGGATCCCGTTCTTTCGCTGCTCGGGCGAATCGACGAAAAACATGCCGCCGAAGGACCAGCGTGCGAGCCCGCCGAAGCGATCGCGTGACGCAGCGTCCAGCATCACGACGCGCTTGCCTGCGTCGAGCAGCTCGAGCGCGGTGACCATTCCGGCAAGGCCGGCGCCGATGACGACGACCTCGCTTTCGTACTTACTCGTGCCAACCATAGAGAGCAGCGAGGATAGCCCCAGTACCCGTCTCGGCGCCAGCAGTCTCTGGGACTACCGAAACTACGGTGTCACGCTGTCCGTTGCAGCCGGCAACGCTACCGTCATAGATCAGATCCGCAGCATCCGAGTCCGCATCCGTGGCCGTGCTTCCCCGAACGCCCCCAGGGTGCCGAGTCGCTGCCCGGCGTACCACGAAAAGATACGGCAAAGCGGCCCAATTTCCGCTGCGGCGAGCGGCGCCGCGCGCCAGAGGCTAGCTTACGCCCCATGTCGCACGAATGGAATCTCGAACAGGTCCCCGACTTGTCCGGTCGCGTGGTCATCATCACGGGTGCCAACAGCGGGATCGGGTATGAAGCCGCGCTTGCGCTGGCGAAACGCAAAGCCGAGATCACACTCGCTTGCCGGAGCGAGGAGAAGGCGCGGGCCGCAGTCGACCGAATACGCGCCGAAGTTCCCAGCGCTCGATTGAAGATCATCCCGCTCGACCTATCGGACTTGGCCTCCGTGCGCGCCTTCGCCGAGAGGTTCCGAGAGGAACAGTCCCAGTTGCACGCACTCGTCAACAACGCCGGCGTCATGGCGCTTCCCAGGCGTCTCACGGTAGACGGATTCGAGATGCAGTTCGGGACCAACCATCTCGGCCACTTCGCGCTCACCGGTCAGCTACTCGATCTGCTGCTGGCGACGCCCGCTTCGCGCGTCGTCAACGTGAGCAGCATTGCGCACAAGTTCGGCAAGATTCGTTTTCACGATCTTCAAGGGGAGAAGCGCTACAGCAAGTGGGCGGCCTATGGGCAGAGCAAGCTCGCCAATCTGCTCTTCACGCATGAGCTCGACCGGAGGCTCAAGGAAACGGGGCACGAAACGATCTCCGTGGCCTGTCATCCAGGTTGGGCGTCCACCAACCTGCAAGAGGCCGGACCCAAGATGGAAGGCTCCAAGCTGATGGAAAAACTGAGCGCATGGGGCAACGCAATGCTGGCTCAAGACGCGGCATCGGGGGCTCTACCTACGGTCTTCGCGACCGTCGAGCCGCTGCGCGGTGACGAGTACATCGGCCCAACTCGCATGATGGGCTGGCACGGCCCTCCTGAAATCATCCAGCCGCTCGAAAAAGCCCGTGACCCGGAGACCGCACAGCGGCTCTGGGAAGCGTCGGAAAAGCTGACCGGCGTGAGGTTCGCGTTTGGCTAGTTGCGGGGCTTGCGTGGGCGGCTCCGGATTGTAGGGTCCCGCTCGGAGGGCAGATGCGCGAGCTCAAAGGGAAAGTCGCGGTGGTGACAGGCGCCTGTCATGGCACCATTGTGGCTCGGGTCTTCAAGCGGATTTTCCTCGAAGCACAGTGAGCGGTCTTCGACGAGAACGATTCGGGGATTTTTCGATCCTCCGGCGACCGGGGACCGGCGCAGCCCAAGTCACCGTGCACTTTGCCCACGCGACCGGCTTCAATGCCGAGACCTACCGTGAGCTCTTCGCGATGCTCGATCCCTCGATTCGATTGTATGCGATGGACGCGCGCGGCCATGGAATGTCCTCGGCCGCTGCCGACCCCAGAGCTCTGCGCTCCTGGAGCCCATATCGAAAAGACTTGGAGCGGTTCGTCGAAACGATTCCGCCGCCCGTGGTGCTCGCGGGCCATTCCATGGGGGCCAGCGTGAGCCTCGATCTCGCCGCCGCGCGTCCGGACCTCGTGCAGGGCTTGGTGCTCATCGATCCGGTCATCCCTGCTCCTCGCCAGATTCCGATCCTCGCATTGGCCAGACCCCTCGGACTGACCGAGCGGATGATTCCGATAGCCCGGCTGGCCGCGCGGCGGCGCATGGAATTCGCTTCCAAAGAAGACGCGGTCGCAAATTACGTCGGGAAGGGCGCCTTCCGAACGTGGCCACGCGAATGGATTGAAGCGTACGTCGACGGTGGAACGCGGCCGACTGAGGATGGACGCGTGCGTCTGACTTGCGATCGCGCGTGGGAAAGCCAGACATTCGCCAAAGCGCCGGTCAACCCATATCACGCGATCAAGAAGCTCCGGTGCCCGACCACTTTGATCGCTCGTGTACACGATGGCCCACCCTTCACCGAGGCGTCGCGCGAGGCGTTCATGAAGTGCAAGCCCGATACACGACTCGTGATCCTCGAGGAAGCCTCACACTTCATGACCATGGAGCACCCGGAGATCGCCCAGGCTGAAATCGAGGCGGTCGTAGACGGAGTCCGGTCAGAGCTCGGATAGCTCGCGCTCGAAGCCACCGGACAAAATCGGGAACCTGCACCAGGTCTTGGGGTCGAGGTTCTTGTCGTCGACGTGGAACGATGGCGCGTACCGCTCTCGCTTCCACTGGTTGCGGGACCAGAGTCGAAAGAAACGCTTCACCCAGTCCCGCAGAGTTTGTTCGTCGTACTCGGTGAACTCGCCCTTCAAGACTTCTAGGCAATCAGCAGGTGGGTGCTTCTCTCCAATTGCGAGCCGTTCGATCGCATCGAGCACCGGGTAGGGCATCAGATCCCCCTCGTCGGTTTGCTCGCGGTCCTTTGGGCGAAGCTCTGCGGTCGGTGTCTGTGCGTTGACGGCACGGAGCGCGGGGATCGGGTCCATTCCCTCGGGGCCTTCGGTTTCGAGCCACAGGAGCCAGCGACGAAGGAAGGCCTTGTCGATACCGGCGATCGGGCTCAGCCCGCCGCAGGTATCGCCGTCCATCGTAGCGTAGCCGACCGCAGCCTCCGACCGATTGCTCGTCGACAGCAGCAGGGCGCCGCGCATGTTGGCGAGCATCCACACGCTTGGGCCGCGCACGCGCGCCTGGATGTTCTGCAGGGTGATGTCATCGTGCTCCCATGTGAGCGGCCGGCCGACCGCTTCGGAGATCAATCGCTCGTACGCGTCCACGATGTGTTCCACGTCGAGCAGGTAAAACGTCGCGCCGATCGACTCGGCGACCGCGGTCGCAGCCTTGCGCGTGACCTCGCCGCTGTTGTCGGTCGGCTGGTAGGCACAGCAAAGGAGCGCGCCGATCCAGTCGCGCGAGCTCGAATGAGCGGGGAGCCCTGTCTTTTCGGCGAAACGCTCGCTCCCCAGGGCGTCGAGTGCACGCCGGACCATGAGCGCGACCAGGCAAGCAGCGGCAGCCGAGTCCGCCCCACCGCTGATGCTGAGAACGAATCCCTTCGACCGGCTCTTTCGCAAGTAGTCGAAGAGGGCAAGCGTGAGGGCCCGCATGAACTCCTCTTCTTTGTGGTGCCTGCTCGATTCCCAGAGCGGCTTCAGGGGCACGCTGCGCTCCATCCTTGCACGCGGTAACTCGAAGTCCACGCTGATGCGCTTGGATCCCGGATCGGTGCTATCGGCCTGGAAGCTGGTGGTTCGAACCTGCTCGGTCTGAGAGGCCTCGACGTCGATGACCGCCGTGGTTAGAACCGAATCATCGAAGGTAAGTCGAGGGGATCGCGCCAGCAGCTTGCCGTTCTGCGCGATGTAGCAGCCGCCATCGTAGATCACACGGCCTGCCTCGTTGCCGAGCAAGTTGGCGTAGAGATAGCTCACCGCCATCGATCGAGATCCCTCGAGCACCAGGCGTTCCCGCACCTCGTGCTTCCCAAACGCGAAGTGACTCGCGCTGGGGTTCGCGATGATGTCCATCGCGTAGCCGTCGAGTGCACCGCGCCGTTGCGCGACCCAGGCGTCCTCGCAGATTTCGAAACCGACCCGAACACCTGCGAAATCGAAGAAGACATCCCCGAACGGATAGCTCCGTCCGTCCTGCTCGAGCTGCACGACTTGATTGTTGGGCCATGGCTTGAACCAGCGCGGCTCGTAGTGAATCCCTTCACCCGCGAGGTGCTCCTTGGCCGCAAATCCCGCGATTCGACCGTCGGCAACGACGCAGGCCGTGTTGTAGAGGCCACCGCGACGGCGAACCGGCAGTCCGACGCTCACGACCATGCCCTCGGTTTGGGGCAAGAGCTCGGTGAGCATGCGCCAGGCTCGCCTGGCGACGTCCGGACCGAGGAAGGCGTCCTCGCAGCCATATCCGGTGGTGCAAAGCTCGGGTAGCACCAGCAACGCGACCCCCTCGGCCTTGGCCTGGCGAAGCACATCCTCGATCCGCTGCTGGTTGCCAGCCCAGTCGAGAGGCGTCTGGTTCAACGACGCGGTCGCAACCTTGATCGGGATCATGCTGGATCTTTAGCACCGCTGCTTGCCTGAGGGGTTCAACGGAGATTGACGGTCGTTCGAGGGCGGCGTATGCTGATTTCACAAGTCGTCACTTTCTGCTATTCGGAGTAATGTATGGACTTCCGTCAAGCATCCCCAACCCTTGGAAATCAATACGATTCGGACTCGCTCCTTCGCGAGTATCTCGAGCGGACGCTTCCCGCCGAGCTGCTCGAACGATTCGAGCCGGCCTATCGCCAACTTGGAGAGCTCAATGGCGGTGAGCTCTTTCGGCTCTCCTTGGCCGATCTCGACAACGAGCCCGTGCACACGGTCTGGAATCCCTGGGGCAATCGCATCGACCACGTCGAGGTGACCGACGTGTGGAAGCGGGCTCAAGTCATCTCAGCCGAACATGGATTGGTGGCGGCCGGGTACGACTCCGAGCTCGGGTCGTTCGCCCGCGTTCATCAGCACGTGTTGAACTACGTCGCGCAGGCCTCCCTCGATACATACAACTGCCCGCTGGCGATGACCGATGGCGCAGCACGAACCTTGCTCGACTCGGGCAACCAAGCGCTGATCGATCATGCGCTTCCCCGTCTGCTGTCGCGCGACCCGGCGACGATGTGGACCTCCGGCCAGTGGATGACCGAGCGCATTGGCGGCTCGGACGTCGGGCAGACGGAGACGGTAGCGCGCCTCGACGGAGACACCTGGCGTCTCTACGGCACCAAGTGGTTCACTTCAGCCACGACCGCAGACATGGCGCTTACACTGGCCAGGCCGGAAGGGAATCCTCCTGGTGGCCGCGGCTTGGCCATGTTCTACCTAGAGCTCCGTGACGAGCACGGCCGGCTCCAGAACCTCCACATCAATCGGCTCAAAGACAAGTTCGGGACCCGAAAGCTCCCAACCGCGGAGCTCACCTTGGATGGCGTTGTGGCTATTCCTGTCGCGGGTCTCGAGAACGGCGTTCGTAACATCACGCCGATGTTGAACATCACACGAACGTGGAATGCGGTCGCAGCGGTGCTTGGCATGCAGCGCGCAGTGGCGCTCACCCGCGACTACGCCGACAAGCGCGAGGCGTTCGGCGCCAAGCTCATCGACAAGCCATTGCACGTCGACACGATGGCCGAGATGATCGCCGAAACGCAGGGGGCATTCTTGCTGGCATTTCGCGTGGTCGAGCTGCTCGGCCGAATCGAAGCCGGCGACGCAAGCGAATCCGAGCAGTTGCTGAGCCGCTTGCTGACTCCGATCGGCAAGCTCACCACAGGCAAGCAGGCAGTGGGCGTGGCTTCCGAGGCTTTGGAATCGTTTGGCGGCGCAGGCTACGTGAACGACACGGGCCTTCCAAGGCTGCTCGCCGACGCGCAAGTGCTCCCGATTTGGGAAGGAACGACCAACGTCTTGTCGCTCGACACGCTTCGAGCGCTCAAGCAAGAGGGGGTTTGGGACGTTTTCATCGCTGAGATTCAGACGCGGCTTCGACACGCAACGGAGCCTCGACTGCGTGGGGCTGCGGAGCACTGCGAGGCGGCGGTGCAGCACGCGGGGCGCTGGCTCGAGGCCACGGCTGAGCGAAGGGATCTTCTCGAAGCAGGTGCGCGGCGTTTCGCAATGACTCTTGGACGTGCTACCGAGCTCGCACTGCTCGTCGACCACGCGCAGTGGTGCCTCGAACAAGGGAAGGGCGATCGCGCCTTGGCCGCGGCCAGACGCTTCGCACGAAGCCGAATCGATCTGGTCGAGGACGAGGGATTCATGATCGAAAGCCGGCTTCTGGTCGACTGAGTCAGCGCCCCGGGAAGATCGGTCCATCGAGCGGCGTGGGCAGGCCGCTTGGCACCCTTCGCGGGCGTTCTGCCATCCGGCTGTCGTCTCTGAGCGCCTTGGCGATGAAGGCCTCGATGAGGCGTACGTCCTCGTCGGTGAACGGCATCCCGCTCTGCTCGAGCTCGTGGCGAACGGCGTCCTCGAGGCGCTTGACCGCGCCGTTGTGGAAATAGGGCTTGCTGTCGAAAATGTTCCGCAGCGTCGGAGCTCGAAACGCGCCCAGGTCTTCTTCGAGCCCCGTGATCTCGCCGCGGCCTCCATCCACAATCCCATCGACCGAGGGCACGTTGCGATTCGCGAAAGTCTCCGACTCGAAGAGCGGCGGCGCATGGCAGTCGTTGCAGCCCATCTCGGCGAAGAGAAACATCCCTTCGAGCAGCTCGTCGTTTAGCGTCGCCGTGTGCCCTCGAAGATAAGCATCGTAGAGCGAGCGATCCGAGACCATCGTTCGCTGGAACGCCGCGAGCGCAGAGGCGAGATTGTCGACGGTGATCCGGGGATCTTCAGGGAAGGCCTCTTCGAACAGGTTGACGTACTCGGCAATTCCCATCAGCTCCGCCACGGCCTCGGCGGGGTCTCTGTTCAGCTCGTCTTCCGCCAGCAATGGCGTGATCGCCTGCTCTTCGAGACTTTCCGAGCGCCCGTCCCAGAACAGGCTCTCACGAAACGCCATGTTGAAGAGCGCGGGCGAGTTCCGGCGAAGCGTGTTTGGGCCCTCCCGGCCGGGTCCCGCAAGCGGACCTGCCCCGTTGCCGACGGCAACCGGCAACGCGTCGCCCATGCCCCAGAACTCGCTGTGGCAGGTCGCGCAGGCCGTCTCCTTGTCGACGGAGAGGATCGGGTCGTAGAAGAGGAGGTTGCCGAGGCGAATGCGGGCCTCCGGAACGTCCTCGGCGATTTTGGGTAGCGGTGGGAATTCCGCTGCGGGCCAGGGAAGAGGCCGCGCTGTGTCCGCTACGCCACCCGATCCGCCCGACCCACCAGCGGACTCGGCGGACTCAGTCGCGTCGCCGCACGCGGCGAGGAGCGCCGCGTGCGTCAGGGCCAGGCAAAGCAAGCGTGTCATCGGTCACTGCTGCGGGCAGCCGGCCGTTACCCCCAC
>DASRZF010000276.1:0-2315 GCA_035686645.1 Polyangiales bacterium
ATGTTTCAGTTCGGCATCGGTCTGAACGCGTACATCTATGGGCACAACGCCAAGCTCAACCTCGAGTACCGGAACCGACCGATCTTCGGTACCGACGGCAACGTCGAAAGCCGAGCGGGCAACTCGATTGTGCTGCAGATGCAGCTATTCATCTAGGATCGAGAGGAGCCGGGTCTAGCGCCGAACGCCGATGGGCCAGTACGGGTCGCGGACGCTCGCACTGGTGAGCGAGCTGTTGGCGCGAGTCGGTGCTCCGATGGGCCAGTACGGACCGCTGCTCGGTCGAGATTGTCCGTTGGGGGTACCACTGTAGTAGTAGCGGTTGAAGAAGCTCCGAACATAGACGCCGCGCGGCACGAAGAAGCCGTTGAAGTATAGATGCTGGCCGTCGACGGACGCCCAGCGCGGCGGAACGAAGGCGTGTCCCACTCTCGGTGGAACGTAGTGACCGGCCACCCAAGTGAACCCCGTCGGTCCGTAGGCCCAATGGCCGTCGACCCAGAGCGCGTCGGGCTGGGCTGGGTTGGGCCTCTCGAGCTCGTCGGGCTGGGGCTCTGGGGGCGCCTCGGCAACCCTGGCGGCCGGGAGCGGCTCTTCGGTGACGACGAAGCGCTGGGCCTGAATCAGTAGAACCCGGCCCCGCGTGAGGACTGGGTACTCGGGGGCGCTCTCGAGGGTATGGACCGTCACGATGGCGCCCTCCTCGCTCGGCAGCTCCGCCACCGCGGGGCTGGCGCTCAGCAGAAGCGCAAGGGCAACAAGACCGAGAATTGGGGTCAGGCTTTTCATCTCGACTCCGTCCGGACTCTACGCCCAGATCTGCCCAGGGTCACGCAAGCGTGGGCCCAAAAAGCCAAAAACTACTTACCAAGCGGCGATCGTGGTTTCTTACGCCCTGAACCGCATGAGCCGCCAGTCCACCTACCCACCCCCGGCGCTCGCGATCGAGTTCGAGCTTCCGGCTCCGATCCAGACGCGACCGCGACCCAGGGTTGGGGTTCCGCAATTCACGCATGCACGCGATTGCCATTCCTGGTGGGTTCGCGCGGTGAACATGCTCGGCGGTTCGTTAGAGCCGCTCGGCAAACCCTCGGCGGACATCTACTGGGAGCGCGCGCAGCGCTTGAACCCGAGCGCCGGCGACCCGACACCGGAAACCAGGGCGGCGCTGGTCGCCTTGACGGAGTCGCTCAACCAGGATGCTGCGCTGAATTTCATCGGCAAGATCGCGGCGTGGATCGATTGCACGCGCATGGCCGCCACCCATCTCAGAGTCGAGCAGGCTCTTCGCGAAGCGCCGGAGGTCGAACGAACCGCCCTCCCGAGCCCGGTATTCGTTCTCGGCCTATTCCGCAGCGGAACCACGGCTCTCCATCGCTTGCTCGGAGAAGACCCGGACAACCGTACGCTCCCTCACTGGGAAAGCTTCGATCCGGTACACACGCCCGAAGGACCTGAGCCGCGGCAACGAAAGCTCACGCGAACCCTGATGCTCGCCGACCTCGTGTCACCAAGCATCAAGGCGATTCACCCAATGGATGCGTACCAGACCGACGAATGCCGCGGGATGTTCACGAACGTTTTTCGAACGCCGCAGTTCAACGTGCAGTACCGCGTCGGAAGTTATCTGAACTGGCTGCTCGAGCAAGACGCGACCGTGGCGTATCGCCACCACCGTCGCCAACTTCAACTGGTTCATCACCATCGCCCCTACGGGAAGCGATTCGTTCTCAAAGACCCGACGCATACCTTTTTCGTAGATGCCATTCTCGAGGTGTTTCCGAACGCGCGGTTCCTCTTCATTCACCGCGACCCGGCCGAGACTCTGAGCTCGATTTGTAGCCTTCATGCGTACGCACGCTCGGTGTTCAGCAGCGACGTGGACGCAAAAGCAATCGGAAAAGAAATCAGCGAAAGCTACATGATGCGATTGCTCGAGCCTGCCGTCGCGACCGTGGACCGACTCCCTTCGGGGCGCGTCGCGCACGTCCGTTCCCCCGACCTGAGCCGCGATCCGGTGGGCACGATCGGCGAGGCATATCGCACCCTGGGCATCGAGCTCAGCGACGAGGCGCGACTCGCCATGCACGGCACCATGAGGGAAAAGCGCGAGGGCACCGGCGTTCGGCACATCCACAGTAGTGAAGGTTTCGGCATCGATCCTGCCGAAGTGCACGAACGCTTCGCGGGCTACTGCGAGCGCTTCGACCTCCTGGCCTAGTCGCTTCCGTCCATCGGCGCGCCGGCGTTCCAACAAGCGTCATGAGCCAAGAGAAACGCGTCGATGAGCTCTTTGCCGTCGCGCGAGAGTGTGA
>DASRZF010000277.1:0-2638 GCA_035686645.1 Polyangiales bacterium
CAACAAGGCCCCTTGCGGATCGCCCTCTTCTTCGAGCTCCAAGGCGATTGACTCCAGGGCCAAGCCGGCAACTTCCTTGCTGGAGCTCATGGGGTAGGACCAGCGGAGGGCGCGACGGTAGTGTTCTACGGCTAGGAGAATTCGCCCGTCGGCACGGTGACGCTCTGCAGCGCCGAGCTCCCGCCGCGATTCGGAGGAAACGCGAATCCAAACCAAGCCGATCAGCAAGGCGATCGTCACCGCGGCAAGCAGCCCGAATTGCTGTCGCACGCGATTCACAGGAAGTCTCGCCTACGAAAGATCAAGGCCGCCACGACGAGTGTGACACCTGCGTACAGGATCGCGTAGCCCATCGAGGTCGCCACGTACGCCAGGGGCGCTCCGAACTCCGTCGCCTTCGTAACGAGTGTCGTTCTTCCAGGGACGAAGAGATTGAAGTTTGGCACGACCTCGGCCAGCCAACGCAGAACCGTCTTCATGCTGGGACTGAGCACGCGGGTTTCCATGGCGACCATGTCGTGCGCGGCCCTGCCGACGAGCCATACGCCGAACGTGAACGCACCCGTGAGGAACGGCGTCGAGAACGATGAGAACAAGAGCGCGACCGCGGTCAGAATGAGAACCTCGCCGAGGCTCAGAACCAAGGATGCGATCAAACGGAATAGCTCTGCGTGCACGGTCGAGCAGAGCCAGGCTGACGCGATGAGCGCGACGAGCGACCAGATGGGGACGACCAGCGTGCGATCCTTGGAAAAAGCGAACCCGATACCCAGGCCCACGAGTAGAACGAGAGGCACGGAAATAACGAGAACGGTCGACGCGCCCGCTTGAATGGCGGTCACCAGCAGCTGAAGCGCGCCCATGATCGCAATGAACACCGCGCAGGTTGCGACGATCCCGAAGTACTTCCCGAGCAGGAATTCGAAGCGCGCGATCGGCTTCGGAAGAATGACGTAGAGGGTCTTTCTCTCGATCTCTTTGTAGAGGAGAGAAGAGCCTAGGAATATCGCAACGATCACGGAGAAAAGCGATATCGACGCGAGTCCGAGGTCGGTGACCACTCGCATCTGCTGGTCGAGCGAGAGCTCTCCCAGTGCAAGGGTCAATCCAAGAACGCCTGCCGCGAGCACCAGGACTCCGAACAGCACTCGATCTCGAACCGCTTCGCGATAGGTGTTGAGCGCGATGGCGTAGATCCGCGCGACCCTCATGGCGACTCCCTCTCCGAATCTGCCGTCGTCTGACCCGAAGCAGCGGGTGAGCTCGACCAGTATGCACGCCCGGTGACGAAGTGGCTCAGCACGTTGACCGCCATCAGCATCATGACTGCGGTCACGAGGGTACAACCGACTTCGAGCCAGCGCGAGGTTTCGGGTTTCTCCGCGAAACCCCATGCACGAAAGGATGCTGCCAATCCCTGCGAGAGGAACAGGCCGAGTGACCCGAGCCCGAGGACGTAGAACCCGAGCGCGAGCGGACGCGAGATAAGACCGCGCAAGAGCTCGTAGTGACTGAGAGCAACTGGACCAACCCGGACCGTCATGAACCATTGAAGGAGCAGATGGGCAAAGACGAAGGCCCAACCGAGCCATCCGGCAAACTTCTGGAGACGGGCGCAACCCATCGATTCGTAGGGACCGGCACCTGCATTGGCGTCGAAATTGCTCCAGCCACGCGCATACGCAGCGATGAACGAGAACACCAAGACCGTACAGGCGCTCAGTGACAGCCAAGTCACGGGCGACGCCGCTGCAAACGCGCGAGCGCCGCGGAGGGCTGGCCACATCCGCAGCAGCCCCAGGACGAATAGCGCCGTGAGAGGCCAAACCGTCAGCGCGACGTGTCTACGATAGCTTGGCACGGCCTACTACCTACCGCCGCAGCGTTTGCCTGGTCAATTTACTTCAGGGCGGAGACCCTCAGAGTGCGTTCGTCGCGACCTCGAAGGCCGAGAAGAGTCAGGGGCTCGTCAGACAAGGTCATGCGGATCCGATCGCCAATCACGACGGGATACACTTTCTGCGTACCGTCGAGGAAGATCTGTCCCCTCGTCATCCTGCTCGTGATCTCGAGCGCCTCGCCTGGCGCGACCATGCCTTTGATCATCCGATACTTGTTGTTGACGCCGCGATACGGCTCCCGAATCACGTACTGGATCTTCTGCGAACCGGTCGGAAGCACCTTGCCGCCGGCCGAAAGAATCGCTGCGGTGGAGCCGGCAGCCGGGCCCACCCAGACTCCGCTCGACATCTGGCGCTCTTGCTGGCCGCCGTGCTGGATGATGTACCGTGACGTCGCAGCCGGGCTCTCGTGACAGTAGAGGGCATCATTGAGCACCCGTGTCGACAGTGTTTCGTCGCCTACGTCGACCCTCATCCGCGCCAGACGGCTCGACTTCAATTTCCCTTCGAGCGCAGCGCCAAGGACTTCGTCCACGTTGTGCCCGTCACCTGCGCAGAAGTAGCCAACGCTCGTATCCGGGGCGCTGTTGATCGCCAACATCGGCGTCGACGAGCTCGCGAGATGCGAAGCCCAGAGAAGCGTTCCGTCCCCTCCAAGCGTCACGATCATGTCCCAGGAACCCTCCTCGGGCATGGGCTCGGGCCGGTATCGGAGCACTGCACGCGCACCCAAGTCA
>DASRZF010000278.1:0-2808 GCA_035686645.1 Polyangiales bacterium
CGGTCTCGACCTGAGTCCAGCTGATCTTCGAGCGTGCGCCTTCGCAAAGGCCACGCTTGGTGACGAAGTTGAAGATGCCACCCTTCCCGTTCTCGTCGCCAGGGTACCAGTTCTGCACCGTCGAATATTTGATCTGAGCGTCTTTGTGGGCGACCAGCTCGACGACCGCGGCATGGAGCTGGTTCTCGTCGCGCATCGGCGCCGTGCAGCCCTCGAGGTAGCTCACATAGCTGCCCTCTTCGGCGATGATCAGCGTTCTCTCGAACTGACCCGTCTTTGCCGCGTTGATTCGGAAGTAAGTGGAAAGCTCCATCGGGCATCGCACGCCCTTCGGGATGTACACGAACGAACCGTCGATGAAGACCGCGCTGTTGAGCGCTGCGAAGAAGTTGTCCGCGACGGGAACGACCGACCCGAGATATTTCTTTATGAGCTCTGGGTGCTTCTGCACCGCTTCGGAAAACGACATGAAGATGACGCCGACCTCAGAGAGCTTGTCCCGGAACGTCGTGGCGACCGAAACACTGTCAAACACAGCGTCCACCGCTACGCCGGCCAGGACCTCCCGCTCGTGCAGAGGAATTCCGAGCTTTTCGTAGGTTGCCAGAAGCTCCGGGTCGACCTCGTCGAGGCTCTTGGGTGCGTTCTCGTTGGTCTTGGGCGCCGCGTAGTAGCAAATGTCTTGATAGTCGATCTTCGGATAGCTGACTTTGGCCCAGGTCGGCTCTTTCATCTCGAGCCATCGCCGATACGCCTTGAGCCGCCAGTCCAGAAGCCACTGAGGCTCCGCCTTCTTCTGAGAGATGAAGGCGACGATGTCTTCACTCAGCCCGGGCGGGGCGTAGTCCTGCTCGATGTCGGTGACGAAACCGGCGCCATAGCCCTTCTTGAGAATCTCGTCGATTTGTTCGGTTGCTGCTGACATGAGTCACTCCAACTCAGTGGACGTCGTTGCTCTGGAGCCCGGCACCGCGCATCTGCTCTGCCTCTTCGGCCGAGCGCGCGATGGACACGAGCTCTGTGCTGCCGGGCAACGCCATGTCCGCGAGAGTAATTTCTGAGAGCGCGGTGTGAACCGCGAAGTTGATCCGCTGCCAGTTGGCTCGAACACCACAACTGGGTTCGTATTCGCAGGACGAATCGGTGCTTTCGTCGGAGCATTCGGTGACCGCGATGGGCCCCTCGATCGCCTCGATCACTTCATTGACCCCGATCTGACGAGGGGGCCGAGCGAGCGCGTAGCCGCCCTTTGCGCCCCGCTGCGAAATCACGACGCCGGCGCGGGCGAGCTTCTTGAGAACCTTGCTCGCGGTGGGCTCCGGAATCTGAGTCTGCACCGCCAAGTCGCGGGCCGCATGAGGGCCTTCCGATGCTGCCAGGTGGGTGGCGAGCATGACAGCATAGTCCGTCATTTTTGAAATTCGCAGCATTTTCGGTGATTTAGATACCGGACTGTTTCGGTACTATATGGAGATCTAGAGTACTGCCAAGTGGGTGTCAAGGTTGCCCATGGCCAAGACCTTCAAGACGTTTGACGCAAAGCTACGCGCCTTCATCGAGCAGCAGAAGATGTTCTTCGTGGCGACCGCTCCGCTCATTCAAGACGGGCACATCAACCTCTCGCCGAAAGGGCTCACGGGCACCTTTGCAATCCTCGACGAGCGAACCGTCGCCTATCTGGATCTCACCGGGAGCGGAGTCGAAACCATCGCACATCTTCGAGAGAATGGCCGTGCTTGCATCATGTTCTGTGCCTTCGAAGGCCCCCCTCGGATCGTGCGCGTGCATGGTACGGGCGACGTGATCGAGCCGGAGCATGATGAGTTCGAGAGCTTACGCTCGCACTTCGATGAGTACCCCGGCGTCCGGTCAATCATCCGAGTTCGCGCAAACCGGATCAGCGACTCCTGCGGCTACGGCGTGCCGCTATACGACTACGCCGGCGAGCGAGACCAGCTTCAGCGTTGGGCGGAGCGCAAGGGAGCAGACGGCATCTCGGAATACCAACGCGAGAACAATACCGAAAGCCTCGACGGCCTACCGAGCTTGCTCGGGGACCATTAGCACGGGCACTGGAGCGATCTGAAGGCAGCGAGCAGCCGTGCTGCCGAGGATAAATCGCCCCAGCACACTCTGCCTGTGCGTGCCAACGACCAGGATGTTCGCGCCGACCTCTCGTGCGGCGTCGCACATGGCATGAGAGGCGTAGTCGGCCGAAACAATCTGGTGAGGCTCTGCCCCGGGTGCATGTTCTTGGACGTACTCCGAGAGCTTCATTCCAGCTTCGATCTTGCTGTGGTCCCGCAAGACCTGCCGCCAGGTGCGCTCCTCGTCGGGCTTGTCTTCACCCCCGGCTGGAATGACCACGTTCGCGATGTGGAGCTCGCCACCGACCCGAGCCGCCGCACGCTTCGCCCAGGCGACCGCCGCCAAAGAAGACTCCGAGAAGTCGGTGCCGACGAACCACTTCGTGTTCCGAAGACCCGCCGGAATCGGCGAGTCGCCCGTAGCGACGAAGACGGGACGATCAGCGGCCCGAACGACGCGCTGAGCAGTCGAACCGAGAACCAACTCGGGCTTGCTCTTGCCGTCGACCGAGCGCTGGCCGCTCGCACCGTACGCTCCGATGGTGATCAGGAACGACCCCCGCTCTTCGGCAAGCTCTGGAATCACCCGCCATGGTCGTCCTCGGACGACCATGACCTCGCATTCGACTCCGGCACCCACGATCCGCGCTTGTTCTTTTCGCAGCTCTTGTTCGAGAGCGGCCTCTAGTCGCGTGGCATCGTCCTTGGCTTCTTGCGCAGC
>DASRZF010000279.1:0-8408 GCA_035686645.1 Polyangiales bacterium
CCCCAGAGCCGAGTCCGTTTGAAGGCGACTTGCCGACTCAGATGTTTGGCCTGCTCTGGTTCTTGTTCCTCGTGCCGTTTGTCCTGGTGGTACTCGGCACGAACCCGTTCCAGTGGTTCCTCTATTTGTTCTTGATCCCGTTCGTGTACGTCGGTGGGCTGACGCTGCTCGGGCCGAACGCGAGCCCGTTCTTCGTCGCGGCTTGGCTCATCGGGGCCCCGATCGTCTGGTCGTTCTTCGGACGGCGGCGAAAGAAGCAGAAGCCGGGCACGCGGAGGCGCGGCTCGGGATGGTCTGCTGGCTCTTGGTCCTCGGGCGGCGGGGGCTTTTCGAGCTCGGGCGGAGGCGGGTTCTCCGGTGGCGGAGGAAGCTTCGGCGGCGGGGGCTCGTCGAGCAGCTGGTGAACCGCCGCTGCGCAGCTGCCGGGTTTTAGGGATCGCTATCGAGACGACCGTGCCAGTACACCCAGTTCGCCCAGGCCTCGGGGATCGAGCTCGCCGGGTCGACCCGAAACGCAATCACGGGGAGCCACTTCGGCTTGGTCGGTGGTCGCCTCAGGCGAAGGCCTGCTTGCCTGGGCGTGTGGTTGCCCTTCTTCTCGTTGCAGGCGTAGCAGGCCATCACGATGTTTTCCCAGTTCGTTTTGCCGCCTTGCGACTTGGGAATCACGTGGTCGTAGGTGAGACCGCGGAGACGATGGCGCATGCCGCAGTACTGGCATTTGAAGTCGTCACGCATCGCGACGTTGATCCGCGAGAACTTGATGGCGCGCTTCCGGCCCACGATGTTCCGGAGCAGGCGCACGACCGCGGGCATCTTGATGGTGATGCTGACCGAGCGAACGTCCTCGTCGTACTCCTCGACGACCTCCACCTTGCCATCGAAAATCATGCAGACGGCGCGCTGCCAACTGATGATCCGATGGGGCTGATAGCCCTGGTCTAAGACGAGGGTGCGCATTTCTTACGAGCAGTCGTATAGCGCGAACGGGCGAAGAAGTGAACCGGCCTCGGTGACGGTCCGGCAAAAAATGCGATCTGCGCGGCTCGGAGCTACAGGAATGGACGGCGATCTGGAGAGCGATGGACCCCCGCACGAAATTCGAGATCATCGAACATGCGAGCGAGAGCTACGTCGCGGGGATTCTCGATGGGGAAGTCGTGGCAACCTGCCTTCTGGTCCCGGAAGCTGCCGTGGTTCGGATGAAGCGCGTCGCCGTCGCATCGAGTTCGCAGGGCGGGGGAATCGGCACGCACGTGCTTCAATTCTGTGAAGCCCACGCGCGTTCGATCGGGGCCTCCACGCTGACCGCCCATGCGAGAGAGACGGCGGTTCGCTTCTACGCGAACAACGGCTGCGCCACGGAGGGAGAGTATTTCGAGGAGGCGGGAATACCCCACGTCGCGGTGCGGAAGCACCTGTAGCGGCGACCGATCTGGCGACGCAAAGCCGTCGCCGGGCGTGAATATCGAGCAACGGTCCGACGCAGGGCCCGCGCATCAGGGTGGGGAAAATCCGAACGACGTTGAACAGAAAGCGTGAATGTCACCGCACCTGATGGCCGAATTGACCGATAAGGGCGGCCCTCGATTTGGGAGCAGCGGCTTGATAAGAAAAGCCCGGTCGAAGCCAAGATTGGAACACGCGGCATACAGAAAGGCCCCGAGACGATTTGTGATCTCGGGGCCGGCGTCCCCGGGAGGATTTGAACCACCGACCTTCGGTTTAGGAAACCACTGCTCTATCCGACTGAGCTACGAGGACTTAGGTGGCCGCGTATAGCACGCAGCTGGTGTGGCGGGCGAGCGGTTGACGTCGGAGCCGCTTCTGTACTAGGTGTGATCGGCTCAGGAGTCGCATCATCACTGGAGAAAGACGATATCCCGCGCCGCTCATCGCGGTGTCGAATCCGCCTCCGACGGAGGACGGGCCCGAAGAACGGCGGCTGGAAATCAGCGGCCGGGATTCGAAGCGTCCAAGCACGCTTCCTGACGACCTGCTCTTTCGGAGCGACGAAGAAGCTGCCCGGCGCCTGGCGTTGAAGAGTCTCGCGGCGGCGCGGAGCGCGGAACGCAGGCTGGACGACCGTTTCGACCGAGCCGCGCTGCACGAATTTCGAGTTGCGATTCGGCGGCTCCGTAGCCTCTTGCGCGCGTATCGCCCGCAGCTCGAGACGGCGATCCGTGCAAAAGACCGCAAGCGACTGCGAGCGATCCAGAGAGCCACCGGAGGCGGTCGAGAGGCCGACGTCGCGCTCGAGTGGTTGACCAAGCAGCATGCGGACCTTGCCCCGGAGCACTTGGCGGGCCTGAACTGGCTCTCCGCGCTCCTGCTCGAACGGCGGCGAAAATGCGCGGAGGATCTCGATAGCGACGTTCGGGCCGAGTTCCGACGCACGGCCGAGAAGCTCGAAGAACGGCTGCCTCTGATGCGAACCGAGCAGAACCTGCTCGCTGAAGAGCGCCATGCGAGCTTTGCTCGGACGCTGGCGAACTTGACCGAGTCACACGCCACGGAGCTACTGGTGAACCTCGGTGAGATCGCAAGCATGGACCAGGCCGCACAGCTTCACCAATCGCGCATCGCCGCAAAGCGGCTCCGGTATCTCCTCGAGCCGGTGCGCGCCTACGCAGCCGGAGCGCAAGGGGTCGTCAAGCGGAGCAAGCGCCTGCAAGAGGTGCTTGGGGATCTGAACGACATCCACGTGCTGATGCACGAGATCGAACGATCCTTCGAGACTTCGATGCAGCACAAGGCCACTCGGGTCCGCGACTCGCTCCGCCGAGGAGACATCGAGCGCGCGAAACGCGAAGCGTCGGTGAGTGAGTGGGCCGGTCTCGTCGAGCTCTACGACCGACTCGAGAAAGAGCGCCGCGAGATCGTCTCCCAAATCCGCGACCGTTGGCTCGGCGGCGACCTCGACGACCTGGTCGCGAGGGCGCGCGGGCTTGCGCACGAGCTGCGCGTCATGGATTCGGCACCGCGCCTCTGACGTTTAGTAGTCGAGGATCGTGATGACGCGTGCGGGCGCGAGCTTCTCGATGCCTTCGAGGCCGACCAGGTGGATCAAGAACACGAAGGCCGCGACTTCGGCGCCGCACTGGCGGACGAGCTCCGCCGTCGCCTGGGCCGTACCGCCTGTGGCGATCAAATCGTCGACTACGACGACTCGATCTCCGGGGCTAAGCGCGTCCTGGTGAATCTCGACGGCATCGCTTCCGTATTCGAGATCGTATTCGGCTCGATAGGTGGCGGCGGGCAGCTTGCCGGGCTTTCGAACCGGAACGAAACCCACGCCGAGCTTGTCTGCCAAGGCCGCGCCAAACATGAAGCCGCGTGACTCGATGCCGACCACGGCGTGGACCGACTCTCCATCGAGCGCCTCTGCCATCAGTTGAATCGAGGTCCGGAAGGCCTCGACGTCGGCGAGCAGCGGCGTGATGTCCCTGAAGAGGATGCCCTTCTTCGGGAAGTCGGGGACGTCGCGGATTCGTCGACGCAATAGATCGAGCCGCTCCTCGCTCATGGATCCTCGGTGGGGCCGGCCAGGTACGCTGCAACGCCGAGGTGGTTGGGCTGAGTGGCCTCGATGCTGAGGGGCGTGATCGAGATGAAGCCTTCTTCGAGCGCCTCGGTGTCCGCGCCCTCGACGGGCTCGCTTGTCGCCCCCCCTGGACCGCCGATCCAGAGGTAGTGACGCCCGCGCGGATCGTCGCGCACTTCGACCTCGTCCGAGTACAAGCGAAAGCCAAGCCGCGTCGCTCGAATGCCCTTGGGAGGAACCGAAGGGAAATTGACGTTCAAAAGGACGGCCTGCCCCGGTGGCTCGGTCGTCGAGAGCAACTGCTTGCAGAAGCGCTTGGCGTATTGCGCAGCACCTTCCATGTCGGACGAGGAGTTCGAGAACGCGATCGAGCGGACGCCTCGAAGTGCGCCTTCGCGAGCGGCCGCCACGGTGCCCGAGTAGTGCACGTCGTTGCCGAGGTTGGGACCGTGATTGATTCCCGACACGACTAGATCGGGCATTCGCGGGAGCATGTCTTTCAAGAAGAACGCGACATACACACAGTCGGCTGGGGTTCCATCGACGGCCCAAACGTGCTCTTCCACTTCGTGGAAACGGAGCGGATGGTGCAGTGTAATCGAATGGCTCTTGGCGCTCTGCTCGGTCTGCGGGGCGACGGTGTAAACGTCCGCGAACGACTTCAGCGCGGTTCGCAGTGCGATGATCCCTGGCGCGTCGACGCCATCGTCATTGGAAACCAATAGAAGGGGTCGGTCCGACATGCGATGAACGACCTATCGCGGATGCTCCGAGGGGGCAAAGAGAGGGCAAAGGGAGAACCGGGGGGCTTTCGCCCTCCGGTCCGCCCATAGTCGGGGCGACTGGATTTGAACCAGCGACCCCCTCACCCCCAGTAAGGTGCGCTACCAAGCTGCGCTACGCCCCGTCCACCCTCTATTCGAGGGCACGCGACTCTAACCCAGGACGACCAGAACGCAAATGAAAGAGGAGTCGAAAAACCGGTGAAATGCACCCGAAAGCGGACGAAAAAGGGGCCTAGACCTCGGGGCCGCGGCTAACTGTGACCGGGACCACTTTGTGAACGGTCACCTGCACGGGTCGAGCTTCTGCGGGCGCGCTCTCCTCGACCGAAAGACCCTCGAGAAGCTCCGCGAGCTGCTGTCTGAGCCCGAGCAGCTCGGCACGCAACGCTACCTCTCGCTGCGCACGCGGTTCGGGCGGACTCGTGCGTTGGTGACGGCCTAGCTCACGGATGCGCTTTCGGGCGCCGGGGATCGTGAAGCCCTCGTCGTGGAGGAGTTGGCGAATGAGCATCGCGAGCTCGACGTCGCGTCGGCTGTACTGACGATGCGCGCCGCGCGTCTTCTTCGGACGCAAAGCCGGAAACTCGGATTCCCAGTAGCGGAGCGCGTGCGGCTTGACGCCGACGATATCCGCGACCTCACCGATCTTGAAGAACAGTTTGTCGGGCAGTTGGGTGCGCCTCGTCATCGTTCAGCTCAGAGACTTTCTTGCGAGCCCGCGCCGTCTTCGTCGGTACGGTTCGGGTTGAGCACTGTTTTGAGGACCTGACTGGGCTTGAAGGTCAGCACGCGCCGCGAGCTGATCGGAATGGGGGCGCCCGTCTGCGGGTTTCGGCCGATGCGCTCCTTCTTGGCGCGCACCACGAAGTTTCCGAAACCGGAAATTTTTATCTTCTCTCCTACGGCCAACACGTCCTTCATCGTGTCGAACACAGCCTCGACGACTTCGGCCGCTTCCTTCTTCGAGAAGCCCCCAACCTTCTCGTAGACGGCATCGATGATTTCCGCTTTGGTCATTCGGTCTATTCCTCCAGAGGCCCGGTATGTCGGAGAGAACCACAAATCGGTTTGAATCTCAAGGGTTTGGCGGGTCGTGGCGCCGATAAAAAGTGCATATTCTCACACATCACTAGGTATCTCTCAGCGGATGGTTGCCTCGAAGCGATCGCTTGCAAGCCTAGCGAGCGACTCGTGGACCTTGTCTACGCGCTTGTCGGTCAAGGTGCCTTCGGGGTCGCGGTAGGTCACGCGGAAGCCGAGGCTGCGATGGCCCGCGGGGATCTGATCGCCGCGGTAGAGGTCGAATAGGCTCACGGACTCCGCCAGGCCATCGGATGCCGCTCGAAGCGCGTCGGCGATCTCGCCGGCGCTGAACTCGTCTCTTACCAGCATGGCGATGTCGCGGGCGACCGCCGGAAACTTTGGCAGCCCCTTTGCCTGGGTGGGGCCGAGCTCCTCGGACAGAGCATGGAGACCCTCCGCATCGAGCTCCGCGTAGACGACCCGGCCGATCAGACCGAGCTCGTCACCCACATCGGGATGAATCTCGCCGACGAAGCCGATGGAACGCCCGGCTAGAGATACCAGTGCCGATCGCTTCGGATGTAGGAAGCTCGGCGCTTCCCCAGCGACGAGCTCGGGCACCTGCCCAAACACAGCCTCGACGACGGCCTCGATGACACCCTTCCCGTCGTACAAGTCGAAGGCCTCAGCGCCACCGATCCAGCCGGAGCGTTCACCGGCCAAGGCGATTGCAAGAACGGTGTCTTCTCTCGGGAGCACCTCATCGATGGGGGCGAAGGTTCGAGCCAACTCGAACAAGCGGACCTCGCTTGCACCGTGGCGCTGGGCGCGTGTCGCAGCCGCGGTGAGCCCGGGCAGCAAGGAGGTTCGCATGACCGAGCGCTCTTCGGAGAGCGGGTTCGCGAGCGGGACCGCATCGGTTGAGACCCGGGCCTTGCGAAGGTCTTCGAGCGACACGAAGCCGTAATTGACGGCCTCATAGAGGCCTGATGCGACGGCCGCGTCGCGCAGCCGATCGACGAATTTGAGAAGGCTCGAGGTGCCCGCCTCCGATGGATGAACGCGTGGCACCGCGGTGGGGATCTCTTCGTAGCCTCGGACGCGCGCAACCTCTTCGATGAGATCTACCTCGCGGCCGAGGTCCGGCCTCCAGCTCGGGGCCTGTACCGTAATCGACGCATCGCCCTTCTCGACGACGCGGCAACCGAGGGATCCCAAAATGCGAAGGCTCTCCTCTTTCGACACGGGCGTACCGAGAAGTCTCGCCGCTCGTGCGGGACGAAAGCGGATCGACTTTGGTTCGAAAGGCGTTGCGATACGGTCGATGGCCGTCGTTGCAGCGGCACCCCCACCGAGCTCTGCAATGAGCGATGCGGCGCTCGCGAGGACTCGGGGAATGGCCTCAGGATCGACTCCGCGTTCGAAGCGATGACTCGAATCGGTGTGCAGGCCGAGCCGTCGCGAGGTGCGACGAATCGAACGAGGGTCGAAGTAAGCGCACTCGATGAGCACCTGCTCGGTGTCCGGACGAATCTCCGTGCCGAGCCCCCCCATGACACCGGCGACTGCGACCGGACCATCGGCATCGCAGATCAGGAGATCGTCGGCCGTGAAGCTGCGCTCGACGTCGTCGAGGGTCGCCATCGTTTCACCCTCGCGTGCCTTGCGGACGACTACCTTGGACCCTCCAAGCCGCGCAAGATCGAAACCGTGTATCGGATGACCCCATTCGAGCAAGATCAGATTGGTGGCGTCGACCACGTTCGAGAGCGCGCGAAGCCCCAGATTGTGCAAGCGGTAGCGAAGCCAGAACGGTGATGGCGCAACTTTGACACCGGACACGAGCGCAGCGCCGTATCGCGGACATCGGTCGCCGTCGACGATCTCGACGGAAATCGAGGGGAGCTCAGGCGTCGGCACCGGCTTGGTCTCATCGTCCCAGAGCGGGGTGAGCTCGCTCGTCGGCTCGCCGGACTCGAAAGCGCTGCCCGCCGCGAATGTCCTCTGCGGGCTCGCAGCTCTCCGTAGGCTGGTGTCGGCGCCGAAGAGAACCCCGATTTCCCGGGCGATTCCGATGTGTCCGAGGCAATCAGGGCGATTGGGGGTGAGGCCGATGTCCAAGATCACGTCGTGCAGGTCGAGCGCATCGGCGACGGCGGTTCCAGGAAGCGCCTGGCTGTCCGGCTCGAGCACGAAGATCCCCGCGGCGTCCGCTCCGATCTCGAGCTCGGCCTCGCTGCAGATCATGCCGCTCGAATCCACGCCCGCGACTTTCCGCGGAGCGATCTCCATGCCGTTCGGCAAGACGGCCCCGGAGCGGGCGAACAAGACGCGGCCACCTGGCTCGGGCACGTTGGGTGCTCCGCAGACGACCTGATGCTCGTTGTCGCCATCGAAGACGGTGACCAGGGTGAGCTTGTCCTTCTTTGGGTGCGGGGTCTTGGCGCGAACCTCGGCGATGACGACGTCCGAGAGGTTCTTGCCCTTTTCTTCGAGCGCCTCGACTTCGAGGCCGGCGAGCGAGATGCGTCGCGCAACCTCGGCGACGTCCGCGTCGACGGGGCAGAGCTCTTGCAACCAGCGAAATGAAACCAGCATCGCTCTTCCTAAAACTGCGACAAGAACCGAACGTCGTTCTCGTAGAGGAGCTTGATGTTGGGAATGCCATACTTCAGCATCGCGATGCGGTCGAGCCCCATGCCGAACGCAAAGCCGGTGTACTTCTCGGGATCGTATCCGACGTTCTCGAAGACGACCGGATGAATCATGCCGCAGCCTAGGATCTCCATCCATCCGGTGCCCTTGCAGACGCGGCACTCGGCTGTGCGCGCGCGGTCACCTTCCCAGGCGCGACAGAAGACGCAGCTCATGTCGACTTCCCCGCCCGGCTCCACGAACGGGAAGTAACTCGCGCGAAAGCGAACTGCGATGTGCTCGTCGAAGAGGCGGCGCAGGAAGAGCGTGAGTACGCCCTTGAGCTCGGCAAACGTGACATCTTCGTCGACCAGGAAGCCCTCGAGCTGAAAGAACATCGGCGAATGGGTGGCATCGTCGTC
>DASRZF010000280.1:0-3140 GCA_035686645.1 Polyangiales bacterium
TCTTCAAGGCGAAGAGCGAAGGCATTCGATTGGTGAAGTCTGCCTTCGATGCGGAGAACGTCGAAATGCCCGAGCCGATCTACCGCGTGTATGTTCGGGAGACGGACCCGAGCCCATCGCAAGAGGTCGTGCACCAGGCCGAGAGTGTTCGCCGAGAAGGCGACACCGCAGCAGACGAGCGGCTCGACATCCAGGTCGAGGCAGAGCGCGCCGAAGGAGCGCCCGATCTCCTCGACGAAAACGCGCCGAGAGAATGAGCTCAGCTCAGGGATTCATCTCGTACTCGTCACGGAGTGCGTGAACCTCTTCCCAGACGCGTTGATAGCGTTTTCCATCGAAGACCGGCTTGCGGATTATCTTCATGCAAGCCGCCATCTGTGTGTCGCTGCTGGTCGGCTTCGAGTGCAGATTCAACGCATGGCGCGAGAAGTCGCGCACCATGAAGTCGAAGATCTGATCGACGAGGTCGTCGGAGACGTCGTAGATCTTTGCGTTCTCGAGAATCAGCTGGCCATAGACCACCAGCGCGAAGATCTCGCCTCCTGCCAGCAAGAAGTCGATGTCCTTTCGCTGCGCTTCGTCGGGAGGCGCCGCGAAGAGCATCGCTTTGTAGGCCTCGATCTGCTCGCGGAAGACACGGAGGTTGGGGGTGTCACGGCTCGAGTATGCGATCTGGTAGTCGTGGAAACGGATCTTCCCGAGCCCTTTGGTCGGACCTTGATCGAAAAGGAAATCGTCGTTGCGCGCCTGACTTTGCTGGCCGACCTCTGGATAGTCCGCAGGGGCGAAGAAGTAGTTTGCCATGAATTTCACGATGAGCGCGATGTTCACGTGAACCGTGCCCTCGAGCTTTGGTAGGGCTCGAATATCCACCGCGGCCTGCTCGAAGAACATGTCCTTCTCGAATCCCTTTGCTGCGATGACGTCCCACATGAGGTTCATCACGTCTTCGCCTTGTGTGGTCACCTTCATCTTCACCATCGGGTTGTAGAGCAGGTAACGCCGGTCGTTCGCCGAAGCGACTCGCATGTAGTCCGCCGCGCGAAGCGCAAATAGCTTCATCGCGGTGAGACGCGCATATGCATCCGTGAATAGCTGCTTCACATGAGGAAAATCGGTCACGTACATGTTGTAGAGGCGCCGATTCGAAGCGTGATGAATGGCTTCGTAAAGCGCATGCGTGCACATGCCGATCGAGGCCCATCCAAGGTTGTACTTCCCGATGTTCACCGTGTTGAGCGCGCTATTCCATGCATGGTCGCCCTTGGCGATGATGTCGTTCTCCTCGATCGGATAATCGTCGAGCGCAAACTCCGAGACGTAGTTCTGGCTCGCGCAGACGTTCTTGATCAAGTTGTAGCGCTCGTGCTGGGAATCGACCCCGAAGAAGACGTATTCGCCGGAGTCCGCAAGCTTGCCGAAAGTCGAGACGATTGCCGCCTTGTTCCCGTTGCCAATGTAGTACTTGCTGCCGCTGGCGCTGTACTTGCCGTCCCCGCGCGGGGTGAGGGTCATGTCGGTAGAGTACACATCGGCGCCGTGCTCCTTCTCAGAGAGCCCAAACGCAAATATTCCACCCTGCTCGAGCGCGCGCGCGGCCCGCTGCTTGATCGACTCGTTCTCACTCATCCAGATCGGCCCGAGGCCGAGCACGGTAACCTGGTAGGTGTACCAGTACTGCAATCCGTAGAAGCCGAGAATCTCCGCGAACTCGCAAATCCGCCAAGTGTCCCATCGCGAATTCGGCGCGCCGTGGTCTGCCGGCGTGCACATCGTCGCGAAGATCTTCTCCTCTTTGACGAAATCGAGGAAGTCCGCGTACCAGACCCGTGCGTGGTAGTCCTCTTTGATACGCCGCTTGCCCTTGCGCTCGAAGAACTCGATGGTCTTGAGCATCACTTCACGTGAGCGCTCGTCCGGATAGAGGCGCTCGTGCTTTTTTGGATTGAGGAGGATCATAGTCGCTTTCTGATACCACGACGCCCGCACTCGGTGGAGGCTTTCTAGCTCAGTGCCGCAATTGCCGCACGCATATCGTCGGGCACGGGCACCTTCTCGCCAGTCCGGTAGTCGATCAGCACGATGACCGTAGTGCCACGGGCCACCGGGGTTCCCTCCAGGGTCGCTTCGTTCTCCATGACGAAACTCGTATTGCCGATGCGCTGCACGCGGGCGCCCACGATGACGGTGGCCGGGTACTCGACCGGCACGAGATAGTCACAGCTCGTCGTCGCCATGATCGGGCCAACCTTCTCGGGTCGGTTCGGGCCGATCCCGATGCGCTCGAAGAACGCCATGCGCGCCGACTCGAACCATCGGAAGTAGACCGTGTTGTTCACGTGGCCGAACGCATCCAGGTCGCCCCAGGCGACTGGGATTTCGAGCTCGACGGGGTAGCCATCCATCGGTGAAACCTATCTCTCCCGCCGAGCCTTCGCCAGCCGGTCATGCGGGTTGCATCCGGCCGTGGTCGGAGTGTTGGTGAGCGATTTCTGTGCCCGCGACGATGTCTTTCCAGAAACTACGTGTTTGTAGTGACTCGCGACTTCATCTTGTGTTTTAATGGCAGCGTCGTAGCGAAGGAATGATTTCATGAAACACGCCCTGACCATCTTGCTCCTCGTCCTCTTCTCCCTCCCTCTCACCGCAGGCGCGGAAGACGTCTGCCCCGAGTTCGTCAACATGGTCCGGGTGATCAGCGAAGACGGGAAGACGAGCACGGAGCTTGGAATGGAGAAAGCCGTCGCGAAGCAGAAGAAGAAGGGCATCTACAGGGGCTATGACCAAAGCGTCCGCCTCGAGGCCCCAAACGCAAAGGTCGACGTCAAGCCGTCACAGTCTTTCGCCTTCAAACCCTTCAACGCCGAGATCCACCCTGCTCAGCAGATCAAGCTCTATCCTTTCAACCCGAAGAAGGACTACAGAGAGCTCGCCGTAGGCGGGACGAACATGTGGGGAGGCAGCAAGAACAAGAAGTCCGCCGACAACTCGATCGACCTCACGTTCTCGAAGATCAGCGACGGCTGCTACAAAGTGACCCCAGAGGTCACACTTCCCAAAGGCGAATACGCCTTCAGCCTCGGCTCGGTCGGCCTCGGCTCATCGGCAGACGTCAAAGGCACCAACGCCGGCTGGGGCTC
>DASRZF010000281.1:0-9511 GCA_035686645.1 Polyangiales bacterium
CGGATGCAGTGCGCGTCCGCAAGGCGATCCTCCAATGCAACCTGCGCCCAAAGCGCGAAGCGCCCAAAAAAGCCTAGGCTGGGCGCCCGGATGGGGCTCGATTACGAAAGACGCCAGTCGCACGGCCGGTGTATGCCCCAGCGTCATGGCGAGCGCCGATGGCTGGTTGTGCAAATCCGGGAAATCCGCCGCAGACTCCCGGGCACGGGGGAGAGTCCAAGCACTTCGGCTCGCCTGACACACCACTCCGTAGCCGCCGACTGACGTCCATCGATGCCAGCTGTTGCAACGGCTGTGCCACGCGCGAGCCCACATAAATCCAGGGAAAGTCGTGGCACCGCTGGCGCCGGAGGCGAAGAATCTTCGCGTCTCAGCCGATAGCCGCATCGCTTGCGCAGATTGCCCCTCGCCCCGATGCCAGGTCATCATGGATCGGTCGTGTCGAGATCAAAGGGAAAGGAACCAGAGGGTCGCCAGCCATCCAAGGCCGATCGCGAGGCGCTCGAGAGAGCATTCGCCGACGTGAAGCCGCTCGGCGGAGCCTCACGAAAGCGCGTGATGCCCGCTCCCGAAGCTCCGGCGATCCGCGGCCGAGCGACGGGCCGAGCGGCGGGGACCCCGGCCGAAGCGCTCCTCGTCGAGCGTGAAGGCAACGGCATCGTCTTCGGCAAGCGACGTTCCACGCACTCCAGCATTCTCGATGCCCTCGAAGACCCGAAGCTCGAAGTCGAAGCCGAGTGCGATCTGCATGGACAAACCGCTCGAGAAGCGGAGCGCGAGGTCCATCGCTTCGTTCGGGAGTCGCAGCGCGATGGCAAACGATGGGTCCTCGTCATCGTCGGCAAAGGCCTTCACAGCCCCGGCGGCAAAGGCACGCTCAAGACGAGCATCGTCGATGCGCTGAGCAAACGTTCGCCTGCGCGTTTCGTTTTGGCCTTTCGAACGGCCCCCCGGCATCTCGGGGGCGGAGGGGCGCTCGTCGCTCGCCTCGTCGACCGTCTCTAGACGAAGGCCCCGAGAGCTCCGCAAGAGAACTAGGCGCGGGCCGCGTTGGCCTCGCTGACCTGCTCGTTGAGCGTCCAGTAGTCGTACAAAATGCCGACGAAGAACAATCCGCCCGTGAAGAAGTAAATGAGCCCCGTCAGATACTTCCCCATGTAGAAGCGGTGAATCCCGAAGATCCCGAGGAACGTGAGCAGAATCCAGCTCACGTTGTGGCTCACGGGCCCCGAGTCGTAGCGAAGCTCGGCCGAACGATCGAGCGAGGGCATGAGGATCAGGTCGATCAACCAGCCGATGCCGAGCAGCCCCAGGGTGAGGAACCAAATCGTCCCGCTGACCGGGCGCCCGTAATAGAAACGGTGTGCGCCCATGAACCCGAAGATCCAGAGCAGATAGCCCATCCCGAGATTGTGCGTGTCCCCCTGCGCCATGCGGGGTTTCTACGATGCGCCAGGGGCTCGCGGCAAGTGGGCGGCTTGCGGCCCATTCGCCTCAAACCGTCCGAGAAGAGGCGATCCCCTTCTCAGCCCTTGCTGATCTTGCCTTCTTTGTGCGGCTGATGGCTGCGGCACTTCGGGCAGAACTTCTTGATGTGGAATTTCTCCGGCATCGTGCGTTTGTTCTTGTCCGTCACGTAGTTGTCTTTGCCGCAGGTTTCGCAGCTGAGCTTGATGAGGTCGCGCATTAGATTCCCTTGCCTTTTTGGGCTGGAAGGGGGCGCAGTGTAGCGGGGCTTCGGGCCGGGTCAAATCCCGCCTCGCCGGCCTAGATCCGGGACCCAGATCCGGTGTAAACCCCCGAAGATGTTCGATACGAAGCGCGCGGCCGGCACTCCGGCTCAATACGTCGCTCGCGAAAGCGAGACCATTGGCGAGATGTTCCTCAGGCGCGTGGCGCTGAGCGGAGACCAGCCCGCGTTCTACTTCAAGGACGGCGGCGACTGGCAAGCGGTCGGCTGGAACCAGTTCTTCGAGCAGTCCGCCGCGGTCGCCGCTTACCTGATGGGCCTCGGCCTCGGCATCCAAGACAAGGTCTGCATGGTCGGCAGCACCCGCCCCGAGTGGTGCTGCTGCGATGTCGGCGGACAGCTCGCCGGCGCCGTGACCTTGGGCGCCTACCCGACCCTCACACCAAAGCAGCTCGCCTACATCCTGGACCACGCCGACGCGAAGATCGCGTTCGTCGAGGGGATCGAAGAGGTCAACAAGATCCTCGCACGGCGCGACGAGCTCACGAAGCTCGAGAAGGTCGTCGTCTGGAATACCGCTGGCGTCGAGTCGCTGATGAAAGCGCACAAATGGCTCGTCCCTTACGATCGGGTGCTTCAAACGCCTTTCGACCGGAAGGCGATCGAAGCGCGGACCTCCGAAATCGACCCAAACAGCACGGCGATCATCGTCTACACGAGCGGCACGACGGGCCCACCCAAAGGCGCGATGATCTCGCAGAAGAACGTCATGACGATCATGCGCGACCAGGACGAGGCGTTTTCGATCGTCGAGGAAGACGTGAGCATGAGCTTTCTGCCGATGGCCCATGTTGCGGAGCGCGTGCTCGCGTTCTACGGGCGCATCAACACCGGGATGGTCACCTACTTCGCTTCGAGCATCGCCAAGGTGCTCGAAGAAATCGCCGAAACCAAGCCGACCGTCTTTGGCAGCGTGCCCCGCATCTTCGAGAAGGCGTACGCGAAGATCATGAGCACGGTCGAGCAGGCACCTCCCACGAAGCAGCGAATCTTTCGCTGGGCGGAGAAGGTCGGCCGCGAGGCGGTCCGCCGCTGGCAGTCAGGCGAGCCCATTTCCTTGGGCTTGAAGCTGAAGTACGCCCTGGCCGACCGGCTCGTGTTCTCGAAGCTACGAGATATTTTCGGCGGGCGGGTCCGCTATTTCATCACCGGCGCCGCACCGATCGCCCCGGAGATCCTGGAGTTCTTCTGGGCGGCGGGATTCCCGATTTTCGAAGTTTACGGGATGACCGAGTCGACCGTGATCACGCACGCCAACGTGCCCGGTGCGGTGAAGCTCGGCTCGGTGGGTCGCGCACTGAGCGTGGTCGAGGACCGCATCGCCGCTGACGGCGAGATCCTCGTTCGAAGCAACCTGGTCTTTCAGGGGTACTACAAGAACCCGGAAGCCACGGCCGAGACCGTCATCGATGACTGGCTCCATACCGGGGACGTCGGCAAGAAGGACGACGACGGATTCGTCTACATCCTCGACCGAAAGAAGCACATCATCATCACCGCGGGAGGAAAGAACCTCACGCCGGCGAACATCGAGAACGAGCTCAAAGCGTCCGATTCTCTGATCAGTCAGGCCCATGCGCACGGCGACAAGCGGAAGTTCCTGGTTGCCCTGGTCACCTTGGGTGCGCCCGAGTTGGTCGACTGGGCTCGAAACGAGGGAAGCATCGATGCCGCTACGGCCAACAAGCACACCAAGGACCTCAGTGAAAACCCTTTGGCACGGAGCGCCGAGCTCCAGGCTCTACTTCGGCAACTCGCGCACGACCCTGAAGTGCAAGCCCGCGTCGTCGCTTCGGTGAAACGAGCCAACGAGAGCCTGTCCCGCGTGGAGACAATCAAGAAGATCTTCATCTTGGACCGGGAGTTTAGCGTCGAGGAGGACGAGCTCACGCCGACCCTCAAACTCAAGCGGAAGAACGTCGAGACGAAGTTCAAGGACACGTTCGACCGCCTCTACGACGACGAGGCGTTTGGCTTGACCGTCTTGTCGGCCTAGGCTCCAGGCTCGATGCGATTCGCACTCACATGCTTGACCGTGATGCTTCTTGCATCACCCGCTCTGGCGTTCGAAGGCCTGCTCGAAGCCAGCCTCTCGAGCGAGCAAGGCGTGGCCGCCGAGGTAAGCGCCCGATACTCGAAAGCTGGCGACGTTCGGATGGACGTGAAGTCCAAGGATGCCGACGGGCAGCCTGTTCTTATGTCCACGATCATGCCGGCGAAGGGAAGCTCCTACTATTCCATTCAGCATGCGCAACAAATCATCATCGAGGTACCGTACTCGAAGCTCGCGGAGACGAGCCAGCAGGTCACCGGCTCGGGCGACAACGCCAACCTCGAGATCGAGAAGCTCGGCAAAGCGACGGTGAGCGGCGTGCCGACCGAGCACGTCCGCGTGATCGACAAGGACAACGAGGCCGTCATCGACCTCTGGATCACCCAGAAATACCCTGCCGACCTCTGGACCCGTGCTTTTCGCGGCCGAAACCTCGGTCTAGAGATGTCAGACGACGAGCGGACCAAGGCCATGAAGAAATACGGCGTGAAGCCAGGTTTCTCCATGAAGATGAGGGTAGAACAAGCAGGCGGAGTGCCTGTCGTTTTCTTGGTCAAGAAGATCGAGCGCGGCCCAGTGCCAGCGGAGGTATTCTCGCTTCCGGAAGGATACAAGCGCGTCCAGTCTCAGGGGGGCTCGCAGCCTTGACGCGCCGCGGAGACCTTGCGATATACAGCGCCATTAGACGGCGGTTTCTGGGGCGCCGGGAGGAGATTTCATGACTAAGCAAGTGTTACTGCGTGCGTTGACGTTGTTGTCCGTGCTGCTCGTTTTGAACGGATGCAAGTCCGACACCGCCAAGGATGCCAAGAGCTCCGATCCGGTGCTCGTGTTGGACGCGGGCCAGGAGCCACGCGTGCCGCTTCGCTATAAAATCGCGCGCGGAACCACCACGACGGCCACGATGGACTTCGGCATCGCATCACTCGCCACGTCCAGCAGCGGAGGCGCCGCTCTCACGGTGACACCCGGTGTGCGGCTGCACATCGTCTCCGGTCCATCGCTTGAAGGAAAGCGCGGAGCGACCCGCTTCGACGTCCGGATCGTCAAGGCCGAAGCGATCGTGCCCAAGGGCATCGACCCTGCCGTCGCACAGGACCTCAACAAGAGCGCCTCCGTCCTCAACAACGTCGGGAGCTGGGTCGAGGTCGACGACCGCGGCATCATTCAGCGAACCCAGCTCAACGACGCGGCTCAGCGGTCCGACGTGCCGGTGCGCTTGCTCGTGATGATCATCAACGCGCGCACGTCTCTTGCGCGCGTCCTTCTCCCTGCCGAGCCGGTGGGCGTCGGCGCCCGCTGGGAGGCGCGAAAGGACCTGACCTTGTACGGCTTCAAGGTCAATCAAGTCGACACCTATACGCTCACGGAGCAAGTGGGCGACGAGCTCAAGCTCAACGTTCAAATTCAGCAGACCGCCGCGCCACAGACGATCACCTTCGAGGAAGAGGGAGTCGAGCTCAGCGTCGAGTCGTTCAAGATGAACGCGGCGGGCGAAGTGATCGCCAACCTCAACGCCCTTGAAGCGAACGCAGTCGCTAGCGGCGACTCGGAAGGCCTCATCAATGTGAAGACGGTCGACGGGACCGAAGAGATCGAAATCGACCGCGCATTCCAGGTGCGGATGACCGTGACCTATGAGGTCGCCCAGACAGCAGCCGCGGCCGCAGAGGCGTCCGAAGCGGCCCAGGCAGCCGCAGAGGCCGAGAAGGAAGCCGCAAAGAAGCTCGAAAAAGCTCAGGAGTAGAGCGATCCAGGCCAGAGCGTAGCCACGACGGCACGTTGAGTCCGCTCTCGTTTCCAGTATTCGGATTCGGGATCGAGCTCGACGCTGCCGTCGATCATTTCTTGGAGCTTGGCTTCGATGCCGCGGGCGAAATTCGGATCCTGAACGACGACGTTCGCCTCGCTCTCCCAGAAACTGGCGGTCGCGTCGAGGTTGGCAGAGCCGATGCTGGTTACGAGGCCGTCCACGGAAACGATCTTCGCGTGCACGTACGGGCGAATGCGGCCGCCCCGCGAGACGACGTTCGGAGATGGCGGCGGCACGAATTCGTAGATCCGCACCCCCGCCAGAAGCAGTGGCTCGAGCTTGGCCTTGACCATGTACTCGAAAAGCGTGCGGTGGAGCGGCGCTGGAAAGAATGTTCCGTCGTCACGCCGGGCAGTCGCGTTGCCCGTCAGCAACTTCACGCTGACGTCCCGCGCAAGCAAGCGATAGATCGCGCGCTCGAGAGCAGGAATGATCGGGAAGTCGTTCACGATGTAAACGTGTTCCTCGGCGAGATCCAACATCGCTTCGTACATCGCGAGCCCATTGGTTTCCGCGAGACCGCGGTGCACGATCAGCCGCCCGCACACCGAACCCGCTTCCTCTAGCTCCGGCATGACGCTCGAGTCGACCGGAATCTCAGCGCCTCCGTGTCGGTGCCACGTGCGCATGAAGGTCTCTTGCACTTGGCGCACCAGCGGACCTGCCACCTCGACATGCGCATCCAGCCACGGGATTCGTTCGTGGCGCGTGTTGTCGTGCACCGGCACCTCGTCGAAGCCCAGGAAGTACTCGTCGGCAGCGTTTCGTCCGGAAACGAAAGCGCGTTTGCCGTCGATAATCGTCAATTTCCGATGATCTCGCTGTTTGAAACGAGATACGGCGACCTGCTTCCCAGCGTCGATCGGATTGAGAGCGAGCACCTCGATGTTGTCTTCTTCGCGCAGCGACTGGATGAGAGGGTTGATGCGCCCGAACACTTCTTCATCCGAGTAGAGCGCGTCCACCATGAAACGGACTTTCACACCCGCACGCGCGGACCGAATCAGCAGAACGATCAGCCGTTCGGTGAAATCGCTCGGCCGAACCATGTAGAGCTGAATGTGAACGGTCGAGGAAGCTTGCTCGAGTGCTGCGAAGAGCTGCCTGCGTGCTTCTCCGTTGTCGAGCTCTGCATGAAACGCATTGCCGCAAACGAGACGAGACTCGGTGGTCTGGTCGAGTCGCCAGTCGAGCGGATTGCTCTCGTCGCGCTTACGAAGCAGCTCAGTCGCCTGCTTCAGCTCCGTCACGAAGGCGCCGGAGAGAGCACGATCGCGCACCGACTCGGGCGTTAGCACGCTCACCCGCTCCTGTTGAATCCGCTCGGAATCCTCATCGCGATCCGTCAAGATCGTCGTGACGGGCACTCCCTTCGCTCGAAGGCGCCGTATGGCGGTCGAAGCGAACATGTCGACGAAGTCGACGCCCATGCTCCGAAGCTCCTCCTCTTCGGCCGAATAGACGAGAATCGCCCCGGGAGGCAGCCGCTGTTTGAGAAGCTCGTCGTGAATCAGAGAGTCGCGATTCTTTTCGTGGATATCGAAATAGACGAGCTCGAAGCCCTCGTCGATCAGCGTTCGTAGCGCGTCCATCGGGGCGCGTCTCGGTGTCGGTTCCTTCGGGGCTCCGGGAAGAAAGAGCTCGGCGTGCACCAAGACGACGGGGCGGCCACTGGCGACTTGAAGGAGGCGGTGGCCGATCAGGTCCGATACGACCTGGCCTCTGTCGTTACAAATCTTGACGCCAACGCGATGAATTCCTGGTTCAGGCGCTAGAATCATCGTGCGAACCTCTCCGCTCGGATCGATGGGCACTTCGCCGACGACCTCGTCGTCCACGTAGAAGCGCGCCGTCGTCCCCAACTTGGCGGACACACCGAGGCTAGCCGAAAGCTCCACGCGTTCTCCCTTGCTCGTCAGGACGTCGCGCTGCACACCACCGAGGAAGCGTCTGAGACCGGGGTTTCGCCCCCAACGCTCCATCGTCGATCCGAGTGAGCGTGCTGCTGCGTCGAAAATGGAGCCGGACTCTTCGCCGGTGAGCAAGCGCTTGTCCACCTCGCCGGCGATCGACGTTGCGATTTGCCGAATGCGTTCTCCCAGGTCTTGCGGTGCCTCTCCGTCCGTCACCTGGCGCAGTATAGGACGCTTACGTATCGTCGTCGGCGATCACGGCGAGATAGGGCAGATTGCGGAACTTCTGGGCGTAGTCGAGGCCGTAACCGACGACGAAGACGTCGTCCACGGTGAAGCCGAGGTAGTCGATTTGGACTGGGACCAGGGTGCGCGCCGGCTTGTGCAGCAAGGCGGCAACCCTCACGGATGCGGGCTGCCGAGTCGCCAGGTTCTGGTGAAGATAGGCAATCGTGAGGCCCGTATCGACGATATCCTCGACCAGAACCACGTGCTTGCCTTCGATCGAATGGCTGAGGTCGGTAGTGATCTGCACCACGCCGCTGCTCTCTTTCCCACCGCCGTAGCTGCGAACGCCTAGAAAATCGATCGCCACCTCCATGTCGATCTGGCGGACGAGGTCGGCTGCGAAGACGTAGCTGCCTTTGAGCACAGGCACGACCACCAGCTCCTTGCCCCGGTAGTCCTCGCTGATCTGTCGACCTAGATCGGCGACACGTGCGGCGATGGTGTCCGCATCGATCAGAGGCTCAATCTGCATCACGACTTGCTCAGTTCGGAGAGAATACGATTGGGAACTTAGCCGGGCCACCTTCGGACGAGGCCGGAAAGCGCCAGCGGCGCACCGAAGCTTCGATGCACTCCGCAAGGCCTCCAGGCCCGCTGCCCGCGGCGCTCACGTTCTTCACGCGCCCGGACGAAGCCACTGTCACAGTCACATCCAAGCGTACCGCCGGTGGTGATTGCAGTCCGCGAATCGCTCGCTCGTAGCAACGCTGGAGGCGCGGCTTGTTCTCCGTCACGGTCGCGCGAACCCCGTCGCCATCGAGTGGTGGGTTTTCGCTCTGCGCAGTGCTCGCCTTCTCGACTTCGATCTTGGCAGGTGCCGCATTGGCGTTCGAGCGGAACTCGGCGAGAACCTTCTGGTCGGCGTCGCTCACCGAATCGCGCTCGGGAGCAACGGGCTCCGCGACCGGCTCTGGCTTCGGAGCGGCTCTGCGCTCGGCCCTGGCTTTCGGTCTCGGTGTCGGCGCGATCTTCGGACCGTCATCGCGGGGATTCGGCGGCTCGACCGCGAGCTTACCGTCGTCGCCCTCTACGTTCTCCTCCTGGGGAGCCCCGTCTTGTTCGACGGCCTCGACGGCTTCAACCGCGCCGACGGCCTCACCCTCCACGAGCTCAGCGGATTCGGCCGCGCCGACCGGCTGCTCCTCGGCTGCCAGATCGGCTTCGGGAGCCGGCTTTTCGGCGTTCATTGCAGCCCTGGTCGAAGGACGGGAAGGCGCCGAAGCGGAGACCGGCTCAGTCCCTTCGAGCAGATCTCGCAGCAAGGAGTCACCGTAGCGCTCGAAGGCTAGAAACGCGACGACTGCGGAAAACACGGTCACTGCGATGATCACCGCCACGAGTCCAAGTGACCGCCCGCGGCGCGGTTCGACCGAAGCGAGCACAGCTTTCGGGGGCACGGAGGGAACGGCAACAGTCTCGTCCGGCCCTGCCGGGAAGCCTGAAAAATAACCGAGCTGAGGCGAAGAGCCGAAGACATTGGACGGGCCAAGGGGAGCCGGCGGTTGCGACATCTCTTTGAAGATGTCCGGCTCCGAGCCTTCCGGTTGCAGCGAATCGGCAAGCGGGGCGAAGTCCATGCCCATGGCCATGCCAGAGCTCGAGCGAACTTCAGCCGCAGCGACCGTTGCAGCAAAGGCCACGGAGTCGTCGACCGAGGTGCGCGAATCGACGAACGGTGGCATCGAGGAGAACGA
>DASRZF010000282.1:0-7382 GCA_035686645.1 Polyangiales bacterium
AATTTCCACGATACTCGCCGCCATGAAGCAAGCTCTCAAACTCCTCTTCGTAATGACCCTGGGCGCCTTCCTGCTCACCGCTTGCGGAGACGACAATCCAATCAATGGTGTTGGTACCGTTTGCGCGTCAGACGACGCGAGCGTCGGCGACACGGCCACGTGCCCAGACAGCACAGAGGTCATCGACTTCTGCATCAACGGGGGCAACGGCAGTTGCTACTACGTAGTCGGCGGCGAACAGGTGAACTGCGGGAATTGCTTCGACGGCGGATCGATCACCACCTGCGCGCAAGAAGCAATCGCCCTCTGCCCTTAGTAGGCCGAGCACTCCCCTCCTCTTTACGCACCTCAGGGTTCAGTCCAAAACAGGGCGAGCCAGACGGTGGGCTCCTTTGGGCTCGTCCATGCCACCTTGTGCTTCCGGTGAGCGGGAATGAACGCGGCATCGCCCGGCCCGAGCTCGACTTCGCCTTCCTCGTCTTCGTAGCGTAGCTTCGCGCTGCCGCTCAGCACGATCACCCATTCGTGTTCGGATTGGTCGTACCAAGTTTCCTCCGCCGATGCTTGGCCGGTGGAGACGATTCGTTCGATCCTGAGATTGGGCGTCCGAAGGAGCTCATCGATCTGCTCTTCGTCGAGCGACGCTGGGAGGTTTTGGAGCAACCGAGGATGTCTTGCGCCGCGCTTCATGGGTCTTCTCGAATCGTACTCGATCTGGGCATAGAAGATCTCTTGCCCGCGAGCGCTTCGAGTAGGGCGAGTCGACGCTCCGGACCGAACCCTCGACTCCGGTTAGCTAGAGGAAGCTCAGCTTGTGCTTGGACTCTTCCACCGAGGACCGTCGCATTGGCTCCGCGACTTGGAGAGGGAGCCGCGAACCGTTGTCGAGTGCTGGCAGAACGGGCACCGCCAAGTCGCTCCCGAGCAACTGAGCCCCGTCATGGTCTCGCGCGCCCGCTGGCGCCTCGGGCGAGATCGTCGCGAAATCGACGAGGCCGGACGGCTCCGGACTCCCGCCCCGATGAGCGTCCACTCCAGACGTGGCTGAGTTTTGGAGAAAGACCGCAACGGCGACTGCGATCAAGGCAATCAAATGTCGCCCAACTTCCGATCTAAACATGAGCTTCCTCCTTTTTCGGACCACAGCAGCAAAGATCGTCCCGAACCGTTGAGTTGACAATCCAGATAATTCGCCGCTCACATGTAGATTTTATCTACATAGCTCGCGCCTGAGCAGGCCCGCGCAAACCGGCGCACCCACGTTCATTTTGTCTTGGATCATTCTGGCTCGAGAAGACTAGTCTCTTGCTTTGAGAACGCCTGCTGGGAGGTTGGTCATGAAGCTCGCATATTGGGTGCTAATCCTAGGGGCGGGAGTTGCCGTCTACGGCTGTGGGGACGATGGCGGCGGCGCAGGAAGCGCTGGCACGGCTGGGACCGGCGGCGACGGTGGAACGGGCGGTGTGGGTGGAGGGGGCCCAAACGTTCCAACGGAGGGCCTTCAAGCCTTTCTGTCGTTCAGTGGGGATGCCAGCGATGAAAGCGGCAATGGTAATGACGGGACGCTGCTTGGCGGGGCCACCGCATCGGGGGAACTGATCCTCGGAAACAACGCAGATGACATGCTGATGCTTCCGTCCGCGGTGATGGATGGCCTGGTTGATTTCACCTTCGCGGCCTGGCTCAGGATCGACACGATTCGAGGCGAGAGCCATGAGGTGATCAGCGGCGCCAACGCCGCCGAGGACAACGCTCTGAGCTTTTGGTACCGCGACCACACGGACGAGTGGGTGGTCGGAATCAACAACGGCTCCTCGGTCCTCGCCAACGACGCGACGATTGAAGACGGCGAGTGGCACCACGTCGCGCTCACTCGCTCTGGCACCGTTGCCGTACTCTACATCGACGGTTCACAGCTCGGGAATGCGGAGGACGTCGGTGCGGACACCCTCGACATCGATCCGGGTGGGCTCATCTTCGGGCAGGATCAGGACGAAGTCGGCGGAGGCTTCGAGGCGGACGAAGCCTGGGCCGGAGCGATGGACAACCTGAGGATCTACGACCGAGCTCTAGAGCAAGTGGAAGTCGCGCTGCTGACAGCCGAGGCTCGCTAGGGCTGGCCTGCCATTGGCTGTGATCGCTGGTCACGGAGGGTCACGCAGGGGCTCATGCGGAAGTTGAACCTCATCTAGCGTTGCGCCGCCGGTCGGTAACCAGATAGCCGGCCAAGCCAACGACTGCCAACACGCCGAGCCAAGGAAGCAAGCTCGTCTTGGCTTCAAACGCGTTGTAGAGCATCCACACCGAGGACCCGGCATACACGGCGGCAGCGAATAGGGCCGATTTCCGCGGCGCGGGTAGGTGGGGCTTGCGGCGCTTCACGAAGAACAGGCCGAGGGCCACGAGCGCCGAGAAGAAGATCAAGACCCCGGCCACATTGCTCAGGAGCTCGCCGACCGAGTGAAGATAGAGCAGCACGATTGCGAGTGCGCCTTGAATGGCGATCGACGCCCTCGGTGGAATGCCAGGGCGGCCTCGGAGCACAGCTGGGAGGAAGCCGTCGCGAGCCATCTCTGCGTAGACGCGGGGACCGACCAGCAGCATCGCGCTCACGCTCGACAGCATTACGATGGAGATGCCCATCGACATGACGCCCGAGCCCGCTTCGCCGAGCAGGTCCTGCGCGATCAAGTGCCCCAAGGTGACTCGAGCCTCTTCGTAGCTGAAGACCACGCTAGCCCGCTCGGGCGTTAGGTTCGCCACCAGCACCCAGTTGACGAGCAAGTATACGAGGCCGACGACGGCGCACCCGATCAGCATCGCCCTCGGGACGTCGCGCTTTGGGTTGCGAAATTCCTCCGCGGTGTACGCAGCGGCGTTCCAACCTGAAAACGCGTATGCGACGAAAAAGAGGCTCGTCGCAAACGGAAGCGGGGCGAAATCCGTGTTTCCGCTCGCAGGTACCCAGGTTGGCCAGTCCGTGCTTCCGATCGACAGTCCGAGCGCCACGAATCCGAGGACGAGCAAGCCCTTGACGATCACGAGGCCGTTCTGAGTCCACTTCGAGAGCTTCAAGCCAAGTGAGTGAAACAAGGTCAGCGCGATGATCACGGCGGTGGCGCCGAGACGGGGCTCGCCCGCGCCGAACACGGCAAACGCAAACGCGGCCGCTGCGTAGGCACTGATCGCCATGGGCGCCGAAAAGCCCACCAGTAGAGACGCCCATCCGGCCAAGTATCCTACGGCCGGGTGAATCAACTCGGACAAGTAGCGATACTCGCCGCCGGAGCGCGGAATCAGAACACTCGCCTCGGCGTACGTCCGCGCGCCCGCCATTGCGAGCAGGGCTCCCACGAGCCAGGCAGACAAGATCCAGCCGGCGCTGAGCTCCTGTGCCATGAAGCCGGCGCTCAGGAACACACCCGCGCCAATCATGTTGGCCACCACGAGCCCGACCCCGGATCCGAGGTCCAAGAACCCTTCGCCCGGAGGAGGCGCATATGAATCAAGAGTTTCTCGCGCCACCCTACTCCGTGACGAGCGATCCTAGCGATTGTTGGTCCGAACGCGAAATAGGCGACCGGACTAGTGCTGCAGCTTGATCTTGATGAACTTCTTCCCGCCTTCGTACTTGAAGGTACATTCCTCGAAGTCAGGCGGGCCGAAACGATGTGCAGGCGCGTCGTTGGACACGCCCCAGGGTTCTTTCGGCTTTCCGACCATGGACGTATTGAGGTCACCGCTGCTGTCAAGATCGTGCATGACCGAGATCGCGTACGTGCCCGGCTTGTAGCCTTTGAACGTACAGCTGCCCTTCTTCGATTTGGGCTTGCTATAGAGCTGCTCGTCGGCCTTGTTCATCTTGCCGGGGAAGCCGTCAGCTTTCGAGAAGATCCGGCAGCCGATCTGTCCGTTGTCATTCTCGAGGCCGATGATCTCGACGACGATCTCGTTCGCAGGTTTCGCTTCCGCCGACGGCTCGGCTTCCTGCGCAAGCGCCGGCATGACAGCAAGCGAGCTGAGCGTGAAAACCAGTGTCCTCATCTGTCGGATCATCGTGCGTCCTCCTGTCGCGAGATAGGGTGTCTACACGCCCTATCTTCAGCTCGACGAGTGTAGGTCAAAGGGGTTGTGCGCAAGATATAAAGCAGCCTAGGCCAGCGGTTTCTCTGCGACGATTCTCCAATTCAAATCGGCGATTTTGGCCTTTTCCGCGTCGGTCCATGCCTGGCCGCCGCTTTGAAGAAGGTCGAGCGACTCTTCGACCCAGGGGGGCAAGACGCGAATCGCCTCGAGCGCCCTGATGACCTTTCGCCCGCCGAGAATCAAATCCCTCTTCTGCTCGCAAATCGGCCAAGCCGCGCTTTTCGAAGGTGCTGAAAGGACGATTGTGAACCCCGCCCTTTCCAAGGCGGCACAGACATCGGCTGGATACATGGATTGAGTGGCCGCGAGCGTGGGCAGAAATGCCTTGTGCAGGCTCACGTGCTCTTCGTTGTTCCAGTCGAAATGCGGCGTCAATAGATACTCGGAACACGCGTATCGAGCGCCTGGCTTCAACACGCGGTACATCTCTCCGGCGTGATCATCCAGTTCCTCTTTCTTGAAGAACGGCCAGACCGCTTGAAAGGAAAAGCACCCATCGAACGTTTCCGAATCGTACTCGAGTGGCTCGTGATGGTTGCCCACCTTGAAGTGCAGCCGATCACTCATTCCGCATTCCGCCGCCCAGTCGATCGCATTCTCGATCTGATTGGGGTCGATGTTGTATCCGGACACATGACCGCCCGTGAGCGTGGCGAAGTGGTGTGAGACTCTCCCCCTCCCACACCCCATGTCCAACAGATGCGAGCTCTTGGGGTCTCTTAGATCGAGCTCCTTCAATACAGCCTGCTCGACTAAAAGCTGATTCCCGTACAATCCCTGGGATTCGTCTAGCTGCGGTGGGATGTAGAGCTTCTCCAGATCGAACACCGAGAGCATGTTGTTCAAGACCTTGTAGTAGTCCGCGACTGCTTTGGTTTCGTCCGCGGTCTCGGTTGGCTCACCATCCTGCATTCTCTGAAGGAACTTGAAGGCATCGATGCAGGCTTGCTTGTCCGCGTCCGACAGCTCCGTCAATCGCTTGAGTCCGACCAGTGCGGTCTTAATTCTGTACCAATTCACTTGCTAGACCTCTCATTGAACACGTTCGCAGTCCTCCAGCGGGCAAGTCCAGCGCGCTACATAGCCCTCACGTCCAGATCACGCCAGAAGCTCGTCAGGGGCGATCTCCTCGGCCGTCGCGCGGCTCTTGTTTTCTTGGGAGCTCTCGAGGCGGCGTATGTAGTACAGTGCCGAGCACCATGGCCAACGGCGCACACGCTCTGATTCAGACTCTCGTCAACGCAGGCGTTGACACCTGTTTTACCAATCCCGGAACTTCGGAGATGCACTTCGTGGCGGCGCTCGATGACGCAGATATGCGAGCTGTACTCTGCTTGTTCGAGGGTGTGGCCTCGGGCGCTGCCGACGGATACGCGCGCATGGCCGACAAGCCAGCCGCCACTCTGTTGCATCTCGGATGCGGGCTCGGCAACGCCCTCGCGAACCTACACAACGCACGCAAGGCACGTGTGCCCATGGTCAACATCATCGGAGATCACGCTACCTATCACACCCAGTACGACGCGCAGTTGCAGTCGGATATCGAGACGGTCGCGAGGAACATTTCTACGTGGATCAAGACGACACCCAAATCGAGTCTACTCGCCGCCGATGCCGCCGAAGCTGTGGCGGTGGCCAAAGGCCCGCCTGCGCAGATCGCTACGCTCATCTTGCCCGCTGATGTGTCCTGGAACGACGGCGCCGAGCCGGCACAGGCGCATGCGCCCGTCCAACCGCCGCCGGCCTCGGACGCGACGGTGCAGGCCCTGGCTGAGGTGATCAAGAAGTCCGGCAAGAAGGTCGCGTTCCTGTTGGGCAATCGGGTCTTGCGCGAGGCAGGCTTGCGCGCGGCATCACAGATTGCCGAAAAAACGGGCGCCAAGCTTTTCTGCGAGGTCTTTCCGACGAGGCTGGAGCGAGGCGCCGGGCTGCCCGCCGTGGAGCGCATTGCGTATCTAGCCGAACTGGCCTCTGTGCAGCTCGACGGCTACGACCACCTGGTTCTGGTGGATGCCAAGGCGCCGGTCTCGTTCTTCGCGTATCCGGGCAAGAAGAGCTATTTGGTGCCGGACGACTGCACGGCGCACACCTTGGTGCAGCCCCATGAAGATGCGCTGGCCTCGCTCCTGGCTCTCGTCGAGGCTGTCGGTGCGTCTGACACCGCACCCAAGCTGCAGAGCGCCGGGCGTCCGGACTTGCCGAAGGGCAAGCTCAACGCTGCGAAGGCGTGTCAGGCCATTGGTGCATTGTTGCCGGCAAGCGCGATCATCTCAGATGAAGCCCAGACCTCAGGTATCAAGCTGCCGACCTTCACCGCGGGGGCGCCTCGGCATGACGTGCTCACCTTGACCGGTGGCGCGATCGGGCAAGGCCTGCCGGTCGCCTTGGGCGCGGCGACGGCCTCGCCGAACCGTCCCGTGCTCGCACTCGTTGGCGACGGCTCCGCCATGTATACGATTCAGGCTTTGTGGACGATTGCGCGTGAGGGTCTCGATGTGACGACCGTCATTTTCAACAACCGCTCCTACGGAATTCTCAATATCGAGCTCGAGCGCGTCGGGGCAGAGACAATCGGCCCAGAGGCAAAATCGCAGCTGGACCTGTCGGAACCAGCAATCGACTTCGTGTCGATGGCCCAGGGCATGGGCGTCCCGACACGACGCGTTGCACGGGCCGAGGACTTCAGCGCAGCACTGAAGAACGCATTCGACTCGCATGGCCCGTTCTTGATCGAGGCGATTGTACCGAGCGAGTACGAAGGCCTGAAACTCAAAGCGCTGCCGCACATGCTAAGCGCGCTTAGCAGCATCCCATCCCCCGTCGCAAAGGCGATCAAAAAGAAGATCGCACCCTGAGCCGCGACGAAGACGATTAATCAAGACTGGGCTTCAACGCAACGCTCTCGATCAGGCTGACGGATTCGTCTTCTAGATTGCGACGCAGGTTGTAGGCCTTTGTCTGGATGTCGCTGCCCACCAGTAAGTACACGCCTAGAATCGGCAGATTCGGCTCTCCCACCGGCTCCCTCGCATTTGCAAACGCCTGTTTCGCAAGATCGGTCTTGTCATTCCACACTGCAATTTCAAATCCAGCGGATGCAATGATGTCGCGGAACGATTCCGGTGGCACCAGGAAGCTCATGGAGCTGTCCTGAGCCCAGGGCACGGGAAAGCGAATACTCGTGTTCTTGTGTGCGCATACTTCATAAAAGATCGCACGCCCGCCGGGCTTGAGCA
>DASRZF010000283.1:0-2255 GCA_035686645.1 Polyangiales bacterium
GCTCCAACGCCCCGTGCGGGCCATCAACGATGCCGACCTCCAGGGTCTAGGGGTCGTGCGTGGAGAGGGCGTCGAGCTCGTGCTGACCTTGGGCACCGGCATGGGTGCAGCGCTCTTCACCGACGGAGCGTTGGTTCCCAATCTCGAGCTTGGTCACCATCCGATGCGCGACGGTATGACATACGAAGATTTGGTCCGGGACAGCGAGTTCAAGCGCATCGGCCCTGCTGAATGGACCGCCCGCGTCATCGAAGCCATCGGGCAGATCGAGGCGCTCTTCAACTACGACACGCTCCACCTGGGGGGCGGCAACGCTCGCAACCTTCGGTCGATTCTCCCTGCCAATGTGCGTGTGTTCACGCTCGCGGAGGCGCTCTGCGGCGCGCTCAAGGTTTGGGACGACGCTTAGGCATTTCGCACGAACGGGTTTTGGCGGCGCTCTTCGCCGATCGTGGTGTTCGGGCCATGTCCGCAGATCACGAGCGTCTCGTCGGGAAGCGCAAAGAGCTTGCGCCGAATCGAATCGACCAACTGGGCGCCGTCTCCACCCCAGAGGTCGGAACGGCCCACGCTGCGCGCGAAGAGAGTATCCCCTGCGATGAGCACCGGCCGATCGCCTTCGATCGTGAGGCAGATACTTCCTGGTGAGTGTCCCGGCGTATGCAGGATGTCGGCCTCGAGGGAGCCTGCTTGCACCGTGTCACCATCCGAGAGGAAGCGGTCGATCTCGGCAACCTCCGGGGCTCTGAACGGTGCTCTGAAGCTATCGAGCTGCATCTGCACGCCTTCGTAGAGGAACAGGTCGTCTTCGTGGATCATCGTAGGCGCGCCGGTGGCGTCCTGCACTTGTTTCGTGGCACCGATGTGATCGAAATGCGTGTGCGTATGCACGATCGCTTCGCACTTCAGTCCGAGCTCCTCGAGGCGCGCCAGAATTCGCGGCGCCTCACCACCCGGGTCGACCACGATGGCCGTGCCGCGCTCCTCGTCGCCCAGGATCACGCAGTTGCAGCCGAGGGGCGCCACGGAAAAATGTTCGATGATCATCGGGCCCTTCTAGCACCGCTCGCCCTGCCTGACACCAGCATGCGCCCGTGTTATCTCCACGCTGAACGTTTTCGGTCACACCCCGCGCCCAACCAGTGCGGGCACGCCGACACCGTCGAGAAGACCTGCCACGGAGGATGAGCATGCTGGACGTCAACGAGTACTTCGACGGAAACGTGAAGTCGATTGGATTTCAGACCGAGACGCTTCGCGCGACCGTGGGTGTGATGGCCCCCGGCGAGTACGAGTTCGGCACGAGTCGAAAAGAGACCATGACAGTCGTAAGCGGTGCACTGACCGTCAGACTACCCGGCTCCGAAGAGTGGCTGCGTTTCGATCCGGGTTCGAGCTTCGTGGTCGATGCCAAGCGGAAGTTCCAGCTTCGGGTGACCGTCGATACCGCGTATCTCTGCACCTACGAGTAGGGCGGCGCTGGAAATTTCGTCGCGCGCTCAGCGGACGCGCGCGCGCGCTGCTGCGTCGATCGCAGCCTGAACCGCTTGCTCGCTGAAGCCGATTACGACTTCGTTGCCGATCTTGATCGTCGGAACCGTCTTTTTGGGGTTGAGGGCCAGGTACTCGGCGCGCGCAGCTTGGTTCTGGTCGACGTCGTGCTCCACAAACGCGATGCCTTCTTGCTCGAAATAGGCTTTGGCTCGCTTACAGACACCGCACCAGGTTGTCGAGAACATCACGATGGGAACGCGTTTGCGTGCGTTCGCAATCTCCCAGTCCTTGGGCGCTCGTGAGTCGCTGTTCCGTGCCTGGCTCTGCGCCGGGGCGCCACCGGCGACCACGTTCGGTTTCGCAGGTGCTTGCAGCGCCGCCGGATCGAGGTTCTCGAAGGCCCTGATGCGCTCCTCCCGCGTCATCGTCTCATCTTCGAGAATTGCGGCGAAGCGGCTCACTCCCTCGGCTGAACGTGCGATCGAGTCTGCGGGCCGCTCTGTTACCTCCGCCTCTGCGATCTCGGGAGCGCCATCCTCGGGCGTCACGCTTGGCTCGCTCGATTCCGACGCCTCGGGGAAGCGCTCGGTCCACCGTTCCGTCGTCCATGTAAGGATGGCATCGCAACCCGTTGCACAGCTCAAAAGAAGGGCTAAGGCCGGTGCGGCTCTGACGGATCTGCGCATGACTGCCTCGAAGAATACGCCGGTGCGCCGCGTTTCGTGAATTTTCAAGAACCTCAGGGAGCCTTCGGTGCTCGA
>DASRZF010000284.1:0-10709 GCA_035686645.1 Polyangiales bacterium
TCGGGATGCGCGGCACAGCGATTGGGCGGGAGGCCAGTCGTAGGAAAACTTGGAGAGCCGGCCGAGCGGGTCCCAATCGCGAGCACGTGCGTCGCGAGCCGCCCTCCGATCGGTGCAGCTTGAAGCGTCAGAGTTCATCCGTGGGGATCTGCATAGGCGGGCTGCTCGGGATGCGCGGCACAGCGATTGGGCGGGAGGCTAGACGTAGGGAACCTTGAAGAGCCGGCCGAGCGGGTCCCAATCGCGAGCACGTGCGTCGCGAGCCGCCCTCCGATCGGTACAGATCGAAGCATCACTCTCTGAGCGTCAGCGTCACAGCCAGGCGAGGAGAACGGGTATTGAAATCACCGATACCAAGGTGCTCACGAGCACCAGGCTCGCGATTTGCTCTGGGCTTCTCCCGTATCGCTGGGCAAAGAGATAGTTCAAGACACCGACAGGCATCGAGGCCTGCAGAACGAGAACCTTGCGGGTGAGCCCCTCCAAGCCGAAAAGCGCCGTGAGCAGCAGCCCGGCACCGAGGCCAAGGCCAAGGCGTACGAACGACAAGGTGACCGATCTACCGAGAGACCGAGGATGCATCTTCGAAAGCGAGACGCCCAGAGTGAGCAGCATCAGCGGGATCGCGATGTCGCCGAGGAGCGTGGTCGTGCGTTCGACCCAGGTCGGGATCGCGATGCCCGAGGCGATGACCACGACCGTGATCAGCACCGCCCAGGTCAGTGGCGAGCGAAAGAACGGTCGCGCCGAAAAGCTGCCTGAGAACAAGGGACCGCCCAGGACGACGTGACAGGTCGAAGATACGGCGAAATATGCCATCCCGAGCGCAAGACCCGCTTCGCCGAAAGCAAAGAGGCAAATCGGGAGGCCGATGTTGCCGGAGTTGCTGAACGCCAGCGGCCCGAGGAAGGTGTGTGCGGGCAGCCGCATCGCCTTGAGGACCAGGTACCCTGCGCCCGCGAAGATGCTCATTGCTGCTGCGGCCAGCCCGGCCATCCTCGCGAGCTCGGCCGGCGGCACGTCGAGGCTCGTCAAGCTGCGAAACACGAGGCAGGGGATGCCCACGTTCAGCACCAGCCGCGAAATCGATACCTCGTCGAAGTGTGCGCCGGATCGGGCCCAGACGAGACCCACCAGCGCAACCACGAAGACTGGCGCGACCACGCTCAGAAGCTCGAGAATCACGAGCGCCTAGGCTTCGAACTGGCCGCGCTCTTTGAGCGCTTCGAGGATGGTTTCCACTGCTTTGTCGATTCGCATTTCATCGAGCGCCACGATGATATCCGGATCGTCGGGGGGCTCGAAGCTCGAAAAATCCGCGTCGGGGCGTCGTTCGCGGCAGAGCGCTACGTCGGTGTTGACGTAGACCTGGATGACCCTGTCTCCGCCGATTCGCTCCTTGAGCTTGTCACGGTCCGTGCGCGTCGGACTCGGGAAAGCACAGATGTTGATCAGGCCGGCGTCCGTGATCGCCTTGGCGGCTGAAATCATCGAGCGCAGATCTTCTCCGACTGGGCTGATGACCGTTGCGGTCCGACCTTCATCGAATAGTTTCCGCTCGAGCGCATATGCAAGCGCCCAGCGCCCGGAACCTGGAAGGCCCGTCAGCCAAACCGTCGCGCCACGTTGGCCGAAACGCTCCATGCGCTCGTTCGGGCTGACGAAGGTCTTGGGCTCCATCGCCGATTCGGCGTGCAGCTCCTTCATCACCTCGCCGATGTTCTGCTCGCTGCCTGCGAGTGAGATCATGCCGGCTGCAACCGTGTTGTTGGTCAACGAATCGATGACGATGAAGGCGCCGGTCTCCCGGTTGCGCTGATAATCGTCGACGTACAACGCCCGATGACAGCTCAGCCGCACCTTTGCGATGTCGTTGAGACCAAGGCCGTCAGTCGGCTTCTCCTCGAGCGTATCCATGTCGACTTCGAAGTAGATTCTGTCGATCTGCGCGCGTACCGTCTGCGTGGTGTGCTTGACCAAGTAGGCCTTTTCAGTGTCGAGCGGCTTTTCGTGCATCCATACGAGGTGGGCGTCGAAGCGTCGGGTAACCCGTGGAAGGTTGCCGGGTTTGACGATCATGTCGCCTCGGCTGATGTCGATCTCGTCTTCCAGACGAATCGTCACCGACTGACTCGCAAATGCCTCATCGAGCTCGCCGTCGTAGGTGTCGATCGCTTTGACTCTCGAGGTCTTTCCTGAGGGGAGGGCGACGATTTCGTCCCCTTTTGCGATGACGCCCGCCGCTACCTCGCCCGCAAAGCCGCGGTAGTCGAGATCGGGTCGAATGACGTACTGCACGGGGTAGCGGAAGTCCTCGAAGTTGCGATCGGCAAAGACCGGGACCGTCTCCAGGTATTCGAGGACGTTGGGACCGTCGTACCAGGGTGTGTTCTCGCTGTCGCTCACCACGTTGTCACCGACGAGGGCGCTCACCGGGAAGAACTGGATGTCTTTGAAACGGAGGGTCTTGCCGAACTCCGTGAAGTCGGCACTGATCTCGTCGAACACCTTCTCGGAGTAGTCTCTGAGGTCCATCTTGTTCACGCAGACCGCCAAGTGTGGAATGCCGAGCAAGGATGCGATGTAGGCGTGACGGCGCGACTGTTGAAGGACCCCATGACGCGCGTCGATCAAGATTAGGGCGACGTCGGCAGTCGACGCGCCGGTAACCATGTTGCGCGTATACTGAATGTGTCCGGGAGTGTCCGCGATGATGAACTTGCGCTTGTCGGTCGAGAAGTAGCGGTAGGCCACGTCGATCGTGATGCCCTGCTCACGCTCGGCCTTGAGCCCATCCGTCAAGAGCGCCAGGTCCGGCTCGTCGCCCTTGGAAGCGGCGCGGACGGCGGCCATCTGGTCTTCGAAGACCATGCCGGTGTCGTAGAGGATGCGTCCGATCAGCGTAGATTTGCCATCGTCGACCGAGCCGACCGAGACGAATCGGAGCAGTTCTTTTTTTCGATACTTCTCGAGGTAAGCCTCGATGTCATCGCGGATCAGTTCTTTTTCGTCGGTCATGCCGTTCCCTAGAAGAGCCCTGCACGGGGCCTAGAAGTAGCCCTCGCGCTTCTTGACTTCCATCGAACCTTCTTCATCGAAGTCGATGAGGCGCCCCTGCCTTTCGGAGAAGCGATTGAGGAGCATTTCTTGGATGACTTTGGGGACCGTATCGGCCTCGGATTCGACCGCCCCGCTCAGCGGGTAGCAGCCTAGCGTTCGGAACCGCACTTTCTTCATCTGTGGCTTTTCGCCCGGTTCGAGGCGCATCCGGTCATCGTCGACGAGTATCCAAGTACCGGACCGCTCCACCATCGGACGAACTTCGGCAAAATAGAGCGGCACGACCGGGATATTCTCGAGCCAGACGTAGAGCCACACGTCGAGCTCGGTCCAATTGCTCAGAGGGAAGACTCGGACGTTTTCACCCTTCTTGATCTTCGCGTTGAACACGTTCCAGAGCTCGGGCCGTTGGTTTTTCGGATCCCACTGGTGATGGCTGTCGCGGAAGGAGAAGATTCGCTCCTTGGCCCGGGACTTTTCCTCGTCGCGCCGCGCACCGCCGAAGGCGCAATCGAACTCGTACTTCGTCAAAGCCTGCTTCAAGGCCTCGGTCTTCATGATGTCGGTGTACTTCTTGCTGCCGAAGTCGAAGGGATTCACTCCCATCGCGACACCCTCTGGGTTCGTATACTTGATGAGCTCGCCCTTGAGGTTCGCCTCGATCTTGTCGCGGTACCGATACATGTCCTGGAACTTCCAGGTCGTGTCGACGTGAAGCAGAGGGAAGGGCAGGCCTCCTGGCGCAAAGGCCTTCTCCGCGAGGCGAAGCATGACCGAAGAGTCTTTCCCGACCGAATACATCATGACCGGGTTGTCGAACTCCGCGGCCGCTTCTCGGATGATTTGAATGCTCTCCGCTTCGAGCTGGCGGAGTTGACTTAGCTTGTGCTCGCTTGTTTGCACCGCAGATTCCTAGGGCAGGGCTTGCTGGGACGCCAGTCTATACGCCAGTTCCGGTCGAGTTCAACGCACAATCCGGTTCATGAGAGCCCCCCGCGGGGCCGCATGCTAAGAGAGAGATTCGAGACATGTCGGCTATCGTTTGGATGGATATGGAAATGTCGGGGCTCGACCCGGAGACCGAACGCATCCTCGAGATTGCGGTTCTGGTCACCGATGGCGAGCTCAACGTGGTCGCGGAGGGACCCAACCTGGTTTTGCATCAGCCGGATGCGGTTCTCGAAGCGATGGATGAGTGGAACACGCGCCACCACGGTCAGTCCGGGCTCACTCAGCGCGTGCGCGAGTCGACCGTCGATGAGGCGCAGGCCTCGGCGGCATTGATGGATTTCCTTTCCCATCACACCGAGAAGAACAAAGCGCCGCTCGCCGGCAACTCGATCCACCAAGACAGACGGTTCGTGGCCAAATATCTTCCCGAGGTCGAAGAATGGCTCCACTACCGAAACGTCGACGTATCGACCATCAAAGAGCTCAGTCAGCGCTGGTATCCCAAGCAATACTCGGCGCGCCCGTCCAAGAAGGGGAGCCATCGCGCGATGGATGACCTGATGGAATCGATCGAAGAGCTCAAATACTATCGAGCAGCCGTGTTCCTGCCGTCGGAGTCATGAAGCTCGCCGCCCTTTCATTGCTGGTCTGTATGGGCTGCGCGGGTGCCATGAAGCCCGAGACTCGGACGGCTGAGTCGATCGTTCGCAGTGAGTCCGCACCGGCGTCACTGGTCGATGCTGCCACAGGAAAAGAGATCGACTTAGAGACGCTCCTCGCCGCCGTCCGAACGAAGCAAGTCCTATACGTAGGGGAGCGCCACGACCAGCCGCTCGACCACAACGTGCAATACTCGATCCTCCGTCATCTGCATCGAGAGGAGCCCTCGCTCGCGATCGGAATGGAGATGTTTCAAACGCCGTATCAGCAGCCGCTCGACGAGTGGAGGGCCGGACGAATCGACGAGACCGTCCTTCGCCGCGAAACCGAGTACGACAAGCGCTGGGGTTTCGATTTCAGCATGTACAGACCGATCCTCGAGTACGCGCGGAGCAACGGCATCGAAGTGGTCGCCCTCAATGCGCCGAGGGAGCTGGCCTATGCCGTGGCCAAGGATGGGGTCGATGGGCTCTCGCCGGAACAGGCGGCGATGCTGCCGAAGCTGGACCTCGGCAACGAGCAGCACCGTGCGCTCTTCGATGAAGAGTTCGACCTTGGAGACCACGCTGCACAAGCAGAAATCGATCTGTATTACCAGGCGCAGGTCGTCTGGGACGAGACGATGGCGTCGCGCGTAGCAGAGGCGCTCGGCCGGGCGAATGGCCCCTCGAAGATGATCGTGCTCGCGGGTCGGGTTCATGTGAAGCGAGGACTGGGTATCCCCGATCGAGCGTCCAAGAGGGGCGCAGCCCCGTACGCCGTCGTGATGCCGGTCACCCGGCAGGAGCTGAAGGCCGAGCTCAAGCTCCCCACGGAGGGTCGTTCGGCAGACTTTTTCTGGGTGGTCGAGCAATGAATTCCTGGCTGTTTGCGCTTCGCGCGGAGTCAAACTAGAACACGTTTCAGTTTCGGGCCTCCCCGGCCGGAGCGGACGCTTCCGACGCCTCGCGTTTGGACCAGCCGAAAGGAAACTCGATGACGGATTGCTTCATCTATGACGCGGTGCGTACCCCCCGCGGCAAAGGGCGAAAGAAAGACGGCGCCCTTGCCGACGCGCCGCCGCTGCGCATGGCAAAAACGGTCCTGAGGGCGCTACCCGAACGCGGCAACTTCGACAGCAAGGAGATCGAAGACGTGATCTTCGGCTGTGTCGAGCCCGTCGGCGAGCAGGGTGCGAACGTCGGCCGAATGGCTGCGCTGATCGCTGGATACGACGAAACGGTTCCCGGCGTTCAGCTCAACCGATTTTGTTCTTCAGGTCTCGAGGCCGTGAACATCGCGGCCGCGAAGGTGAAGGCCGGTGATGTCGACCTCATCGTCGGGGGTGGCATGGAGAGCATGAGCCGGATCTCGATGGGCGCCGCAGGAGGGGCCTGGTCGACCGACCCCGCGCTCGCCTGGGGGACCTCATTCGTTCCGCAAGGAATCGGGGCTGACTTGATCGCGACGAAGCACGGGTACAGCCGCGAGGACGTCGACTCGTTCGCCGTCGAGAGTCAGCGGCGCGCTGCAGCCGCATGGGAAGGGGGCCACTTCACGAAGTCCATAGTGCCCGTGAAAGACGATGTCGGCGTCACGATGCTCGATCGTGACGAGCACATGCGCCCTGGCACGACGCTCGAGGACCTCGCGCAGCTGAAGGCGAGCTTCGAGGTGATGGGCCGGAACTACGGATTCGATGCGATTGCCATTCAGAAGCACCCCGAGGTCGAACAGATTCATCATGTGCATCACGCCGGCAATTCGTCAGGAATCGTCGACGGTGCCGCTGCGGTCTTGCTCGGAAGCAAAGAGGCTGGAAAGCGTCTGGGCCTGAAACCGAGGGCGCGAATCGTGAGGTCCGCAACCGTGGGGAGTGAGCCCTGCATCATGCTCACCGGCCCTGCACCCGCATCGCGCAAGGCCCTGACCAAGGCAGGAATGCGCCCTTCGGACATCGACCTATGGGAGATCAACGAAGCGTTTTCCTCGGTGTGTCTGCTCTTCATGGAGGAGATGGGCATCGACCGATCCGTGACCAACGTGAATGGCGGCGCAATCGCGTTTGGCCATCCGCTAGGAGCCACCGGCGCAATGCTGCTTGGAACCATGGTCGACGAGCTCGAACGGCGCGATCTCAATACCGCGCTCATCACGCTCTGCGTCGGCGCGGGCATGGGCACAACAACCATCATCGAGCGGGTGTAGGACAATGGCGATTATCGACTATCGAGTAGACGACGGCGTTGCGATCCTCACCTGGGATGACCGAGACCGTCCGATGAACGTGCTCAGCGGCGATGCGCTGGCCGAGCTCGGGGCAGGTGTCGAGAAAGCCGTGGCGGATGACGCGGTCAAGGGCATCGTGCTCACCTCGGGCAAACAAGGCGTGTTCGTCGCCGGCGGCGACCTGCAACAGATCGAAACGCTGGGGTCTGGACCCATCGATGCAGCGGACCTCTTGAAGCGAACCGGCGCCGTTCTCGATCAGCTTCGGCGCATGGAGACCTGCGGAAAGCCGGTCGTCGCCGCCCTCAATGGTGTGACCCTCGGAGGAGGCTACGAGATCGCGCTCGCCTGTCATCGCCGCATCCTCGTCAATCAGCGGCATGCGCAGGTCGGCTTGCCCGAAGCGGGCCTCGGCTTGATGCCTGGTGCCGGTGGCACGCAGCGCCTGCCACGGCTTATCGGTCTTCAGGGTGCGCTCGGGCTCATCATGCAGGGAACGCAGCTCTCGCCCGACCAGGCGCTAGAGAAGGGCTTGGTGGACGAGCTCGTCGAGCCCCCAGAGCTGATTCCGGCGGCAAAGAAGTGGATTCACGAGAACGGCAGCGCCACGCAACCCTGGGACGAAAAGCGATACCAGGTTCCGGGTGGCGGAGCGGACTCCGTGACATTCGCGCAAACGATGATGGGCGCAAATGCGATGACGCACGCCAACACGTACGGGAACATCCTCTCCCAGGAAGCGATTCTGCAGTCGGTCTACGACGGCCTCGGGCTCCCGATGGACCGAGCGGGCAAGGTTGAAACGCGCCAGTTCATCCGCGTCCTCCAAGATCCTACCGCGCGAAGCATGTTGAGGACCTTGTTCTTCAGCTTGCAGGAGTGCCAGAAAGGCGCTCGCCGTCCCGAGGGCGTACCCAGATTCGACGTGAACAAGGTCGGTATCCTGGGGGCCGGACTGATGGGCCAGGGCATCGCGCACGTTTCGGCCAAGGTCGGAATCGAGGTCGTCCTGCTGGACCGCGATCTCGCGAGTGCACAGCGGGGCAAAGACAAGGTAGCGAAGACTCTGGACCGCCGTTTGCAAAAAGGCCGCACCACACCCGGCCGCATCGAAGAGATTCTCGGTCGCATTCAACCCAGCGATGACTACGACGATTTGAAGGGTTGCGACCTGGTGATCGAGGCCGTTTTCGAGGATCGCGAGATCAAGGCTCAAGTCACGAAGGCAAGTGATGCAAGATTGAGCGATGAAGCGATCCTCGCGTCCAATACTTCCGGTCTACCCATCTCGGACTTGGCGAAGGCCTCCAGTCGTCCCACGAAATTCATCGGACTCCATTTCTTCTCGCCGGTAGAGCGAATGCAGATGGTCGAAATCGTCGTAGGCAAGGAGACCTCCGAGGAGACGCTGGCCAAGGCCTGGGACTACATCCTGAAGATCAAGAAGGCAGCCATCGTCGTCAACGACAGCCCCGGCTTCTACACGAGCCGCGTATTCGGGACCTTCATTTCCGAGGGGAACCACCTCCTGGTGGAGGGTGTCACTCCAGCCCTGATCGAAAATGCGGCCAAGGCCGCGGGCATGCCAATGCCACCACTTGGAATCTCGGATCAGGTGGGGCTCGGCACCATGTACAAGGTCGCCAAGCAGGCCGAAAGAGACGCGGCCGCGGCCGGAAAGACCTGGGAGCCGTCTCCTGCCCAGGCCATCATCGCATCGCTCATCGAGGACCACGATCGTTGGGGGGCTCACCCTCCGCCCAGGGAAGACGGCACGGCCCGGACGCCCGCAGGCTTCTACGACTATTACGAAGGCGGGAAGAGCCTCTGGCCCGAGCTCGGCTCCGCGATGAGTCGCTGGATCGCCGCCAAGGGCGAGCAGCCCTCCGTCGAGATCGTCCGGCGCCGGTACACCTTCGTGCAGTGTCTCGAAGCGGTTCGCTGCCTCGAGCAAGGCGTCATCACCGACGTTCGCGATGGTGATGTGGGTGTGATCATGGCCGTGGGATTCCCTGCCTTCACCGGTGGGCCGTTTACGTACATCGACAACTATGGCGTGGCGGAGTTCGTCCGAGACTCCGATGCGCTCAGCGCTCGCTACGGAGAGCGCTTCGACCCGCCCAAGCTCTTGCGAGACATGGCAAAAGAAGGACGTCGATTCTATTCGTAGCGACTAGCGGTAGCCGGCGGCCTGGAGTGTGAACAGGCGCGCGTACTGCCCATCTTCGTGCATGAGCGTTTCGTGAGTTCCTCGCTCGGTCACCCGGCCGCGTTCGAGCACGATGATCTCGTCTGCAATGCGCACGGTAGAGAACCGATGGGAGATCAGGATCACCATCTTGTCCTTCGCGAGCCGGCCGAATCGTTCGAAAACGGTGGCTTCCGCTTCGGCATCCATCGAAGCGGTCGGTTCGTCGAGGACCAGGATGTCGGCTTCTTCGCGCATGAACGCACGTGAGAGCGCTACCTTCTGCCACTGTCCGAGTGAGAGCTCGTGGCCGTCTTCGAACCAACGGCCGAGCTGAGTTTCGTAACCGCTGGGCAAACGCTCGATGAACTCGTGTGCCATGCCCTTTTCGGCGGCGACCTTCCATCGCTCCGGGTCGCTGAACCCCTTCGCGTCTCCCACACCCACGTTCTCTCCAGCAGGGAGCTGGTAGCGGACGAAATCTTGAAAGATCACGCCCACGCGCTTCCGCAGGACGTCGAGATCCCAGGCATCGAGCTCGAGGCCGTCGAGTAGGATTCGACCTGCGGTTGGTCGGTAGAGGCGCGTGAGCAGCTTGATCAGCGTCGTCTTTCCGGCTCCATTCTCGCCTACCAATGCAAGCTTGCGTCCCGGATGCAGGTGAAGACTGACTCGCTCCAGTGCCGGCGTCTCGATGCCCGGGTACGTGAAGCTCACCTCTTCGAATCGAATCCCATCGCCCGGCTTGGGGCCCTCGGTCGCGGTGCCCCCTTCGTCGGGCGTTTCGTAGTCGAGATACTCGTAGAGGTTCGATAGGTAGAGGCTGTCCTCATACATTCCGCCGATGGCTGCGAGCATCGACGACAACGCGGATTGGCCCTGCTTGAACACCAGCAGATACATGGTCATGTCGCCCAGCGTGATGCGCTTCGCGATCGTCTCGACTGCAATCCAAGCGTAGGCACCGTAGAACGCCACGGTGCTCAGAAGTCCCAATGCGAAGCCCCAGGCACCGCGACGCAAAGTCAGCGCCCGATCCTCCGTATAGAGGTCGCGAAAGATTTCTCGGTATCGCGCGAGGAACACGGGTCCGAGGTCGAAGAGCTTGACCTCCTTGGCGAAGTCTTCTCGTGCGAGCAAGACCTCGAGGTAGTTCTGCTTTCGTGTTTCAGGCGCGCGCCAAGTGAACAAGCGAAATGCGTCCGCGGAGAAGCGTGTCTCGACGAAGAACGAAGGAACCGCTGCGATCACCAGCACGGCCAAGGTCCAGGCCGACAATTGAAGAAGCAATCCACCGTAGGCGATTAGCGAAAACGCGTTCTGCGCAAGCTGGAAGGTTCGCATGACCAGGCTGAGCGGGCGTTGTGAAGCCTCCCTGCGAGCGCGAGTCATTCGGTCGTAGAGCTCCGAGTCCTCGAATGCGGCGAGGTCGAGCGTGAGCGCCTTCTCGAGGATCATCTCATTGACCCGTTGACCGAGCAGGGCTCGAAGCAGCTGCTGGCAGGTGCTGAGGCCCTTCTGCGCGCCCGCCAAGACCGCGACCAGACCGAGCTCGACGCCAACCCAGATGAGCGTTGCGCGCTGATCCTCGTGGGTGCCGGTTTCTGCGGCACGAACCACACCATCGACGATCAGCTTGCCA
>DASRZF010000285.1:0-3972 GCA_035686645.1 Polyangiales bacterium
GGCGCTGGTTGTCGTTGAAGTATGCGGGCACGGTCACGACGACTTTGTTCACCTCTTCTCCGAGGTAGTCCTCCGCGACCATCTTCATTTCTTGAAGTACCATCGCGCTGATCTCGGGAATGCTGTAGACCTTGTCGCGCATCTTGATGCGGCAGTCCCCGTGCGGCCCTTCGACGATGTGGAACGGACAGGTCTGAATCGCGTTCTTGACCTGAGGCGTATCCCATTTGCGACCAATGAGGCGCTTGCAGGCAAACACCGTGTTCTCGGCGTTGGTCACGGCCTGTCGCTTGGCGATGTGGCCCACCAGACGTTTGCCGCCTTCAGTAACGGCCACCATCGAGGGGGTGACCTTGTATCCCCCCCGATTCGCGATGACCACGGGCGTGCCGCTTTCGACGACGGCAACGCACGAGTTGAAGGTTCCTAGGTCAATCCCAATGACTCTTTCCATGCCCCACTTCCAAGCGCTCAGATGCGTTAGTCACATCACCCCGCGAGCTGCTTCCTAAGATTTTTCACCATCTCGTGCCCTGGGTCCAGCTTTGCAGCTTCGTCGAGCTCTTTTGCGGCGCTGTGATCCATGCCCGCTTCCATGTAGATGCGGGCCAGCAAGAGGCGGGCATCCAGGGAATCTGGCGCCAACTCGAGGCTCCGAAGCGCGAAATCGCGCGCTTTTCGCAAATCATCTCCTGCCGCCATGACGGCTTTGGCCGCCCGGCGCGGGGCAATCGGGTCTTCCGGAGCGGCCTCGGCGACCTTCGCCCAAGAAATGCTGGCTGCCGCCCACATGCTGTTGTTTTCCTCGTACCGCGCCTGTTCTCGATGGATGTCGACGAGCTGAACTCTTAGGTGCGAATTGACCCGGTGGTAGTGTTGCTTGAGCTCCTGATTGCTCGAATCGAGAGCGATCGCCATGCGCAGCGCGGTTGCCGCCTTGGCCAGGTCGCCTTGGGCCTCGGCAACGCGCGCGTTCTCCAAATGATGCTCCGCCCGGTCGACCCCACCGGTAAGCACGGCCGTCTGCTTGAGCGAACGCGTCAAATCGCGGAGCGCGGTTCTCTTTCCCACTTTGGCGGTCGGAGCGGGCATCGAGCGTACCGGGCTGCTCGATGAGGGCGCCGGTCGGGATCGCCCACGTAGCCTCCGTTCGAGAAGCTCCCGCTTGCGTTGGACGCGCTCACGCTCCGACGCTCCGGGCACCTCCGATGATGGGGTGCTCTTCGACGGAGCCGCGGTCTCCCTCCGAGTGCTTGCAGCCGATGGCTCGGCCGGAGGCTCGGCCTGGCGCTCCACGACGGGTGTCCTGGTGAGCGCCTTGGCCATTGCCCGAGCGCGCTCTTCGACGCGATTGATCTGCTGCTCTGCGGTGGATACTGCGATGCTCTGCTTGAGGTAGCGATCGTAGGCCTCGCGCTTGTTCGCACGCCCGAGCACTTCGTACGCATCCGTCACCTTGCGAAAGAGCACTTCCATCTTCGGTTTGAACGAGCCGAGTCGCTTCCCGTAGTACGCATCGGGATGGAACACCTTCGAGAGGGCGAAGTACGCTCGCCGGATCTCTGCGCGGTCCGCTTCCAAGTCGACTCCGAGAAGCTCGTAGTTGTTCATCTTGTTGGCGCGGTGGTAGGTCTCGTCGATTCTCTTCTGCAGCTCTTCGTCGATTTCGACGTCTTCGAGCAGTTCGCTCGCCGGGGGCGCGCTCGATGCCTTGGGGACGACCCACTCGACCAGCTTCAGCGATACCAATCGCTCGACCGATGCGAAGACATCCGCCGGAGCAAGCACGGTGAGGTCCGCAATGTCTTCGATGTTGAGCACACCGTCGATGCAGGAGTGGATGAACGCTTCCTGTGCGCTGATGTCGAATGCCCTTACGTCGGCACCCTCGACCGGTCGTGGGATCTTCTCCTCCGACACAGCCTGGCTAGCTGCCCCCCATCTGGCTATTCTAACGCGCTAGTTGCTCGGCGAGCCACTTCGCCGAAGCTAGACGATCAGCCACTCCAATAGAGCCTTCTGGGTGTGAAGGCGATTCTCGGCCTCATCCCAGACTCGGGACTGCGGCCCGTCGATCACCGAAGCACTGACTTCCTCGCCGCGATGGGCTGGTAAGCAGTGGAGGAAAATCGCGTCGGCGGCGGCACGCTTCATGGCCTCGTCATCGACTATGAATCCGGCAAACGCCTTCTGCCGTTCGTCGGTTTCGCCCTCTTGGCCCATGCTCGCCCAGACGTCGGTGGTCACCACACTAACGCCGTCGAGTGCCTCGTCCCTCTTTTCGACGAGCTCGATCTTCGCGCCTTGCGCGCGGGCATCGGCAACGACTTGCGTATCAGGCTGGTACCCCTGTGGGCAGGCAAGCACGAGCTCGAAACCCGCCACGGCGGCCGAGGCGATCCACGAATGGGCCATGTTGTTTCCATCGCCAATCCAAGCCACGCGCAGCCCGTCGAGCGAAGGGCCGAAGTTTTGTCGGATGGTCATCATGTCGGACAACAACTGGACCGGGTGATACTCGTCCGAGAGTCCATTGACGACGGGAATGGTCGCATGACGCGCCAGGGCCTCCAGCCGATCGTGACCAAAGGTTCGATAGACCGCGGCGTGCACGTATCGACTCAACATGCGCGCCGTATCTTCGATAGGCTCACCACGCCCGAGCTGAGTGTCCTTGGATATGAGTGTCACTGGATGAGCACCAAGCTCGTGGATGCCGACTTCGAATGAGAGACGCGTCCGCGTCGACGCCTTCTCAAAAACGATGGCGACGGATTTGCCTTCGAGCGGCCTCGGATGAGCGGGCGTGCCGCGCAGGGCCTTCAGCTCATCTGCCCGATCGAGGACGCTGATGAGCTCATCTCGGCTGAGGTCCGAAATGGTCAGAAAGTGACGGGTCATGGCTTTCTCGGAGCGTCGGCAAGGATCGGTTCGAGAATCGCCAAACCCTCATCGAGCTCTTCTCGAGTGACGTTGAGCGAGGGCGAGATCCGAATCACGTTGCCGCCCGCTAGCGTCAGGAGCAGCCCCGCCGCGTAGACGGCCGCAATTGTGGCGCCTGGGTCGATTTCGTCTGCGAGAACCAAACCCTGAAGCAAGCCGAGACCGCGCGTGCCCGCGGTGCTCGAAAGCCGCGCATCCAGCTCTCTGAGTCTGCCCGCCAGATACTCGCCGAGCCGTTGAGCGTTCTCGATGAGTCCCTCTTCGTCGATGATGCGAAGGACGGCAAGACCCGCGGCGCAAGCGAGTGGATTTCCGCCGAAGGTGCTGGCATGACTCCCGGGAGGTAGGCCGTGTGCGAGTTTCTCGGTGACCGCCATCGCTCCGAGCGGAAAGCCACCACCGATGCCCTTGGCTAGTGAGCAGGCATCCGGAACGGTTTCGAACCATTCCTGCGCGAGAAAGCGACCCGTGCGACCGTAACCTGTTTGAATCTCGTCGAAGAACAGTAACGCGCCGCGCTCATCGCAAATGCGGCGCGCAGCATCGACGAACTCCCGCGTCGCCACGATGATGCCCCCTTCGGCTTGAATCGGCTCGAAGATGACAGCTGCCGTTCGATCCGTGACGGCTGCGTCGAGTGCAGCAACGTCGTTGAAGTAGATGAAGCGCACGCCTTGCAGCAGAGGCTCCATGCCCTTGTGGTACTTGGTCTGCCCAGTCAACGACAGCGAGCCCATCGTCCGGCCATGAAAGCTCCGGTGCGTCGAGACCAGCTCGACGCGGTCTACATCGCCCCGGTCGTGATGGTAGCGGCGCGCGAGCTTGAGCAACGACTCGTTCGCCTCGGAGCCGCTATTGCAGAAGTAGACCTTGTCGAACGGAGTCCGCGCACAGATCGCTTCTGCGAGCTCGATGGCCCGATCGTTGTAGAAAACGTTCGAGACGTGCATCAGGCGCGCGGCCTGTTCGCCGATCGCCGCGGCGAGCGTTGGGTGGCTGTGCCCCACGGAGAGCACGGAAATCCCACCC
>DASRZF010000286.1:0-4800 GCA_035686645.1 Polyangiales bacterium
AGCGTCTGCGAGCTCGCCGGTGTGGTTCCAGAAGTTCTGCTCCCAGTGTTCGGGCGGGAGCGTGTTCCAGACGCCACGGATGAACTCACGCCAGCCGATGATCTGTCGCACGAAGCCCTCGAGCGAATTGAGGGGGATGTCCTGCTCGGCTGCCTTCTCGAGGGCCGCGTCGAGCACCCGTGACGGAGTGAGGAGACCGATGTTGAGCAGTGGGCTGAGCACCGAGTGAAAGACGAAGGGGTGCTTGCTGCTGAGCGCGTCCTCGTAGTCGCCGAAGCGTGAAAACCTTTCGTCGAGAAAGGCGCGAAGAGCCTGCTCGGCTTGGGCTTCTGTTGTCGGGAGCCAGAAGCGTTTCGCCTCGCCCGGGTGCTCCGGAAAGCGCGCGTCGACGAGTGCGACGACGTCGCGGGTGTGATCGGTCCACTCCGGCTCGGGGAGCGCGGGGGGTGTCACGCTCTTGGGGAGCTTCTTTCGGTTGTCCTCGTCGAAGCTCCACTGGCCGCCCATCGGACCGCCCTCGTCGTCGATCAAAACCGCCATGCGCTTGCGCTGCTCGCGATAGAAATCCGCCATGAAGAGTCGTTTGTGACTGTCGCGGTATTCCTCGAACGCTTGGCGGCGGGTGAGGAACATCGGGCTCGGCAGCACACGAAGCTCAAGGCCGCGCTCGTCGGCCAGCGATTCGAGCTTCGACGACATCGCGGGCGACTCGAGCTCGAAACAGACGAGCTCGTCGTAGTCGTGGGAGTCGAGGTGCTGCGTCAGCATGGCAGTCCAGGAGCGGTGCGCCGCCTCGTCGAGCTGGGTATAGAAGACGGTCTGGCCTTGCTCGGCGAGCTCGTCGGCCTTGGAACGCATGGCGCTCAGAATCAGCACGAGCTTGTGACGGTGCGCGGCGTAGCGGCGGCAGATGTGCGCCGACTCGGCCATGAACACGGCATCCGGGCGCGCCTGCTCGATCTGGGCGCTCGGGAAGAGCTGGTTCCCGAAGAGAATGAGCAGGCGTTTGGCGGGGTTCGTCACGGGGATCGGGGGTGGCGTCGAGTGGGACTCTCAGGTCTTCTTTGTGGGGTTGCTACGAGGCGCGCTTTCGGCGCCTTCGAACCATGGCTCGTCGATGACTGGGTTCATCGTGTGGCCGGTGATTCGCGGCACTATGGACTCGCGTTGTTCTTCGACTTGAGGGCCGTACTGCTGCCACCATCGTTCCGCATCGGCGCGGGTCCACGTTGGAATGTCGAGCTGGTCGAGTGCGTCTGCGAGCGCTTGCGCCGATTGGGGTCGGTCGTCTTTGTTTTTCGCCAAGCAGGATAGGATGAGCTGCTCGAGCTTCTTCGGGACCGGTTCGCCGCGCGCTTCGCTCATGGGAGCGGGAGTGGCCTGCACTTGCTGCATGCAAACTTCGAGCACGGTGTCGCCCTCGAAGACGGGGCGGCCGGTGAGCAAGCAATAGCCTACTGCGCCGAGTGCATAGATGTCGCTTCGCGCGTCGACCTCTTGCGGCGCGTTCACGCCCTCGGGGCTCAAGTAGTGTGGGGTTCCTTTGATGGAACGGGCGTCGCTCGCCTCGGAGTCTTCCTCGTCTGAAACGCGCTTCACGAGTCCAAAGTCGACGACCTTGACGACGTCGTATTCCCCACCCTGCCGCGCCAGCATGATGTTGCTCGGCTTGATGTCGCGGTGGATGAGCCCGACCGAGTGTGCTTCGTCGAGCGCATGGGCGACATCGCTCAGGATATGGATGACGCGTGGAACGGGTTGGGGCCCGGTGGCCTCGACGATGTCTTGCAGGCTTGCGCCCTCGAGGAGCTCCATCGCGTAGTAGAACAAGCCTTCCGGAGTGCGGCCGTAGTCGTAGATCGTGATGGTGTGCGGATGCTTGAGCGTTGCCGTCAGCTGCACTTCACGCCGAAACAGGTCGTGCACCTCGCGGCCACCGAGCTCGGGGCGCAACAACTTCACGGCCGTGGGGCGCTTGAGCATGCCATGGGTCGCCTGATAGACGACGCCCATCGTGCCTTCTCCGAGCTTCCGCTCGAGTTGGTACTGACCGAGACTTCGGACGCTGCTCACTTCGATCCGGAGGCGATGAATCACGTGACAGGCGATGCTCGACAGGCCGACGGTCAGCGTCCACCACATCGTCGTCATCAGGGCGGTCGTGATGATGATGGTGCTCCGTTCGAAACCACGGGTGTCGTAACCGACCATGCGCCACATCGTGGGATCCACGTCGCGGTAGTGCAGAGCCATCATGCCGACGAGCGGGACGCCGACGAGCAGACCCAGCATGGCGGTGCGCGGCGCCGTGCTCGGCACGAAGACCGCGCGCGAGAAGAAGGCAAACGAGAGCGCGAACGCCGTGATGACGTCGGCGCCGACCTCGGGCGGGATCGTCATCCCCATGCCGATGTAGCCCACCGAGGCGAAGAGCAGGCCCATCGTCTCGGCGGCGATCACGGTGGGAAGCGGTCGCGGACCATCACGGCAGATGAGCCACATCGCCATGCATGGAACGATGGTCGACGCGTGGAGCCAGAAACCCGGTTCGCCCAACTTCTCGAGGAGCGTGCCGGATGCCAGGCCGATCACGATCCGAAACGCGATCCCAATCGCCCCCGCTACCGCGATGCTCAAGCCAAAGGAAGCGACGCGGCTCTGAAAGAACGCTTTCGCCTCGGGACTCGTGAAGAAGGGGCTGGTGCTGGTGCTCACGCCATTAGCTTACAACGGGCGGGTGACGAATAAAGGAAAGGCGAATTCGGGCAGGGGGCGTGGGCGGCTGTTTGCGCCGCGTGTTTCGGGACTGGCGTCCGGGCGGCCCGATCGGTGAGCCACCCGAACTGAATCTCCGTGCCCGATTCGCTGAGCTCGAAACTGCCTAGATGCAGAGAGCGGGGCAGCTACCGCCGCAGTCGATGCCTTCTTCGTCTCCGTTTTGGAGCCCGTCATCGCAGGTCGGGCCTCCGTCTGGGCGCGTTTCGAGGCGACTCTGTACCGCCGAGATCTGGTCCGTCGAACGGGTTCCGGATGAAATGCGGAGCGCGTCGACCACGCCGATGAGGTCCTCGCCGCCATCATCTTCGAAGAAGACCGCGTTGGCGATCGGGTCGGTGAACGAGCCCAAATAGCCGGCCGGAGTCGACCCTACGAGCACGCCGTTGAGGTAGACGTCGATCAGAAGCTCCGCGCCTTCCTCACGGGAGACGATCGCGATGTAGTGGCGCTCGTCGGCGACGAAGGGCTCACCGACGTCCGGGATTGGACTGTTATCGTAGCTGTAGAATAGATAGTCGCCGTAGTACCAGCCCTCATCGAGCGCGTCGTCGTAGCGAAACAGACGCCGATAGTCAAAGGTGTCGGTCGGGACGAGCACCATTTCGATGCTGAAGGGGTGCGTGATGAGATCTTTGTATGCGTCCCAGTTGATGCCCTGAGGAGCCTCGCCGAGAAGGCGCAAACCTTGACCGAACTCGGTGTCCACGAAGTCTCCGCCGAGGAGCGTCCCGTTGCGGCTGTTGCCGCTGCCATCCATCGAGTCGCCGTTGAGCTCCATCACCGCGAGAGTGCTGGCGTCGATCCCGAAGATATCGTTCTCTCCGATCACTCCGCCGCTTCCGCCTTCGCCGCCCGCACCTGCGCTGCCACCCGTGCCTGCGCTGCCACCCGTGCCTGCGCTGCCACCCGTTCCGGCAGTCCCGCCTGTTCCAGCTGTACCGCCTGAGCTCTCGCCACAACCGACGACCATCAGCGCTAGGCTGAGAGCAAGCGCAGCACTCCAACATGAAATCTTCTTCATCGATATCCCATCTACGGACGACGTCGCCCGGTTGCAAAACATGCTAGCGGAGGAGAAGAGGGAGAGACAACTTCAAGGGCTCAGCGGTCGGTTAGGTCAGCCAAGACGTCGTAGGCGGTGGGCCCTTCCCCCGCTTGCACCTCATTTCGGCACGCGAGTGGCGATTTCCATGTTGAAGAACCGGCACGGATGGATCAGATCTCGACTGAGAGAACCTCAACCACGAAAGAGGCGCGTATGACCGTACAGCCGACCGCAATCGCGTTCCCCACCGAGCTCAAGAGCGACGAAGCCAAGGATTTCATCCGAGAGGTGGTTGCGCTTTGCAAGCCCGCGGCGATCCATTTCTGTGACGGCTCGGAAGAGGAGTATGCGGTGCTCTGCGACCGCCTCATCGAAGCGGGAACCTTCGTCAAGCTGAGCGAGGAAAAGCGGCCCAACTCCTACGCCGCGTTTTCCGACCCGGCAGACGTGGCTCGCGTCGAGGACCGGACGTTCATTTGCAGCCTGCGCAAGGAGGACGCCGGCCCGACGAACAACTGGACGGACCCGAACGAAATGAAGGCGACGCTCGCGGGTCTCTTCGACGGATGCATGGCGGGCCGGACGCTGTACGTGATTCCGTTTTGTATGGGGCCGCTCGGCTCGGAGATTTCACAGCTGGGCATCGAGCTTTCCGACTCGGCCTACGTCGCGGTGAACATGCGGCTCATGACGCGCATGGGCAAAGCCGTGTACCAGTACCTCGAGGGGGATCGCTTCGTTCGATGCGTGCACTCCGTCGGCTCCCCGCTTGCACGGGGTGCAAAGGACGTCGCCTGGCCCTGCAACAACGAGAACAAGTACATCGTCCACTATCCCGAGGAGCGAGCGATCTGGTCCTTCGGAAGCGGCTACGGCGGCAACGCCCTGCTCGGCAAGAAGTGCTTCGCGCTCCGGATCGCCTCGTCGATGGCGCGCGACGAGGGCTGGCTCGCCGAGCACATGCTGATCCTCGGCGT
>DASRZF010000287.1:0-5762 GCA_035686645.1 Polyangiales bacterium
ATCAAGCCGGCAGCAGCCCATCCGCCCAAGACCAGCAGAGGCCAGCGGGCCGTGCGGAACATGCTGGGCAGATCGGCGGGAGAATAATGATAGCGGGTATAAAGAGGAAATAGAACACGGTTCGAAACCGTCGACAGCGCCTGTGTCGGGGCCAGGGCAAGCATGACCGCGATGCTGTAGACACCCAGCATGCTCATCGTCGTGAGCTTGCCGAAGATGAGGCGGTCTACCTGGTTCGCCGCGAACGTCGCCACGGTGCTGAGGAAAATCCAGCTGCCGAAAACAAAGAGGGAGCGGGCTGCTCGTCGCTCGAAGTGGAAGCGATTGCGGATTCCCGGGAGCCACACATGACTCAACACCACCATCACGAGTGCTGCTACGATTCCGGAGGTGACTAGCGACCAGACGCTGCGCGTAACCCACGCCCAGCCAACCATGACAATCGTGCCAGTGAGCTGGGCCACGAACTGGACGACGACAGGGCCCTTCAATCGAAGGTGTCGGGTTTGCGTGTAGAAGGACGTGGATGTGAACCCTCGGATCGCCGCCGTCAGGGCCGACACCCGAATCAAAGGAGTGAGAATCGGCTCGTCGTAAAATTCCGCAAACAGAGATCCCAGAGGGAACGCAATCGCGCAGAGCGCAAGTCCACGAAAGACCTGTATCGTCCAGACCGTATTGACGAACGCGGGATCTTCGCGCTTGTTCTGAACGAGGGCCGGCCCGATGCCGATGTCGGAGAATAGCTGCAGGCCGATCAGGAAAACGCTTACCAGTGCCATCAGGCCGAAGTACTCAGCCAGCAGCAACCTGGTCACTATCAGATTGGAAGCGAGTCGAACGACCTGTTCGCCCCCGTGGCCCGCGATGGTCCAGATGGCGCCGGTCGATGCCTTGCCCTTGAGCCCGCCTGTGCCTTCCGGGCGTCCTGACTCACTCGATGACTCTATCTCGTCCGAATCCGGGTTTTGTATGCCCACGGCTCGAATCACCCCAACTTGCTTCGATTGTCCGCGAACAGCGCTTCGGTCCACTCGACCCGGCGCGCGATCCACCGCTCTTGAACGTTCTCGAGGGCCGGCACACGGCTGCCCTGTTTCATTCGTACCAAGCTCTTGCGGTCTTTGGCGAAGAATCTGATCGCATCCGCCAGCCCACGCACGTCTCCCCACGGAACCGTATGGACGCAGCCGGTCTTCTCACGCAGGTCTGCGTAGTACGTGGTGTCGTAGGCCAGGATGGGAACCCCACTCGCGATCGCATCCCAGGCGCTTCGAGGGGTGTCCGGCGCGAGGGATGGTGCGATCAACATGTCCTGCGAACGCACATGGCTCAGAAACGCGTCTCCATAGGTCATCGGAGGATCGAACTCGACGGCATCGCTCACGCCTAGCGTGCTTGCCAGTCGCCGCAGGGAAGACTCCTCGCTACCCATGCCAATGAGCGTGAGCTGCGCGAGGGGTGCGGAGCCCTCCGCTCTGCCCGCCAAGGCGAGGGCCTCGATTGCATGGTGCATGCCCTTGTAGAACTCCAGGCGGCCGAAATGCGTCAGCTTGAGCGGTGCGCGCGAGCTAGCCGCTTCTTCGCAGCGGCGGGCAAGCTCCTCTTCGCTGATGACCTGCTCCGCCGTATAAGCGGTGTTCTGGAAGAACTTAACATGCTCAGCACCTTGGCCATAGTCATCGACGAGCCGCTGCCCTTTCAATAAGACGAGTGAACACTTGTCGACGACCTGCCGCTGCTGCCAGGCGCGGACTGGATCATAGACGAAGCGGTTTGCGAGGTACGCGCGGCGAGACCACTTGCCCGAGCTATGAAACATGCGAGCCGCTTCTCGGTTGTCGATGTCTGTAACGCTGATCGTCTTCTTGCCGAGTCGGCTGGCAAGCATCGCCGCATGAAATTCCACCGGCCGCTTCAGATCCTGGTTCATACCTGTTTGGACGAGATCGGCCTCGCGGACCAGAGATCGCAACGTGCTCATCGTCTTCGGCAAGCCACGAAGAAACGCGCCGTCACTCGTGCCAGCCTCGTATGAACCGACGAAGTGAATCGAGTCCTGAGACGAGTCGATTTCGGCGAGATACGCACTGCGCTCCTGATATGTCGCTTTGGACATGACCGGCCCAGCCAACGTGATTTTCGAGAAGCGTGGCTTGTGCATCTTCAACATCAGACGAAGATGATCGGCAAACGCACTCTCGACCGCGAAGCGCTGGCGCCCCAGAGGATACGCCTGCACGGGCAAGACAAAAGCGTAGTGAAGGTCGCGCTTCAGGGTGTCGGAGACTGCCCGCAAGCCATGCTCGACCAGCTGATGTAGCCTGCTTTGACGGGAACCTTGACACTGTTAGCCATGTCGCCCGGCCAGGCAGTGAACGCCTTGCAAACCTGGTTGTCGATGAACTCGACCTGATATTGTCCTTCTGCCAGATCGGTGAAGCCGCCCCGCCCGTCCGCTGTGGTGGCATCGAGCTCGGTGCTCGGAGTGTCTCCATCGATGAAGTAGAATGGCTGATTCGACTGGCCGACGAGGTCAAACATCACTCCCGGCTCGCTGTACACGCGAAGGATCATGATCCCAGTATCGGTCCACGGATACGTGGTTCCCATGAGCGGAGCGAGACGCGCGAGCTCCTCGTCGCTGTACATGATGAAGCGATGATCCAAGCGGCCGGTGTTCACATCCGAGACCAGGTACGAGCCGTATCCTTCCTTGGTGATCGTGTAGCTGACCTCGGTGTCACTCGGAAGCTCGATCGATGCCCTGCCCTCTTCGTCCGTGATGACGCAGTTTTCGGTATCGGTTTCGCATACTTCCGCATCTGGCATCGGGCCCTCCAAGTCAGCCAGGTTGACGTACTCCGTTACCCTGACGGCCACCGGTGTCCGGCTTTCGCCGGAGTCGCCGCAGCCGGCGTTGGGGATACCGAGCGACACCCCGAGCAGCGCCGAAAGAACGAGGAAGAGACTTGAATTACTGGTGCTTCTACCGACCATAGTTGTGAACCCTGCCGTGTTTTATGTTGAGACGCAAGATAACGAGACCCGTTAGAGGACGCCATGATGCCAGTTTCGAGCCGCGAGGTTAGGCAAATTACAGGCGGGATGGGAGGTCAATAGTCCCCGCGGGCCGAAGCCTGTCTGCTTGTTGTTTCGGGCGAGGGAAGCGCGTAGCCATAGTGACTGAGCCCCAGCCCGGTCAGTTGCTCTAGACGGGCGTTGTTTCGTGCATACCGCGTGCCGATCTGCGCCTCGATGTAGTGACGCAGGCGCTCTTCGTAGGCGTCCTGCCATGCGTCGGGCGCCAGCCGCTCGGCCCAGCTGGCAGCCTTCGAAACGGCCCGCGAAGCAAAGGGCTGGCGTGCTCGAGCCCAGTCCGACTTCCCGAAGTTGACGCGATTGCAAGCCTGCTTAAACGCGAGGCCGAGACCTTTGACACCAACACGCTCCGGAGCGCGATCGGGCACCGGGTGTACGGGCCGCCCGACGAACCGATAGAGCTCGGCAAGGAAGCTCTCGCGCTCTCCCTTGAGCATCTCGAAGGGCAGCACGAGAACGCTCTCGGGGCCGAACAGCGACTGGGTATGGCCTACCAAGGCATCGTACTCGAAGTGATCAAGCGGACAATCGGGCGCGAACCCGGGCGGAAGCTCGGGTCCGCCGATGAAGCGCGCGAGGTCGCCATAAAACCCGTTGGCGATGTATTCGCGGTAGTGAGAGAGGAGCGCTGCACGCTGTTCTCGGACGACGATTAGGATTTTCCCGTCGGGAAACGTCTCACGGAGGCGTTCCACGACGAATTTGCCATAGGCGAATCGCCCGCCGCTGACGGGCTGCCCGCAAAGTGCCTCATTGGACAGCACAGGCACGAGCTCCCTCTTGCGCGCCTCGGCAAGACCCTCTTGGAAGCGCGACCGCGCCTGCACCGCGTCGAACCGGAACGGATTGGCCAAAACAAACTCGTCAACCGCGATTCCCGCCTGCCGTCCCCACGGAGAGATGAACCCGAGTGTTTCGTCGCTGAAGACCGCGTTCTGCAACCAGGTTGTGGCAGTCTTGTGATAGCCGAGATGGATGAGTGGGACGCACATAGCCGAAGTGCCGATATGCTAGCATGCGCTTGTGCCTTCCTCCTGCCAGCTTTCAGAGCGCGATTGCGTGCGCTCGGTAGAAACTTCAGTTTGTTTTCGTAGTGCAGAGCGTCGTTAACCCGAACCCGGACCTCTGTGTGGTCGGAGCTGGGCCTGCGGGCCTGGCCGTGGCCTTGCGCGCCGCGTCAGGCGGCAAGAGCGTTCTGTTGGTGGAGAGCGGCGACGGTTCCTCAGATCTCAGCGACCTGAACGCTGGGGAGGTCGTCGATGCGGCGTCCGCGCCCGATCGAACTGATCCTTTGCTCGTGCCGGGTCCGAGTCTATTCAAGCCGCACTATTTAGTCTCAGGGCGAACTCGTGGTCCGGGCGGCTCCTCGACGATGTGGTGTGTCCGCGCACGAGCCGGTGCCCCGGTCACGCTTCGCATTGCGCGCCCGGAGCGCGTCGACTTCGAGGCACAAGACCAGTTCGACATTCCGCCCTGGCCGGTGGCGTTCGAAGACATCGACAGGTACCTCGATGAAGCTTGGGAGTTCTTCGGCCTCCGCGAGTCACCGCTCGAGCCGCCCGACGAAGGCTGTCACTACCCTCTCGACCCTCGGGTTTTCGAGCGGAGATACTTCCATTTTCCGGAGGCAAGCGTGGTCCATCAAGATCGGCTTCGCGACGCGCATCAGATGGAAAACATCGATCTGCGAACCGGCTGGACACTACTCGAGCTCAAGACGGACGCGACGAAGTCCAGAGTGACAGGCCTTACGTTCGTCGATGCGAAAGGAGAGCGCTTTGCGTTGGCGCCCAAGCATGTCGTCCTCGCGACCGGAGGAGTGGAGAACGCTCGCATCTTGTTGAACGCCGTGGACGAAGGCCAGCTCGTAGACCCTCACGACACTCTTGGACGATGGTTCATGGACCACCCGCACGCTCGCCTTGGCGTACTGATCCCCGACGGCGACATTCGTGAGACCGGCCGGTTTCACGATTTCCACGAGCGGGATGGCCAGACGGTCCTCGGGCACTACTCGCTTTCCCACAACGCGGTACGCGCCCAGAACCTCCTCCGCTTCTCGATGACGCTCGTGGGGACGCCGCGGGTCGTCGCTACCAAGGCCGCTGCAGCGGGCGCCAGGCTGGCCCAGTTCCGGCACGCCAGGCTCACGCCGCTCGAGGTGGCGAAGCAACTCGCGGCGCTCGCCAGAGACACACGATCCACGCTCGAGCAGTTTCGCTTCAAGTTCGGGCCCGGCCCTCGCCACCATACCGCTCTCGGTGGATGGTCCGATCCGAGCACGCAGGTCACCGATGTCGGCGCATTGGCGGTCGAATCGATGGTAGGTCAACGCCCGTCCCGCGATAACCGGATCCGGCTAGGTCAACGCCGAAATCGTCGCGGCAAGCGACAAGCACGCCTTCAGTGGTCGTGGAGCCAACCGGAGGTCGATAGCTATTGGCGCTCGGTGAACCTCACCCGCGAGCATTTCGCACGCATCGGCGTCGGTAAGTTCTTGAGTGCCGCCGAGCTCGGAAGCGGCACCGTGCCCCGTGCGGGGACCGGATGGCATCAGATGGGCGGTACGCGCATGTCTCTGCAGCCGTCGACTGGCGTGGTCGACGCCGACTGTCGCCACCATCAAACCGAAAACTTATTCATAGCCGGAAGCTCCGTTT
>DASRZF010000288.1:0-3025 GCA_035686645.1 Polyangiales bacterium
AAAATGGCTGCGATTCTTATACTTGATTTCTTCATGATTCGATTCCGTTTCTTGAGGGTGGTTGTTACACCCTCGGTGACATTGTGGAGCTGACCGGGTCGGTTGAAACTTTCCTATGCTCTCGGGAGAATGTAGCCGAGATCCGCTGGCACTGGCGGGCTCGTTCCAGATACGAGCAAGTTCGCGATTTCAGTTGATCCTTCGATCGTCAGCTGCTCGGTTGCTTCGAAGTCGAGGTCGACGAGTAAGATTTCGGTCTCCGCCCGCGCGGTCATCGAGACGACGCGCTCGGCCGTGATGCCGACACCGTCACCGGTACAAAGAACGGCTTCGCCGAGATTCACCTGTCCGCGTACGATATGGAGCCACGCGCCTCTCCCCTCCGACAGCCGGTGAGCGATATGCCCTCCGCGGTCGAGGATGGCGGAGTACAAGAACGCATCCTGGTGGATCCGGAGCGAGTCGTCTCGCGCGTCAGGGGAAGCGACGACACATAAAATTCCATGGCGGTCCGCGAAGCTAAAATGTTTCTGCTCGTGTCCGGGCTCGAGCCCTGCCACCGAGGGACGCAGCCAAATCTGAAAAACGTGCGCCCATTCTGTCGGCGACGCGTTCGTCTCGCTGTAGCGTACGGCGCGTCCAGCCGTCATGCGCTGGAACTCCCCCGCACGGATGAAACCCGATTGACCGATCGAATCCTCGTAGGCGAGCGTGCCTTCGCGAACGTAGGTGATGATCTCCGCATCCTCACGCGGTTCCTGGATCCCGGCCCGAGGTGGCAGACGGCCTTCCTTGAAGATGCCGAGGGTTCCGAAGCCGTCGGCGAGCGGATCAGCCCGTTCTCCGGGGTGGAAAGTGAGCCAGTCCTCCTGCTTGCGGCGGCGCCGGTGCTGGCGCTCCTTGCCTCTGCGAAGGGTGAACATCAGCCCGCGACGGCGCGGTCCTTCAAAGCGTCCGACTCGGGACGCAACCGAAGCGGAGACTCATGGCGAAGGGTCCCTGCGAGGGACAGAAACGCGTTCCTCACCGAAGAGATGACCTCTGGGTGTGTGGCAGTCGCGTGGATATCTCGCTCTGGAACTCGCAACGTGATCTGCGTTGTCGTCGCGATTCCTTCGTGGTTCGAACGGCGGTCGATTCGCACATGCCATTGGGCCGTTTTCTCCCACTGGGTCCCGCTGAAGATCGCCGCGCACCAATTACGGACGGCCCTTCCAACCTCGTCGGTTGGTTTGAAACCGTAGAAATCAGTCTCTACGGACCGGCCCATGCTACTTGCTCGGAAAGGCGGCCGCGCCTTCGCGCGGTCTATCCCCTCCGCCTCTGAGCTCAACGCAGCCGGCGTCCCTGAATGATCTGGACGAGGACGACGATGGCCGCCACCACCAGGAGGACGTGAATGAATCCCCCCATTGTGTACGAGCTCACCAACCCAAGCGCCCAAAGCACCACCAAGACCACGGCGATTGTCCATAACATCGCTCCGCCTCACTTCTTCACGTGAAGCTCGTCGAGCTTCTTTTGGATGGCTTTCTTCGTGTCTCCGAACTTCTCCTGGATGATCCCGGAAAGCTTGTCTACGGAACCTTCCGCCTTCTTGAAGTCGTCGTCGGTCAGCTCGGCCCAAGCCTTCTTGGCTCGTCCCTGCACCTGATCCCACTTCCCCTGTGCCTGATCCTTATTCATGTGATTCTCCTCGGACGTCGTGTTCTCGATCGAGCTCGCGCCGACATCTCGGTGGTTAGCTAAAGCACGTTCCGGGCCATGATGAGGCATGAGCAAAATCGAGCAGTTACATCGCGAGTCGCTCGGGAGCTCTGGCGCATTCAGTCATTATGATGTAAAAAATCCATCAATTTGAAAGAACGATGCGCGCCGTTGATCTCGACCATAAGGAGCTCCTCGAGCTCGACCCGGAGGGGGGCATCATCCGCTTCGCCGGACAGCGTGCGCTCCTTCTCGACGCGATGGCGATGGGGCTCCTGCGGAAGTCTCTCGTCGATAACTTCGGCCTCATGGCCGCCCGCGCCGTGCTCACCCAGTTTGGCTTCGCCCACGGTTGGCGCATGGCGGAAGCCATGCGGGCCGAGTTCACTTGGGAGAGCGACGAAGAGTGGCAGCGCGCCGGCAGCCGGATTCATACCCTCGAGGGCCTTTTCCGCATCGGGGCTGCAGGAGACGGGCCGCTCTCCAACGAGGGCTCGATGCTCATCGCGTCGTATGAGGCGGAGCAGCATCTCTTGCACTTCGGCCGCTCCGACATGCCCGTGTGCTGGACGATTTGTGGTCTCATCAGCGGCTACCTCAGCCGAACGGCCGGCGAGGAGACCTACGTCCTCGAAGATCGCTGCATGGGCAAGGGCGATGCGGCTTGCCATCTCTTCGGGCGCACGCGCAAGCAATGGGGTGACAAACGCGCCGAGGAGCTGCGCTTCTTCGAGCCAAGCCACCTCAGAGAGTCTCTCGATGTATCGCTTCACCAGGTCACGGAAACGCTGAAGGCCGCAGAGAGCAAGCTCCGCGCGCGCCGCCGCGCTTTGGTCCGTGCCGCACCTGATGTCGAACAGCCGATGGGTATCGTCGCGAAGAGCGGCGCCATGCTAAAACTCGTGGACCTGGCGCGACGCGTGGCCAAGGTCGATTCCACCGTTCTCATCACGGGCGAGAGCGGATCGGGAAAGGAGCGGATCGCGCGCCTCGTTCACGAGGAATCGCCCCGCGCCGCGGGGCCCTTTATCGCGGTCAACTGCGGGGCCATCACCGAGACGCTCCTCGAGAGCGAGCTCTTCGGACATGCGCGCGGCGCGTTCACTGGCGCGACTCAGGACCGACCCGGGCTGTTTGAGGCGGCCAACACCGTGACGCTGCTGCTCGACAAAGTCGGCGAGGTTTCGCCGGGCATGCAGGTCAAGCTCCTGCGGGCGCTCCAGGAGCGGGAGATCCGGCGTGTCGGGGAGAACAAGAGCCGGCCGTTCGATGTGCGCGTGCTGGCCGCCACCAACCGCGACCTGACCCACGAAGTCAC
>DASRZF010000289.1:0-4569 GCA_035686645.1 Polyangiales bacterium
TCTCGCAGCCGCATTCGTCGCAAGCCGGCTCGACCGTACGATTCGCTCCATTGAATCGGTCGAGGGCCTCGGTATCCCGGTGCTCGGGGTGATCCCGAATTTGGGCCATAAGGGATCGCCGGCCAAGGCCGATGCCCAGTCGGGCCCGAAGCAAGTTGGCCCGGTGGCGATGCGAGAAGAGCTCATCGTCGTCGACGAACCCATGTCTCCGGCGGCCGAGACGTTTCGGATGATCCGCACGAATCTGACGTTCATGTCACCCGACGATCCACTGCGGAGCTTGGTGATCACCAGTGCATTGCCGTTCGAGGGGAAGACCACGATCACGAGCAATTTGGCGATCAGCCTGGCGCAGTTCGGCCGCTCGGTTCTCCTGGTCGACTCCGACTTGCGGCGACCGAGGCTTCACCGCGTTCTCGAAGTCCGCAACGACGTCGGGCTCACGACCCTCATCGGAGGAGGCACTCCGATCGACTCCGCGCTACACCGGACGAAGATCGACGGGCTGAGCATTCTCACCTCGGGGCCCATTCCGTCGAACCCATCGGAGTTGCTTCACTCTGCGGCCTTCGGCCGTGTCAAAGAGGAGTTGCTCCAGCGTTTCGATTACGTCCTTTTCGACAGTCCGCCCATGGGGGCTGTGACGGACGCGGCGATTCTCGCGCAGCAAGTGGACGGCGTGCTGCTCGTGGTTCGAGCTGGAAACAGCACGCTCCACGCCGTCTCCGGGGCGCGGAAGCAACTCAACAGCGTGTCCGCTCACTTGCTCGGTGCAATCCTGAACAACGCCGATCTCCGGATCAAGGGATATGGCTATGGCGGCGGTGCAGGTCCATACGCGTATCGAAGCGCGGGCGGATACGCGCCCATCCGAGAAGATGCGGACGCCGCATAGAGGCCGAGCCACAACTCGTTGACGAACGGGGAAAAGCCCGGGATAACTCACGGTCTCGACCAACACGAAGCGTGCTCTATGTTGGTCGGGTAGACCCATCATCATCGGAGGAAGAACAAACCATGTCAGAGCTCAAGGGCAGTAAGACCCACGAAAACCTCGCAGCCGCATTTGCCGGTGAGTCCCAGGCCAACCGACGCTACCTTTACTTCGCGAAGGTCGCCGACGTGGAAGGGTACCCCGAGGTTGCGGGCAACTTTCGCGAGACGGCCGAGGGTGAAACCGGCCATGCGCACGGGCACCTGGACTACTTGAAGAAGGTTGGCGACCCGGCCACGGGTCTGCCGATCGGAGACACCGTGCTCAACCTCGCCGCCGCTGTCGCCGGCGAGACCCACGAGTACACCGACATGTACCCGGGGTTCGCGAAGACCGCGCGTCAAGAAGGCTTCGCGGAAATCGCCGACTGGTTCGAGACCTTGGCGAAGGCCGAGAAGTCCCATGCGGGACGGTTCCAGTCGCTTCTCGACGACATTTCCTAAGCAAGGTCAGCCACGAGAGTGAATGACCAAGCCAAACGGCAGATATCGTACCAGCCCACGGACGGCCTGAGCTACGACCCCAGCGAAGCGAAGTACTGGGACGAAGACGCGCTCGACAAGGAGATCGGGCGCGTCTTCGAGGTCTGCAATGGCTGCCGCATGTGCTTCAAGTATTGCGACTCGTTTCCAATTCTGTTCTCCGCCATTGACGAGGACCACGACGGCGACGTTGGCAAGCTGACGCCACTCGACACGCAGCGCGTCATGGATGCTTGTTTCCAATGCAAGCTCTGTGAGGAGCAAAGTCCCTACACTCCGCGTGATGGGCACGAGTTCCAACTGGATTTTCCCAAGCTCGTCCATCGCTACGATGCGATTCGGCACCGGAAGCACGAGCAACCGCACAAGCTGCGGCTCAAGCTGCTCGAAGACCCGGACCGCGCCGGTGCCGCAGCGCGCGCGAGCTTTGGACTCGCGAACGTGATGAACCGCGTCGGAATTCACCGCTGGTTCATGGAGAAGCTGGTGGGCATCGATCGACGAAAGCTGCTTCCCGAGTTCGCACAGACGACCTTCGAGGCCTGGGCGAAGGGCGCGGGCTTGACCGACAAGGGCGTGGGCGGCGAAGCCGTGCTCTTTCAAACCTGCTACGTGCAGGGAAACGAGCCGCAAATCGGAATGGACACCGTCGAGGTGCTCCAAAAGAATGGCGTGGACGTCCGCTGCGAGAAAGGGCTCGAGTGCTGCGGAATGCCGGCCTGGGAAAGCGGCAACCTCGAATTGCTTCGAAAGAAGGCCCACGCCAACTTGGATCGCCTGATGCCGCACGTGAACGCAGGTGCGAAAGTGATCGCGCTCAACCCCACCTGCTCGATGATGCTGAGGCGAGAGTACCCGGAGCTACTCGAAGGCGAAGACCGCGAACGCGCGAAGAGGCTCGCCGAAGCGGTCGCCGACCCGAGTGAATACCTCTGGTCCTTGCGCAACGAAGAACGATTCAACACCGACTTCAAGAGCTCGCCCGCTGGGACGGTCGCTTATCACGCGCCCTGCCATTTGCGAACTCAGGGCGTGGGGTTCAAGGGACGTGACCTCCTGCGCAAAATTCCCGGCGTGGCCCCCACCACCGTGATGGAGTGCTGTGGGCACGATGGAACCCATGCGATGACCGTGGAAGGCTTCGAGTACTCGATTCGAGTGGGACAAAAAGCCTTCGACGAGATGAAGAGCGCAGACGCGGAAGTTTGGGCGACCGACTGCCCCCTCGCCGCAATTCAGTTTCAGCAGCATGCCGGCGTGAAGCCGATGCATCCCATGTCGATTCTCGCGCGCGCATACCGCGAGGATGGTTTCGACGGGCCAAAAGCGTTACGCTCGGGCGATCCGCAGGAAGGAGGTTCGAAGTGAAGCCAATCGAACGTTCCGAGATTCTCGATTACGTCACATACGGTGAGCAGCGTGATCAGATCCGCGACTCCGCTCTTCGCGCCAAGTCCGTGCGTCGCATTCTCGTCGGCGAGCACTTCACCTTTCTCTTCGAGAATCGCGAAACGGTACGCTATCAGATCCAAGAAATGATGCGCATCGAGCAGATCGTCAAAGAAGACGACATTCAGCACGAGCTCGACACGTACAACGAGCTGCTTCACCCGAAGGGAACGGTCGGATGTACACTCATGGTCGGGATCGACGACGAGCGCGAGCGTGACGTGAAGCTCCGAGCCTGGATGGGCCTCAACGAGCACATCTATGCGAGGTTGCCCAATGGCGCGACGGTGAAGCCGACCTGGGACCCACGTCAGGTGGGCGAGACGCGCCTTTCCTCGGTGCAGTACCTCTCGTTCGCGCTCGGCGATGTCGCGCCCGTTGCGGTCGGCATCGACATGCCAGGCGTCGAGCTGGAAACCGAGCTTTCTGCGGCCCAGCAGGACGCCCTCGGCCAGGACCTCGGCGCCGAATAGTGCTTTTCGGAGGAATAAGAATACCGCCTCCGGTGTAGTTGTCGAAGGACGTGACGGGTCTTAGGATGGACCCTTAGGAGTACGTGAATGCTGAGAATTCTGCTGTTTCTGGCTACGAACATCGCCGTCTTGTTCATGGCGGCCATCGCCATGGCGGTTCTCACCGCGCTCGGTGTAATCCCGCCGGACGCGCCGTACATCAGCATGCTCGTCTGGTGTGCTCTGTTCGGGTTTGGCGGCTCGATCTTCTCTTTGGCGATCTCGAAGTGGGTCGCGAAAAGGTCGACCGGCGCACGCGTGATCGAAACCCCGTCGAATGAAATCGAGCAATGGCTGCTCAGCACCGTTGGCCGACAGGCGGAGAAGGCGGGAATCGGTATGCCGGAGGTCGCAATCTTCGACTCTCCGGACCCGAACGCCTTTGCGACCGGCATGTTCCGCAACAGCGCGCTCGTCGCCGTCAGCACGGGGCTGCTGCGTCTGATGAACAAGAACGAAGTCGAGGCAGTTCTCGGGCACGAAGTATCGCATATCGCCAATGGCGACATGGTCACGCTCACGCTCATTCAAGGCGTGCTCAACACCTTCGTCCTCTTTCTGGCGCGAATCATCGCTAGCCAGTTCGATCGGGGCCGATTCATGATTTACATGGCCCTTCAGCTCGTCTTCGGCATCGTCGCTAGCATCATCGTGGCCTGGTTTTCGAGGCGACGGGAGTTCCGTGCCGACGCCGGTGGTGCCAATCTGGAAAGCGCCGGGGCCATGGCCTCCGCTCTCAATCGGCTGAAGTCGATGCGGGATGCCCCGTCTCAGCTCCCGGACAACTTGACCGCGTTCGGAATTCGCGGAGAAGGCATGCTGAAGCTCATGGCGACGCACCCTCCGCTCGAGGAGCGTATCGCGCGGCTTCAAGGGCGCTGAACCTCCGGTCGATCGGTCCGACCTTGCCAGGAGGCACTGGCTTCGGTAGGACGCATGAGATGGGGGGGTGGAGACGAGCCTGCTGGATCGCGGCGATTGCCATCGCGCTCTCTGGCTGTGAGGAACCGGAGCAGCGACTCGAGCGCTTGGAAATCACCTCCGTCGACCGGTCTTGCGAGGATGGAGATGCCTGCGGAGTCGTCGAAACGAGCTGCCTGTCGAAGGGCTGCGAGTGTGGCGTCGCCGTCAA
>DASRZF010000290.1:0-29998 GCA_035686645.1 Polyangiales bacterium
TTGTTGGTCGAGCATCCGAATTCCCTCGACATGTCCTACGGTGCAGACGGTCAGGCGTTCTTGCCCAATCGCGAGACCGGCCTCGTCGTTCAGCACCCGCAACGCGTGGAATACGTTGTGCGCGTTGTCGAGGGCCTCCCCCATGCCCATGAATACGACATTGCGAATCGGCCACCGAAGACGGTGCCGGGCCACAAGCAGCTGAGCGATGATTTCGTCGGTACGGAGATGGCGAAGCAAACCCATGCGTCCGGTTTCGCAGAAGGTGCATCCCATCTTGCAACCCACCTGGCTCGACACACACAAGGTGTACCTGCCACGCCCCATTGGAATGCAAACGGACTCCACCTCGAGGCCGTCCTGCAAGCGCAAGACCATCTTGGTAATCGCGCCTTGGTCGGTCGCGTCGCTTCTCACGGTGACGAGCTGGGGAAGCTCGAACGAAAATCGCGAACGCCACCCGTCGCAGGCTTCCTTACCGAGGCCCCAGCTCTCCGGGTCGAAGCGACCTTCGAGCATGACGCGCCGATGAATGCGCCGGGCCACACCGTGCCCGCGAGGCAATAGCTCCCTAGCGCGTTCCGCTAGCTCGGCATTGGTCAGGCCGTGAATCGGCTGTGGACGCATTCGAACGCCTCAGTCTTGAACCAGTAGAAAGTGTGCCGTGGCGACGGCCACCGGACGTTCGGGATCGTCTTGAAATGCGAAAACACGGACGTTTGCGACGCGACGCCCATGCCTCGTGAACACGGCGCGGGCAAATACGTCTTCGGCACGCGCACTTCGAAGGTATTCGACGGTGATGTTGATCGTCTTTGGAACTGCGGTGGTCTCTCCGCGCCAGAGGAGCTTGAAAATCGCTGTGGACTCCATCAAAGCCCCCAGCGTTCCACCGTGCAACGCCGGAACCGAAGCATTGCCCACGAGATGGTCGGAGTACTGCATGCGGCCCACGACGTCGCCATCGACGAGCTCGGCCGTGATCCCCATGAACCTCGCATAGGGAATGACCTGCTGCATGGCGGTGAAGTCGCCTGTCTCGCGAACGGCAGTGACGGCATCGCGGAGCCTCATTCGGAGTCTCCGTCGTCTTCGTCCTGGCGCCGGTCATCGCGAAACACCACGAAAGTCCCGGAGGAGGTCGCGATCGGGCTTGCTGCGTCGCCGTGGTGCGCAGCCGCACGAACGAACGCGACATGCCGGGTCACTTTGTAGCAGTGGGCGTCGCAGATCACTTCCTGATGAGGCAGCGCCGGACGCACGTAGTCGATGCGCAAATCGAGAGTCGCAATACGTCGAGGAGCTGCCAGCGACATGATGACCGCTCCACCACAGGTCGCGTCGATCAGACTCGTGATGCAGCCGCCGTGAAGCACCCCCGTTTCAGGATTTCCAACGAGGTCCTCGCGGTAGGGGAGCGCGAGCGACAAGTGTTCGGGGCTGTAGTCGACGACTCGGAGATTGAGAGCCTGATTGTGCGGAACTGCGCCGACGTAGCGCCCTTCCAAGCGCCGCCTGATGTCGTCCTTCTGAGATAGAAACGGGTCAGACACGAGCCATGCTGTAGCAGCCGACGCCTACGTGGCTCAACCCGCCGCTCGCCGGAGCTAAACGCGAGGCGGGGGCGGAGGGGTCGCCTGTTCAGCGAGCCATCTGTCCGAGGAGACGAATTCGATGCCGTTCGCCCTCTTCAAAGCCAGGAGATCGGGATGGTCCGTAAGCACGCGATGCAGGCCTGCAGCCTTGGCGAGAGCGGTGAGAGCCTCGTCCCAGTCCTCGATGAAGTGACTGCCGGTTTCGACGATCTCGACCAGGCCCCCGATGGTCTTCATCTGCGCAGCGACGGCATCGTCTTTGAACTCCGGTAGCGCGTGAAGCATCGATTCGACCCGTTCCAAGACCCAAGAGGAGGATTTCGGTTTGCCGGGACGCCCGAAGGCACGGCGAACCGCTTGCTCGGGCGGCGAGCCGAGAGCGATGGAAGCGTTGACATAGATGTCAGGTGCCAAGACGACGTCCATGCGCGAACTGTAACACGAGCATCCTCGATGCTGGCCAAAATGCCTAGAACGTCCTAGTGACGCCGTACCATGTCCGTACGAGTCTGTTTCGTTTGCCTCGGGAACATCTGTCGCTCCCCTACTGCGGAAGCGGCAATGCTCCGGCTCCTCGAAAATGAACAGCTCACAGCAAGCATCGACGTAGACAGCGCTGGCACGGGCCACTGGCACGTCGGTGAGCCGCCTGACCGCCGCTCGGCAATGGCAGGAAAGCGCCGGGGTCTGAACATCCAAGGGCGCGCACGACAAGTGACCGCGGAAGATTTCCATCATTTCGATTATCTCGTCGCGATGGATCGTTCGAACCTCGAAAACCTCTCGCGGCTGGCTCCTGGCGAAGGCGCGAGGGCCAAGGTCGTTCTTTTTCGAAATTTCGATCCGAGCTCACCGCCAGACGCCGACGTGCCGGACCCTTACTACGGCGAGGGCGACGGCTTCGAAAAGGTCCTCGACATCTGCGAAGCAGCGTGTCGCGGGCTCTTGCAACACGTCCGCGAGAGCCACCGACTATGAGGCCGGAGCTCCGGGCTGCACTCGAAGAACGACTCGGTGCTCCTATCCGCGAAGCGAAGCGATTGGCGGGCGGAGATATCAACGACGCGTACGCGCTGACGCTCCAAAACGGCAACCGCATCTTCGCGAAGACGCATGCGAATCCGCCTCGAGGCATGTTCGACGCGGAGGCGCGAGGTCTCCAATGGATCGAGGAAACAGGCGCTATTCGTGTACCGCGTGTCCTGGGATACTCCGACCAACGGCCTGCGTATCTAGCGCTCGAGCTGCTCGAGCCCGCAACGCGTTGCAAGGGCTTCGATGAGATTCTGGGACGCGCCTTGGCCGCAATGCACAGGTCCGGGGCCTCGTCGTTTGGGCTCGATCACGACAACTTCATCGGACGGTTGCCGCAGTCGAACGCACCGACGGGCGATTGGCCGACGTTCTACTGGCGCTCGAGGCTGGAGCCTCAGTTACGGCTCGCCAGCGACAGTGGACTCGTCGACAGTGGGCTACGCGCCCGCTTCGACGCGCTTCGCCACGTCCTTCCGGAACGGCTGGGCCCTGCGGAGCCGCCATCTCGTTTGCACGGCGATCTCTGGGGCGGAAACTTGCACGTGGATGAATCCGGACGACCTGCGCTCATCGATCCCGCCGCGTACGGAGGCCACCGGGAGGTCGACCTCGCGATGATGCGCTTGTTCGGGGGATTTGGGGCCCGCGTGTTTGCGGCATACGAAGACGCGTATCCGCTCGCACCGGGCGCCGTCGAACGCGTGCCCCTCTATCAGCTTTATCCTCTGCTGGTGCACCTGAACTTGTTTGGTAGCTCCTACTTGGGCTCGCTGAAGGGCGCGCTTTCGGCCTGCGTCTAGGACGCGTCACGCTGACGCTGCGCTTCTTGACACCGGTAAATCAGAGGCCCAAGTATGCACGGTGAGCAAGACCCGCACCGACGCACGGCAGTCTCTCGAGCGCCGTGCTCTGCTCTTGATCGACCACGGCAGTCGACGAGCCCAGGCCAACGCGCTCCTCGACGACGTGACTGAACTCGTGAAGCTACGCCTCGGCACGGGAAGCATCGTCGAGCCCGCTCACATGGAGCTCGCGAAGCCAAACATCGCGGAAGGATTCGCGCGCTGTGTAGAGCAAGGCGCGACCCGCGTCATCGTGCATCCGTTCATGCTGGCGCCCGGTCGCCACGTGTCCGAGGACCTACCCCGGCTGATCGCCGAGGCCGCAGAAGTGCACGAAGGCGTTGCATTCGTCATGGCCGAACCGCTCGGGAGTCACCCAGGTGTCATCGACGCGGTCGTGGATCGATGCGGCGCAGTTGAGGACGAGCGCGAGCACGGCGAGCCCTAGGGGATGAGAACCACTTTCCCCGTGGTTTTTCGTGAGGAAAGCGCATCGAGGGCCCTCTTCGCGTCCACGAGTGGGTAGGTCTGGGAGACCAGCGGGGAGATCTTACCGTCGGCGTAGAGCTTCGAAATCGCGTCCTGGGCGTCCCTCAGTACTTTCGGATCTTTGTCGAAATAGAGTCCCCAGTGGAGTCCGATGATTGAGTAGTTCTTCACGAGGAGATGGTTCATCTTGGCCGAAGGAATGTTTCCGCTCGCAAACCCTATGACCAAGATCCGGCCTTCGAACGCAACGCACTTGGTCGACCGGTTGAAGGTGTCTCCTCCGACCGGGTCATAGATCACGTCGGCGCCTCGTCCATCGGTGAGGCTCTTGACCTGCTCGACCCAATCCTCATCCCGGTAGTTGATCACCTCGTCAGCGCCGTGCTGCCGCACCAGCTCGAGCTTGTCGATGCTGCCCGCGGTCCCGATCACGCGGGCGCCCAAGGCGACGCCGATCTGCACGGCCGCAAGCCCCACACCTCCGGCTGCTGCGTGGACCAAGAGCGTCTCGCCCTCCCTCAAGTTTGCTCGATGGACGAGGCCAACGTGGGAGGTTTGATAGACGAGACCCAGTGCCGCGGCTTCCTCGAAGCTCATCTGCACCGGCATGTGGAACACCCGCTCTTGCGGTGCGGCCACGATGGAGGCGAAACCACCAAACTCCAGCAGTGCGCTGACCCGGTCGCCAACGGAAAAATGTTCCACCCCCTGTCCGACCTCGAGGACCGTGCCGGCCACCTCCGCGCCGGGCGAGAACGGAAGCTCAGGGCGAACTTGGTACTTACCCTCGGTAATGAGGATATCGAAGAAGTTGCAGCCGATCGCTTTCACATCGATGACCAACTGCCCCGGCTTCGCGCGAACTTCGTCTAGCTCGTCTCGCTGCAGTGAGCCCGGACCACCGAGCTCGCGCACGATCATTCTGTACATGAGCCGGCAGTTTGGCTGTAAAATCGAGGTACGACTAGTCGATCGCCCCAAAGGCGCCGCCGTCCTGGTATAACTGGCCGATGCCTGGGCAAAAGCGAAAGCACTCGTTGCCGGCGGGTGTCCTTCCGACAAAGCGGGATGAGGCCGCCGAGGATGCGGGCTCTCGAATTCGGGCGAGGGTTCCTGTCGAGGCGAGCGAACGACCATCGAGCCCTGCGGAGCCAAGCCAGACCCCAGCGGAACGCGCGCGGACCCTGGTCGACGAACTGATGGCGCTCGCGCCCAATGAGATCGCGCCTGTCGTACGACGGCTGCTCCCACTTGGAAACTTCGCGCTCGAAGAGCTGGCAAGAAGGTTTCCAGGGCCGCTCTGGCGCCCTTCCCTGGCGACCGATTCGAGGCTGCCGCGTCCCGAAGAGGTCTCCGCGATCGCGGCGGCCATCGCCACATTCGAAGGAGAGGCCATCGAGTACCTCGCGCGTCTGATGCAGGATCCAAGCGCGAAGGTTCGCTACTACGCTGCCGTGATCTGCGGTGCGTACGCGAACGCAGAGCTCATCGATCCTCTGATCCAAGCTTCGCTGGACGAAGATCGGGAGTGTCGGCGCGTCGCCCTTCATCTGCTGAGCGCCTACCAGCATGAACCGAGGTACGGCGTCGGGCTTGCAAGCCTGCGTCGCTGTGCGTCTGATCTGGAATGTCCAGTCCCGGTGCGGCGGCGTGCCATCTCCGCGTTGACCCAACTTCGTGACGGAGCTTCCGCGCCGCTGTTCGTGGACCTGCTTGGCGATTCCGACCGCGGTATCGCGACGGCATGCCGCGTGGGGTTGCGCGTTCTGACGGCCCACGATTTCGGGTTCTCGCGGGATCCGTGGCTTCGGTGGCTCTCGGAACGAGGCCAAGAGATTCGGATTCAGTGGCTGATCGAGGGGCTCGGAGACAGCCGCGCGAACATCCGACTCCTCGCGTCGCGTGAGCTCTGGCACCTCACGCGCTTCGCACAACCCTTGTCTGAGACGGCCACGCGCGACGAGTTCCTAGCAGTTCAAAGGAACTACAAGCGCTGGTGGTCGAGCAAGCACCCGACATGATCAGAGAAAGCCGGCGTTTCCGAGAGAGGTGCGCAGACGGCCAACCCCTTCGAAAACGAGCGCGTCGATCCCTTGCTCTCGAGCGACTTCCACGTTGCCGGCGCGATCGTCGATGAACAGGCATTGCTCCGCGGGAACAGCGAGCTCACGCATGACTCGTTTGTATGCCTCCGTGTCGGGCTTCCTCACCCCCGTCACGCAGGAAACGAAGGTCCAGTCGAGAAAACGGGAGACGCCCAGGCGCTCCTCTATCAATCGGTACCAGATCGGATAGTTCGAGAAGGCGTGCATCTCGAAGCCTTTGGCCTGGAGCTCTACCAAGAGGTCCTCGAGTCCCGGCAGCCAACGGTAGGACGAGCGAACCGCGGCGACGAAACCCGCGTGGTCAAAGCCCCGACCATCCGCGAAGAAGCGCCGGAGGAACTCGTCTTCGGAGAGCTCGCCCAGCTCGAACTGCACCCAGGCGCTCGGATGCTTGGCTTCGAGGAGCGATTCGAAGCTCATGCCAAAGAACGCGGGCATCTCAGAGAAGAACGGATCGTGGACCAAAGTACCCATGACGTCCCAGAGGAGAATTCGGCGCATCAGATCATCCTATCGCGGATCCCCCGAGATCCTCCTGGGGGCGTTGTTCGAGGCCATGCCGCCGGAGCTTGTCGAGAAAAGTGGTTCGCTTAAGTCCGAGCATCCTGGCGGCTTCGCTCTTGTTTCCACCTGAACGCGAGAGCGCATACTCGAGAAGCCGCCGCTCGACCTCCAAGTAGGTTCCGTCGAGGGACCCCTCTCGGGCGGCGCCCGGCCAGGCAAGCGGCGGAAGGTCAGTGATGCTGATCGTTTTGGACGATGTTCTGCCGACCGCGAGCTCGATGACCAACTCCAGCTCCGCTACGTCGCCAGGCCATTCGTGGTCGACTAGGGCGACCATCGCCGCTTGATCGATTCCAACGGGCTCGCGAGCAAGGACCCTACAGGCTCGGTCGATCGCGAGCAGCGCAAGGGACGGCACGTCTTCGCGCCGATCCCGAAGCCGAGGTATCTTCAGACCTGGACCCGAAAAACATCGCGCCAGGTCCGGATCGAGGGCGCCGCGACGCTGAAGCTCGATCAAGGTCGTGCGTGAAGTCGCAATGATTCGAGGGCTGACTTCGGGCGTCTGCTCCCCTTCGTTCTCGGTCTGGTTATGCTCGATCAGGGATGAGGCGAGGCGGGCCTGCGCCTGCTTGCCGAGAGCCGGGATGTCTCGGAGCAGCAATGTCCCCCCGATCGCCGACTGAAACCATCCCGCGCGATGCTCGCTCTCGGAGCCAAAGAGAAGCCTCATCACCTGCTCAGGGGGAGCAGCGGAACAATCCGCAACGATGAAGGGCGCTCTCCACCTCGGACCCCGGTCGTGTATGAATCGGGAGACCGGCAAGACCGGGGAGCCCGCATCTGCGACGAGCAATATCGGTTTGGTCAGAGGCGCTAGCTCGATTGCGCGCGTCTGCACACGCCTCATCGACTGGCTGTATGCAACGTGCAGAGTTTGGTCTTCCGCGAGTCCACGCCCGAGAACATCACACTGCTGTCGAAGCTGCTGCACCTCTGCCTGGAGCGCGGTGATCCTGTCCTCTGCAGCGCGCCGCTCCGCGGATATCTGATGAATGCGGGTATCGGCGCGCCGATGCGCGAGCGCGGCGGCCAGCGAACCGCCGAGTGTCTCCGACAAGCGCCGAAGCTCCTCGATCTCGATTCGCATGGCTGGCTCACTGCGATCGGATCCCGGAAGGACGAGCAGTCCCTCGATGTGTTCGAGGTGCTGGCACGGAACCACCATACCGATCCCCTGGTCTTGCATCGAGTCGACGAGCGTTCGGACCATGGGCTCTCGAACGACCCTGCTGCGCAGGCTGGGGAGGTCGAGAACCCCTTGCAGCTCGTCGACGAAAAGCGCCTTTGCGATGGCAGCGGGGGCATCCCCGGACTTCACGTTGGCTCGCTCACCGACGTCCATGCGCATGCGAAGCGGCGGCTCCAAGGTGAAGATTTCGGGCAAGCCATCGCTGGCTTCGAGCGCCTTGCCCAGCGGAACCAGAGCTGCGCTGGCGATCTCCTCGAGTGTGGCAGCGCCGAGCAGATTGTGCCTGGCTACTTGCGCAGCATCGGCGAGCCGGCCGGAGGTGCTCCATACGGCCCGATCGGAGAGTCTGCGGGCGAGCGAGAAGACCCCCCACCAGAGGACGCCCGACGCCAATCCAAGAGCAGCGAGCTCTGAACGTTCGAGTGGAGCGTCGGGCACGAGTGCGTACGTGAGAATGAAACACGAGGCGGAGGCGACCACGAGCGGAACGCCGAGCCGCCGCAAGGATCTCCACCCCGGGTCGAGCCAGGCGAGATGCCCGAGCCAAAGTATGCCTGCGACGGCAAACTCCACTCCGGTCCCGAGTAACCCGGTGAAAGGGCCGAACCAGGCGTACGCAAGCGCTACACCGAGGCTCACGAGCGCCACCCCCGATAACACACCCTCGACGCCGTGGCCCCTCCCGACCAGCAGAACTTGATGAAAGGCGCCGGTAGCGAGGATTGCAGAAACGACCACGACACCGAAGGTCGGCGCGGGCAGGAGGTTGTCGCGCGCTAGGGCACCTCCGACGACCGCCGCCAGAGCAAACCCGGCAATGACGGCGCTCCGCACGACGGACCCGGTCTGCCTCGGCAAGACCAAATCGACCATGACGAGCGCCGCCAGCAGCCAGGCGATCGAGTGCGTGTACTCGAGCGAAGTTGAGCCAGAACGCGCAGAAGCCATCGCAATGGCCAAGCTCACCCCCATGATGGCGAGCCTCGAAGCGCCTCGTTCGTGCTGCTTTGCGCGTAGAACTGCCAACGGTGTCAACGAAAGCGCGAGCGACAGCACTGCGACCAGCCAGTCAGGCGAGGACGCGCTGCTTGAAGATGCCCGCGCCGCCAGAACATAAAGAACGGACGCGGGACCCAGTATCGTCAGAAGTCTCGGGATTCGCACGATTCGAGCTCGTCGATGCGACGAGGAGGGAGTCTATCACTGCCCGTGCGCATGACCAGAATCGTTCGGTTCCGGCTCGACAAACATGCGAAAACCGACTCGCTGCCACCAGAGCCGGTATTTCTGTTGGATCGCCTCGCGCTGCTTCTTCGACAATCCGGGTTCGTAGCCAAAGTACTCCTGGGTGAGATGCTTGAGCTCATCGCCCGCCCGCCGTCGGAGCCGCTCGTCGGAGTGCATGAGCCCGTCGATCAGCCATTCGACGCGATGGCGGTCACCGTGCTTCCGAAGCCAGCTTGCCCATTTCTTTCGGTGAGTGCCAAAATCCTGACAGCTCAGACGGACGAGGCTCGCATGTGCCGCCTTGACGATCTCGATCTCCGGGCTCTCCAGCTGCGAGATCAAAAAATCAAACGAATCGGCGTCGCGCAGCTTCCCTAGCGCTTCAATGGAGGTAACTTGCGGTCGCAGCTCTCGGTCATCGCGTGCAGAAGCCCGGAGCCGCTCGATCAACTGTGTGAACTCGAGCTCGCAAGCATAGAGCACGCTCAGTGCGCGATAGGCGCTGTTGCGAGCTCCCGGGTCTGAGTCGAACAAACGGCGACCGATGGGCCGCACCAGGTCAGGGTGCACGAACTCGGCTGCGAGGACGGTCGCGTAGTAGCGGATGTCGGGGTCCTCGTGATCCAGTAGCGGGATCAGGTACGGCACCGATCGTCGCCCGAACGCGACGAACGTTCGAGCGATGGGCGAAATGTCACGCCCCGCAGGAATCCGAGCATGGGGCTCGTTGCGATCGAACCAGAGGTTCCCCGGGAACTCCCGCGCTAGCGCTGGAAGCGCGACTTCGCCCACTGCCAAGAGCGGGAGGATCAGCATCTGATCTTCAGGTCCTGCGTCGCGAAGCGCAGCAACGAGTTGTTCGACGTCGTCGCCGACATCGACGATCACGCTTGGAAGCGAACCGTTCGAACCAGAGGGCGGTGGTGCGGGCGCCCATCGTCTTCCGGCAGGCTCGCTATCCGCGTTCGGTGGGGCCGAGCTCGGCCCGTGTGGACCCAAGGACACCACATCGTGCGAGATGGCGCTTCCGTCGTTGTCACGCCGGGGATCGCTCGGGGCGGAACGCCGCTTCGGGGTCGATCTCGGCGCGGCTGCTGGATGCCAACCGCCAAACGGGTCCTGGTTTGGGCTTTGGGCCGGTCTAGAAGCGCGCTTTCGTGCGAATGGCTGCCCAAGTACCTCGGGAGGACGCGGCGGAAGGCTGTACCGGGTGGCGTCTATGAAGCCCGACTTGGGGTCCGAGCGTTTACGCGGAGGCGCACCCGGATCGGAGTTTCTGAAGGTGCCAGCAGGAACCGACGAGCCTATCTGCGGGAGAATGTCGGGCGGGGGTTCGGTATCGGCCATCCCGACGGGAGCCGGAATCGAAGAATCTCCCCGAGGGTACGACCCGGAGACGTCCTTCTTGGGTGGAAGCGAGCTTCGCTTGCCAACCCCTTCAAAGGGCGCGACGTAGGGAATCGAACCGGCATCGGCCGCATCGAGCTGATTGCAAAGGTGGCGCATTCGGGCTGTCATCTCGATGTCGTAGTGACGGGCCAATCCGGCCTCCACCCGCACGGTGCACACCACGCGCTGCACGGGGTCAATACCGAGCTCGAACGATATTTCGCGGAGGGTGGCATCTGGCAAGGGGCGATCCACCGCCAGCACGACCGCGTCCTCGGTCCTTGCAACGGGGATCAATCGATGCCGGACGGCGAACTCCCGAGGCAGAACTCGGATGGAGCTGATCGGCGACTGCATCACTTCGTTCCGTGTGGCCGGAAGAAGTCCGAACACCGCCGCGCAGTAGGCGTTCATCTCGTTCTCGCGGAGCAAGCCGAGCTCGAGAAGCACGGTATCGAGGTTTCCACCGCGCATGACCTGCTCTTGGATCGCAGCTTGAACGCGATCGACGGCGATCAGCTGGTCACGGACCAGAAGCGAGGCGAGAACCGACATACCTTTTGCAATGGTGGGGCCGCTTGCGCCGCTGTGTCAACGAGCTTGTCAGCACGCCGCGAGCCTGTCTTGGACGATGGCGAGAGCTGCCGGAACCGCGGTTTCAACCCGCAAGACCCTGGCCCCGAGGCTCGCCACGCTGAAGCCCGCTCTTTCGAAACGGTTGATCTCGCCATCGGTGAAACCGCCCTCGGGTCCGAGAGCACACCACAATTGCTGGGGGATGAACTCGAGTTTCAGGGCGCCTTTTGCCCTCGCACCGAAGAGAACTCCGCAAGCACCCGTGGGCATCTCGTCGAGCCAGTCGGTGTAGGGTCGGGGAGCGCGAACGATCGGGACGTCGTTGCGCTCGCACTGGGCCGCAGCTTCGCTTGCGATGCGAGTAAGACGATCGATCCGGGAGCGCTCGCGTTCGGGGTCCCAGCGGGGGACGGTCCGTTCGGTGAGCATCAGGGCCACCTCGTCGACTCCGAGCTCGGTCGCCATGCGTACGCAATCGTCGAGCTTCGATCCTTTTGGCACCGCGAGCATCAAGACCAGTCGCACGCGTCGCTCCTCGCTCGCGGACGGCGGCTCTGCTTTGCAGACGATCTGCTCACCGACGCTTTCGAGGCGAGCCGGCGCAGCACGGCCTCTGCCATCGAAAAGCAAGAGCTCTTCGCCGACACGAAGACGAAGCACGCGAACATGACGGCTGGTCGATTCGTCGAGCGTCACCTGTCCGCCCCGCTCGGGGAGATCGGGCACGTAAAGCCTCCGGACGCTCATCGCAGCCCCGCGCTGAGCACGCAGGCGCACCATTCGCCTTCCTCGATGACGGACTCGAGGTGCATCGATGCATAGGCGGCAAGCAGCTCGTCGCGCTCGACGCGAAGAATGCCACTCAGGACCAGAATGCCTCCGGGCGCGAGACGCGCCTCCAGCTGCTCTGGCATGTGGACCAAGATCCTGGTTTCGATGTTCGCGAGTACGATCTCGTAGAGCCCTGTGATTTCGGCCAAAGGACGCGTTGAAACCTCGATTCGTGGGGCAACCGCGTTGAGCGCAGCGTTGCGAAGGGCAACGACCACCGCGTCCTCTTCGATGTCGATCGCGACCGCGGACGCCGCGCCGAGACGAAGAGCCGCGATCGAAAGCACACCGCTACCGCATCCCACGTCGAGCACCCGTTCGCCTCCGGCGACGCGCTCGTCGAGGATCTGCAGAACGAGCCGGGTGGTTTCGTGGTCACCGCTTCCGAAAGCGTTCTCGGGATCGATGCTGAGGACCACGTCACCAGGTTTGCTCTCTACTTTCTCCCAAGACGGATGCAGCAAGAGTCGTTTCCCGATCCGCTGTGCGCTAAAGCCACGGCGCCACTCGATGGCCCAGTCCTGCTGGGCTTCGTAAGTGATCTTGGCATCGTACTCGTCGCGAAGTTCCTGCAGGGCGTATCGTGCCGACGCTTCATCCGGAAACGACGCGATGATCATGGGCAGCGCAGGGGCCGGCTCGCGCACCAGAGTCGTCTCGTCTCGCTCTTCGAGACCGGTGGCGCCGAGCTCCCATAAGCGTAGCTCGGCCAGCTCGATTCGCTCCGGCTCTACCCGGACGGTGACGAATGGATGGTGCGAAGAATCAGACATCAGATCTCGATCATGCGCGCGGACACATAGATGACTAGGAACAGAACCCAGGTGATCGGGCCGAGTCGGTTTCCGCCGCGCCAGGCTACGATGGGAGTGAACACCGGTACGAGGAACCCGAGGTACCGCCACTGCGCTGCCAACGGCCCGGCGAGCACGCGCCACGCCATCAGTAGATGCGTGAAGAGGAGCGCAGCGCCAGAAAGAGCCCAAAGCGCGAGCAACCAGAGTTCCACAAGCCGGGTTCTAGCCCATTGTGGGGAGTCTCCCAATCGAAGCTCGCGGGTGAATCGGTCGCCGAGTCTGCTACCTTGGAGTTTCGGAGGTAGTTCGCTTGTCTTCTAGAACCATTCGCATCGGTCTGGTGGGTTGCGGGGTCGTCGGAACCGGCGTCTTGAACCTCCTGCGCACGAACGCGGCAACCATACAGAAGCGCCTCGGCGCGGCCCTCGCCGTCGAGCAGATCGCGGTCAAGAACCTGAAGCGCAAGCGGTCTGACCTCGTCCCCCGGGAGATCCTGACCGACGACCCGCTGGCCGTCGCCCGGAATCCGAAGGTCGACATCGTCGTGGAGGTGATGGGGGGGATCGAACCCGCCGAGCAGGTCGTGCGGGAGGCCCTCGAGCAAGGCAAGCAAGTCGTCACGGCCAACAAGGCTCTGCTCGCGGAGAAAGGCGATGCCATCTTCGATCTGGCCAAGCAGAAGGGTCTCGACGTGAGCTTCGAGGCCGCAGTGGCGGGTGGCATTCCGATCATCAGGACGTTGGAGGAGTCTCTGGCGTCGGACGAGATCGTCTCGGTCCAAGGGATCATCAATGGAACGAGCAACTACATCCTCACTGAGATGGCAGAGCGAGGACTCGATTTCGACGTGGCATTGAAGTCGGCGCAAGCAGCAGGCTACGCCGAAGCTGACCCCACGCTCGACGTCAACGGAGGAGACGCCGCGCACAAGCTTGCCATTTTGGCCACGCTCGCGTTCGGAGTGCGCGTTCATCCTGCGCACATCGCAACCGAAGGCATCGATGGAGTAGATGCGTCTGACATCGAATATGCAGACGGCTTCGACTACGCGATTCGACCGGTCGCTGTCGCGTCGCGCAGTGCGGGCAACGTTCTCGACCTCCGAGTGCATCCCGCTCTGGTGCCCTACGACAACCCCTTGGCGAATATTTCCGGCGCGCTCAATGCGGTCTCGGTTCGCGGCGAACAGGTCGGGACATGTCTCCTATCCGGACCGGGCGCGGGGGCCGGACCCACTGCAATGAGCGTCGTAAGTGACGTCATCGACGTTGCGCGCAACATTCTGAAGAATGCGTCGGGACGTGTGCCGAGCTTCATCCACGACGGGGATGCGGAACCGCTCGTGCAGGACCCAAACGACCTCCGGGCGTCGTATTACCTGCGCTTCACGGTGCGCGATGAACCTGGCGTGCTCTCCAAGATCACGGGGAAATTGAGTGATTTTGGGATTTCGATCGAGAAGATGTTCCAGAACGTCCAAGCGGGCGCCGAGGGCGCGGCCACGGTGGTCATCGTCAGCCACAAGGCCCGAGAAGGCGACGTCCACAAGGCGCTCAGCGAGCTCGACCCACTGCCGCACACTTTGGCCCCGGCGAGACTCCTACGCATCCTGGGCTGACGCAGTGGAGACTGCAGCATCTGATATAAGCCTTACGGGTGCATTTTGATGTAACGAACTGTAGAGATCCCTGGCTAACTACACCCTTGAGGCGTAAGTGAAGCCCTCAAGGGGGTATCTCAGTGTTCAAACGTTATTCATTTGCCATGTTGGGCTTGCTCGCCGTCGCATCGACCACCCCGGCCGACTGTGAGGTCGACCAAGCCGCTGTGAGTGCCTGTATGTCACCGGTTCCGGACGTCAGCGCGAGTCGCGGCTGGCAGAGCCGGACGGCCCCGCAAGCTGCCTCTTCGGAGCTCTTTTTCGAGGTCATGGCGCGCCCCACGGCTGCCAATCTGAATGGTTTGGTCACCATTGGCTCGGGAGACATCAACGACTTCTCGGATGCGGCGATCCTGGTTCGCTTTGCGGACAATGGGGAGATCGATGTGCGCAATGGCTCGCAATACGACAGCGATCGATCGATCGCCTACGTCCCGGGTGTCTGGTACACGATCTACATTACGGCCGACGTCGTCGCCGAGACCTACAAGGTGGAGGTGGGCACGTGCGGTGGGTCTCGTGAGACCCTCGTCAGCCGCGCCTCCTTTCGACCGGATGCGCCCTCTGGTGAACCGCTGAGCAACTGGGCCGCATGGTCCTCTCAAGACGCCAGCCTCGAGGTTTCAACCCCTGCGTGGTCTGCGTCCGGCAGCTGTGCTCCTGCCACCTGTGAGTCTCTCGCTCACGAGTGCGGTCAGCCGAGCGATGGTTGCGGCGGAAGCCTCGATTGTGGCGCTTGCGCAAGCGGCAATGTGTGCAGAAGCGGCGTATGCGTCGACGAGTCGGTCCCGGCGCCGACTCCGACTCCGACTCCCACGCCCACTCCGACTCCGACGCCTAGCACTGGGTTCCCGACCTATGCCACGACCGGCATTACCGAGGAATGGTGCCCCCGCTGGGACTCGCTCAAACGGGTCACGAGCGGCAGGACGATCACGGCGGCGAACACCGTCATCGAATACGAGCGAATCAACGGAAAGCTGAACATCGACGCAAACAATGTGACCGTCCGCTGCGTCGAGATCGTCACGGGCAGCGACGTCAACACCTTGGGCTGCAGCAACAACGGCAACCCCACATACGGATGCGACGAAGGGTTCTTGATCGAAGACGCCAAGGTCTACACCACGGGGGGCAACAACAACGCTCCCTTCATGTTCGTCACCGACGAAGCGTCCGGACGGCGGGTCCAGGTGTACGGCGGATGCGATGAAATGAAGATGGACGGCGGCTACCTTCGTGACTCCTTGATCGATGGCAACACGAACTATAGTTGCAACCTCTCAGGCCCACACACCGATGTCTGGCAATCGAGCGGCTCAAACGGCCCGATTTGGATGGTGAACAACACCATGATCGGACCCTATAAGTCGCAAAACGGCACGGTGTTCATCAAGACCGACTCGGGCCAGAACCACGACTACACCATCGACGGATGCCAGCTGTCCGGGGGCAGCTTCACCGTCTGGGCCCGCAACGGCGGCAACGGGATCCCCTTCGACTGGCGATTCACGAACAACACGATCATCGAGAACTCGTACACGTACGGGGCGTTCGACATCGAGGGCAACGGGCCTTCGCAGTGCATCGAGTGGTCGGGCAACGTATGGGACGACAAGACGCCCGCAACGGGCGGACCAAGCAACGTGAAGCCCATCGGTGGCTGTTCGGGCGTCACGCCGATCCCGACTTGGTCGGTCGGTGGCCTCGCCTTGACCGGCACGTCTTGTACACGGGGCGGAGCAGCCTGCGACAACGTCGATCTCCGGGCTTCGGCGTCGGGCAGCCAAAGCGGAGGCTCCCCTCGCTGGCGCTTCAACTGTGGCGGCTCGGCCGGCAACACGGGCGGCAACCATCCCGAGGGCGCAGATCTTTGGTACGACTACACGCCGTGCAACGGTCAGAGAAGCTGCACGATGACTGACGTCTGCGACTACAGCGGGGAAGCCTCCGGCACGTACCGAGTGCGCATCTACTCGGAGAGCGGCCCAGGCTCGCGGACTCGCATCAGCGACACCTCCGAGGCCAGCTTCGTGGTCAACAACTAGGCCCGAGGAGCGTAGGAACAACAAGCGCCCTGTCCGCGCGGCTATTGACGCCGCATGACATAGCGATTTCGCGACGCCACTGACGTCGCAGCGCTACAACTCGACGAAACGGGTTACCGGCTCGGGCTCCCCGCCGCAGCTTGCGGGACGGTCGATGCCGGTGGACTCGAGCCTCACTCGAACGCTCGTCTCGCCGGATGTGGTTCGAAATCGCGCGACCCAGGTCGACTCGTCTTCTGAATCGCTCCCGATGAGCTCGAGCGCGCTTGCGTCCTGCGCGCTGAGCTTGCGTCGCAAGAAGATTTCAGCTGCCTGCGCCGGCCGGTCATATGCACAGCGCCCGCGAAAGAGATCGATGTTGCCCAGCTCGCCGGCTTGGCGCGCTGCAACGAGTGCCGGTGCGTGCTCGGCGCGTAGCCTCCCATACATGAGTCCGTCGGGAAGCCAAACCGCACAGGCCGCAAAACGATGTCCACCAAGGTGACTCGTCTGCCAGGTGTCAACTCCCTGCCCTTGAATCGCGCGGAAGACGGAACTTCCATGCAGCGCGCAACAGCGGTCGCGCCGCCCGTGGACACACACCAAGCAGATCGGCGCAAGGGCTTCGGCAGGGAGTGCATCGAGATCGACGTCTAGGAGGTCTTCGTACTGGTCGAGCTGGAGCTTCGACGATTCCTGCCGATCCGCCCCCGAACGCACCTGCATGATCAACGGACGCTTGCCGGAGCGCCCGGGGCGCCGAATGAGCTGAAGACGCGAGCGTGGCGTTCCCAGCCAGTCGCCGAGCTTTGCGCGCACCGTCGCTGGAAGGGCTTCGGTCTGAAGCGCCTTTGGAGCCCAGGGCTCGGCCACTTCGAGCAAGAGCCATCGGTCCACCGACTCGACCGCGGTCGCAGCGAGAGTCTCACCCGCTTCGAGCGATGCAACCGAGCAGGCGTTAAGATTCACGGCTAGTCCACTTGCACGGGAAGGGGCCGTGCCATCTCTTCCTCTGCTTGATCGATCGTCGTCTGGCGGCGGGCCGCGATCTCGGACCTCCAAGCCAGGTACTTCGATTCGAGGCTCGCGAGCTGCTCATCAGCGCGCGCCAATTCGCTTTCGAGCCGTTCTCGTTTCCGCGAGTCGGTCGCCTCGGCAAGTGCTTTGCCAACCGCATCCCGAACTAGCCTCATCCTTGCGACTGCGTCGGTGAAGTTCTCACGCTCGGCGAATCGCCGCGCTTGCACCATCCAAACGGCCCAACGTTCTTCGTCACTGCTGAGTTTCATGAGATCTCCAATTTACGGCGTTTCCTCGGGCGGTCCAGTCGAGGGCCTAGGTCGATGGTAGAGCCACCAGTTCTCGAAGTGCGCGACACGCTGAATGCTCGGATCCGAGACGAACAAGAAGTCCGGGGAGCTCACCCGACGGACCAGGAACCAGTCGAAGAAGTCGCCGTGCTCCTCGAGCTGGAACTGCTCTGGGGTCCATTCCCAGCGCACGGGGGTCTTCGGTGGCACGACCGCATTGGGATCTGAAGGGTCGCGGTAACGAAACGGGAACGTCCCGAGTTGGGCGAAATGAAAGCTCAGCCAGCCGCCGCGCTCGGCCTGCACATAGGCGGGCAGGTGAATGTAGGGGCTGTTTCGCGCGCGTGAGCCCTGGTGGTCGTAGACGAGGTAGAGGAGCTTTGGGGCCTTTGGAAGCTCGCGAACGATTTCACGGAAGTGAACGGTGCTGGTCGAGAACTCGCGATGGGCTTCGGCGACGAACTCGCCAAGCGGCGCGATTCCAACGGCCGTCCAGATGACGAAGCCGAGATGCGCCCAGGTCTTCCGCGGCAAGTTGGGCAGGAGCGCGGGCAGCAGGAACAGCGCGGCCGTGATCTCGCGGGGAAAAACCCACCACCAGATTCCGAGCTCCATCGGGAGCGTCAGGTAGAGGCCTAGGAGAACCAGAATCGCGACTCCGACGACGGCGTGGGCAGGAACGACCCAGCCACCCCGCGGCCAGGAGCGAAGTCGGAGCAAGGCGATCGCCAAGAGCCCGACGGCCGTCACCATGAAGAGCAAGCCGGTGCGTCGGAACATCGCCGTATCCTCGTCGCCGGTGAAAATGTCGGTCGTATAGGAGCTGATTTCCGACATGCGATTCCACGCCGGCGGCCAGGTCCAGCTCATCGCGGGCATGAGAAGGTCGACCCGGGTGAGCCACCATGTAGTGAAGAGCGTCCCCGCCACGGCGACGGGGATTACGAGTCCGCGAATGCTTTCGGCGCGCCCCTGCATGACCGCGCCGACGACGACGAGCATCAGAAGAGCAAACGGGAAGCGGTAGACATGAGTGAAGAAGAGCAAAATCAGGACCGCGATGAGCGCGCCCTGCACCTTGATGCTCGGTCGGTCCACGACCCGGAGAGCCAGGCCAATCGCCATGGCAAAAAGTCCGAGTGCTCCAAGAAAGCCCACGAAACCCCAATGCGAGGGGACCGTCCAAACCGCGACCAGACCCCAGAGCCCGAGCAGCGGGGACTTCCGTAGTCCCCAGCAGAGCACCATCAGACCCAAGGGAAGAAGAGCGAGAAGCAACGCGGCTGCGGCTTTGGTGGCGACGACGGGCGGGAGCAGCAGCATGAAGATCGCCGAGACCGCGTAGAGCGTGACGTACGGGACGGCAAACATTTGAAACACGAACTGCTCGTGGAAATGCCAACCCGGGTCCGCGTAGTGACGGAACACCGAGGACGACGCCGTGTGAAACGGGAAGTCCGTCATCATCGGATAGTCGGCTACCCAAAATGGCGCGCCGACCACGTAGACGATGGTGGCTCCGGCACAGAGCCATGCGAGCCACAGCAGTGGCGCGGGCCCCGTCATCCGTCCAGACGGATCTGTACGCCCCCCTGGCATCGGCGCCACCGTATCACGAACAGGCCGTCAGCCCTTGAGAGCTTCCGCGCCGCCGATGATCTCCATCAATTCCTTGGTGATCGCGGCCTGGCGGGCTCGGTTGTACTGCAGGGTCAGACGATCGATCATGTCGGCGGCGTTGTTCGTCGCGGAGTCCATGGCGGTCATTCGAGCGCCGTGCTCCGAGGCGACCGACTCGAGCAAGGCTCGGTAGATCTGAACCTCGACGTGCATCGGAAGGAGACGATCCAGAAGCGCAGTCTGATTAGGCTCGTAGATGAAATCGCCCATCCGATCGTCGGCAAGCTCGAGCGGCTCGATCGGCAGGAAGGGCTCGATCACGACCTGCTGCGTGATGGCGCTCTTGAACTCGTTGTAAACGAGATAGCATCCGTCCAGATTGAGCGAGGTGTAGTCCTCGACGATGTATCGTCCGATTTCGCCCGCCTTGTCGGAGCTCAGGTCTTCGAAGACCCCGAGGAAGTTGTGGCGAATGTCGGCGTTCCGGCGAGTGAAGTAGTCCCGTCCCTTTCGACCGATGATGCCAAAACAGACCTCGCTGCCCTGCGCTTCGAGCTGCTTCCAGCGGCCGTACGCAGCCTTGCAAATGCTCGAGTTGAACGCGCCGGCCAAACCACGGTCGCTCGTGAGCACCACGAGCATGACGTTCTTCGGTTCGCGTCGCGCGAGCAGCGGATGAACATCCTCGTCGGCGCCTACCCGGGCCGAGACTCCGCTCAGGACTTCATGGGTCTTGACGGCGTAAGGGCGGAGACGCTCGATGTTCTCCTGCGCCTTCCGAAGCCGAGCACCGGCAACCAGCTTCATCGCACGAGTGATCTTCTGCGTGCTCTTGACGCTTCCGATGCGCTTCCGAATGTCCTTGAGATTTGCCATCGTCGATCAGTTGTCTTGAACGGGCTCGAAGATCTCGGCGAATGCCTTGAGGGCGTCCTGAAGCTGGCTTTCGAGGGTGTCGTCGATCTTGCCCTTCGAAACGATGTCGGAAAGGATCGCGGCGCGCTCGGCCTTGAGGTACGAGATCAGCTCTTGCTGGTAGCGGCCGATCGATTGCGGGGGAAGCACGTCGAGGAAGCCATGCGTACCGGCATAGATGACCACGACTTGCTCTTCGACCGACCAGGGCACGAACTGACCCTGCTTGAGCACCTCGACGAGGCGCTCGCCGCGCGAGAGCTGCTGCCGGGTCGCGGCGTCGAGATCCGATGCAAACTGCGCGAATGCCGCCATCTCGCGGAACTGCGCGAGCTCCAGACGGAGTGTGCCGGCCACCTGCTTCATGGCCTTGATCTGTGCGTTGCCGCCGACGCGCGAAACCGAGATGCCGACGTTGATGGCGGGTCGAACACCGGAGTTGAACAAGTCCGACTCGAGGAAGATCTGCCCGTCCGTGATGGAAATCACGTTGGTCGGAATGTACGCAGAGACGTCGCCGGCCTGGGTCTCGATGATCGGCAAGGCGGTGAGTGAGCCGCCGGAATCCGGGAGCTTCTTTGCAACGAAGCCGGCGCCCTTCTCCTTTGCAGCGGCCTGAGCCTCGTGCTTCGACTTCGGTCCGGTGTAGACCTTGTTGCCGAGCCTGCTGGGCTCCTGGTCTTCTTTCACGACGACCCAGTCCTCGGCCATTTTGGCGGCGCGCTCGAGAAGACGGCTGTGAACGTAGAACACATCGCCCGGATACGCTTCGCGGCCCGGCGGGCGGCGAAGAAGGAGCGAAAGCTGACGATAGGCGACGGCCTGCTTCGAAAGGTCGTCGTAGATGCAGAGCGCATGCTGACCGCTGTCGCGGAAATACTCACCCATCGTGACGCCTGTGTACGGCGCGATGAACTGGAGCGGCGCCGACTCGGACGCGCCAGCGAGAACGACAGTGGTGTACTCCATGGCGCCAAACTGCGTGAGCTTGTCGACGACCTGGGCGACCGTCGACTGCTTCTGGCCGATCGCGACGTAGACGCAGAATACGCCCTTGCCCTTCTGATTGATGATGGTGTCGAGTGCGACGGCGGTCTTGCCGGTCTGCCGGTCGCCGATGATGAGCTCGCGCTGGCCGCGGCCGATCGGAATCATCGAGTCGATGGCTTTGAGGCCGGTCTGAAGCGGCTCGCTCACGGGCTGGCGAGCCACGATGCCTGGAGCCTTGATCTCGACGCGGCGGTTGAGCTTGCTTTCGATCGGCCCCTTGCCGTCGATGGGCTGGCCCAGAGCATTGACGACGCGACCGACGAGCGCCGGGCCCACCGGTACCTCGACGATGCGGCCGGTTCGCTTGACCGTATCGCCCTCGTTGATGCCAACGTCGGAGCCGAAAATGACGCAGCCGACGTTGTCCTCTTCGAGGTTGAGAACCATCCCGTACACGCCACCGGGGAACTCGAGGAGCTCGCCCGCCATGGCGCTTTCGAGACCGTACAGGCGGGCGATACCGTCGCCCACCGACAGAACGGTGCCCGTCTCGACCACATCGACCGACTTCTCGTAAGAAGCGATCTGCTGCTTGATGATGTTGGAAATCTCTTCAGCGCGAAGTTGCATTTTGCAAGGCTCCTGATTCGATGCGGTTACGGCGTTTCGCCATTCGCAAGCAACGTTTCCCTAAGCTCGCTCAGCCGGTTGCTGAGGCTTCCGTCGAAGACCTGGTCCCCGACGCGCGTGACCACGCCACCGATGAGCGAAGGATCTTCTCTCTTGACGAGCACGACCTTACGGTCGCTGACTCGCTGTAGTTTCTCGACGAGGCGCGCGTAGTAAGCGTCGCTCAGAGGCTTGGCGCTGACGACCTCGACGCGTACGCGGCCGGTCTCTGCTTCGGCAAGCTGCTCGAGTGCTTGAAGCACGTCGTCGAGGTGACCGAGGCGTCCCTTGTCGGCGAGGAGGTTCACCGTGTTGCGCACCAACTTCGAGCAACCGAGCTTCTGCATGACCGCGTCGACAGCCGCCTTTAGTGCGGGCCTGGGGATGACGGGGTTTGCGACGATCTCGCGGAGCTCTTTGCTAGCCTTCCAGGCGTCGGAGAGCGCGCCCACGTCTTTGAGCGTGGTATCGAGCTCACCCTGCTCACGGGCAAGATCGAGCAAGGCCTTCGCGTAGCGTCGTCCGAGGGCGCTCATGATTTCCGCTCCTCGAGAACCTCGCCGAGGCGAGTGAGGTAGGCTTCCGCGAGCTGATCTTGGTCAGATGCGCTGGTCTTCTCTTGAAGGAGCTCCTGGGCGGCGAAGACCGCCGCGTTGGCGGCCTGATGCGTGAGCTCTTTGCGGAGCTGCTTGATCTGTTGCTCGATGAGGAAGCTCGTGTCCTTGCGCATTCGGGCGGCCTTCTCTTCGGCCTGCTCGACGATGCGGTCGCGCTCGGCCTCGCCGGCCTTCACCATGTCGTGGCGAATTTGAGCCATCTCTTGGTCGAGCTTCTCGAGACGCGTTGCGGTTTCCCGGTGCCGCTTCTCAGCTTCGGCGCGAAGCCTCTGCGCCTCGGCGAGCTCGTTTTCCACCTCGGCGCGACGCGCGGCCAGGGCCGGGTTTCCCTTCTTTCGGATCACCCAGGTAAGAAGACCAACCAGAACCAGGAAGTTGATGACCGTGCCTTGGAACACCCGGTCCTTGAGCAGGCCAGTCACGGTGAGCTCGCCATGGTCTCCATGGGCGTCGTGGCCCGACTGCTCTTCGGCGGCCTGGTGGGCCTCAGACTCGTCGTATGCCGCCTCCGCTGAGACGAGGCTCGGCGAGGTCAGGGCGAGCATGAGAAACATGGCGCCGAGCAAGCGCATCACTGGACCTCCCGGTTCAGCATTTTCGATGCGATCTGCCGTGCAAGCACCGGGACGGACTGGTCGATCTCGGCGCGAAGGCGAGATGCCTCCTTGGCCAGCTTGGCATCCGCTTCGGCGAGCTGCTTGCCCGTCTCTTCGCGAACCCGATCGAGGACGGTGCGCTCGAGACGCTTGCCCTCGTTGCGAAGTCGGTCGCGCTCCTCCCCGGCTTGAAGGCGGATACGTCGCATCTCGACCTCGAACTCCTCGCTCTCGGCGGATGCCTCGTCCTGCAGACGGAGTGCTTCGAGCTTTGATCCCTCGATGGCGTTTTCACGCGCTTCGAAGAGCGCGACCATCGGGCGGAAGATCAAGGGTCGGAACACGAAGAAGGCAACCGCGAAGAGCGCGAGCTGAATCCAGATCGTGCCGTCGAGGTCAATGATGGAACCCTCAGACAAAAGGGCTGTGAAGAGCACGTTCATCGCAGCGGTATTCCCGGTCGGGGCTAGAGTCCACGCAGGAGAGACTCCAAGAGGAGAAAAACTCCAAACGGCGCTTGGGGCCGAATCGCAGCTCCGGCAAGGACAATTCCCTAGCGGCGCGCGTTCGTAGCATGGGCCCGAACCCAGTCAAGGACGGTCGAGCTGCGTACGAGCTCTGCGCTCAGGTCGATCCGCGGGGACCTTCGAACACACGGGTTCGAAGCGCTCGCAGTGTCTTTCCTGCGGCGCGTTCGTTCTCCCGGCTGAACACCGAGGACGGAAGCGGGATATCGGGATCGACGTAGATCTTGAAGTCGACCCGCGTGCGCGTACCCGCGTCCACCGGTGTGAGCTCGAAGCGAGCGCTGAACGCATCGACGTTGCCTTCCATCAGATACGCCTCGACGACGCGTGAATCGCCTTCTTGAGGCCGCTCGGCGAGGTTCAGCTGGCCCCAGAGCGTGAACGCACCCTTGGCGACGCTGACCTCCATGTAGACCATGGCGCGGCTGCCGCGCTGCGAGAGAACCCTGGATTTCGTAAAATTAGGCATGAAATCCGCGTAGTTGGCGTAGTCCTGAACGATGGGCAGGACCTCATCGATCGGCCTGTCCACCACCAGAACAGCCTGACCCCATGCGATGTTGGAGCCCTCTTCGAGGATCTGCGCGGTGAGAATGCCCGCGTTTTCGTTGGGCTCTTCGGCTGCGAGCGCCGGGCTCGCAGCAACAGCGAAAATCCAGGTGGCAGCGGCGATCCCAATCAAGCTCTTCTTGTTCATGGCTTCATCTCTCTTCTCGGAGCTGTCTACGCCGAGCAACCTGGTGACATTACGTCACCTTGTCTAGTCCTGGAGCCGTGGATCGCCATTCCGCCAGGCCCGGGCTACAAGCTATGGCGAGAAAATCGAGCGGTTCGCGGACGGTTTGCTAGTTTGATCGATGAATGCGCCCGACACTCGGAGTCAGCGTTTTTGCTGCGCTTTTCCTGGTCATCGGGATGCATGGCCGGGCTAGAGCCGGGCCTGAGCCCCGGTCGGAGGGGTCCGCACGTGGTGGTACTCCTGCAGACATGCAGCCTGAAACGTACGAACGGCCGGTTCTGACCGTCTTGGGCGGGGGTGGCCCGCGGTTTCAGCGGATCAAGCTCGAAGTGGGCGACGGCGCGGGCGGCATCGAGCCTCGCGACTTTCAGACGGGCGCCTACTTCGACTTCGGCTGGTTTGTCCTGGCGCGACCCGCGGCTCGCAAGCTGTCCCGTCCGAGCGTGCAGGCGATCGTCCTTCAACTCGAGGGTGGCGCGGGCGTGGGTCTGACGGTGGAGCCTTCGGGAAGTGGGATTTCCCTACAGACCCGGGCTTGGCGGCTGCTCGGACAATTCGGCTACCTCTATCCGATGGGCCGCGTGCAAGTCGGTGGGCTGCTCGGGGTCGGAGCCGATCTGCTGAAGATCGATCTGAACTCGGTGCTTCCCTCTTCGAGGATCATCTATTTCAGGCTGGGACCGGCGGTGACCTATCAGCTCCTGAAGCAGCTCTTGGACCTCCGCGTGGACCTCGGCCTGCGCGCTCCATTCGTCCTCGACGGTCTCGCGGATGCTTTCGGGAACGACGCCCGCGGCATTGGAATGGACGCCGCGCTGATGTTCAACGGACGCCTCCAGAACGGGCTCAGCTACGCAGTCCGATTGATCTGGGAGCACTACTGGCTCCGTTTCACCGGCACGAGCGCGGGCGTCCCGGCGTCGGGCGAGGGCGCCGAGGGCGGCGACAACGCGATCACGCTTCATTTCTTGGTAGGCTGGTCCTTGTAGCCGTCTGGCGAAGTATCGTCGGCGGCGCGCGGCGTGCTCGGCCGCTCGCTGAGCTCGATGACTTCGCCCATGACGCAGGAGCCGTCGAACACCACGCCTTTTTCCAGGAATAGCACCTGGGTCCGAATGTCGCCCTTGATGCGGGACGGAGCGTGAAGCTCGACGAGCGCGGTCGCGTGGATATCGCCTTCGATCTGACCGCCACTGACGATCAGACTGTGCACGCGGATGGACCCTTTCACGCGGGCTTGCTGTCCGACGACGAGCAGCCCTTCGCTGAATACCTCGCCCTCGAACTCGCCGTCGATGCGCGCCCGCCCTTCGAAAAAGAGCTTTCCCTCATAGCGGGTTCCCGCACCGAGAAGCGCTTGAATGACGGTGTCCTGGTCCTGCATCGCAGGGTGCAGCGTAGAAAGCCGCACCCGGGGGGTCAATTGAGCATGCATGAGGGCTTGCCACGAGTCACCGTGACCCTAGTCCGGGAGAGCTGGCGTCGTTGACCGCCCCGAGGGGCCGTGCTAGGTCGCGCTCGCTTTACAGGCGGGATGGACCGCCGGCCGACACACTTCCATACAACCGGAAAGAACATGGCAGAGCTTCAGAACGGTCAGGTTACTCAAGTCATTGGTCCCGTCGTGGACGTCCGCTTCCCGCAAGGGAGCCTCCCGGAGATCCTCACGGCGATCCAGGTCACCAACCCTGCGATCAACGACAAGGATTGGAACCTCACGTTGGAGGTTGCGCAGCACCTCGGCGAGAACACCGTCCGTGCCGTTGCGATGGACTCCACGGACGGTCTGGTCCGAGGGATGGCCGTCAAGAACACGGCGGCTCCGATTTCGATGCCCGTCGGCAAGGAGTGCCTCGGCCGCATCTTGAACGTCGTCGGCGCGCCGGTGGATGAGCTCGGCCCGGTCAACGCGACCAAGTTCTCTCCGATTCACAAGGCTCCCCCCAGCTTCGTCGACCAGAGCACCGAGATCGAGATCTTTGAGACGGGCATCAAGGTCATCGACCTTCTCGCTCCCTACCGAAAGGGCGGCAAGATCGGCCTCTTCGGCGGCGCGGGCGTTGGCAAGACGGTTCTCATCATGGAGCTGATCAACAACGTGGCGAAGGCGCACGGCGGTGTGTCCTGCTTCGCGGGCGTCGGGGAGCGAACGCGTGAAGGTAACGACCTTCTCCTCGAGATGAGCGAGTCCAAGCTCGAAACGGGCGAGACCGTTCTCTCGAAGACGGCGCTGATCTACGGCCAGATGAACGAACCGCCTGGCGCGCGTCAACGAGTCGCGCTGAGCGCGCTCACGGTTGCCGAGCACTTCCGTGATGAAGAAGGCCAGGACGTTCTTCTGTTCGTGGACAACATCTTCCGCTTCACGCAGGCGGGTTCGGAAGTGTCCGCGCTTCTCGGCCGTATTCCTTCCGCCGTCGGTTACCAGCCGACGCTGGCTACCGAAATGGGCCAGCTCCAGGAGCGCATCACCTCGACCAACAAGGGCTCGATCACCTCGGTGCAGGCGATTTACGTTCCAGCCGACGACTTGACCGACCCGGCGCCCGCCACGACCTTCGCTCACTTGGATGCCACCACCGTTTTGTCGCGTTCGATCGCGGAGCTCGGTATCTACCCGGCGGTCGATCCGCTCGATTCGAGCTCGACCATGCTCGACCCTGCGGTCATTGGTGACCGGCACTACAACGTCGCCCGAGGCGTGCAGGAGACCTTGCAGAAGTACAAGGACCTCCAGGACATCATTGCGATTCTCGGTATGGACGAGCTCAGCGAAGACGATCGCATGGTCGTCGATCGCGCGCGTAAGATTCAGCGATTCCTGTCGCAGCCATTCTTCGTGGCCGAGCAGTTCACGGGCCTCAAAGGCGCCTACGTGCCGCTCGAGGAGAGCATCGCCGGCTTCGAGGAAATCCTCGACGGCAAGCTCGACCACATTCCCGAGCAGGACTTCTACCTCAAGGGCAACATCGACCAGGTCAAGGAAGCCTTCAGCAAGCGCGCGAAGGACTGACGGGTCCGAACGATGGCGAACTCAGAATACCTTCAACTCGACGTCGTCACTCCAAGTGGTTCGGTGCTCTCGGCGCGGGTGGACTCGGTCCAAGCGCCGAGCGTCCAAGGTGAGTTTGGCGTGCTGCCGAACCACCTTCCGCTCTTGGCCGCGCTGAAGTGTGGGCTGCTCGTTTGGGAGGTCGGCGGGAAGCGAAAGATCGCGGCGATTGGCCCCGGTTTCGTCGAAGGCGGCCCCGACAAGGTGCTCTTGCTGACCGATCTCTTCGCCTCGCCCGAGCAGATCAAGCCGGACGCCGTGCGCGAAGAGCTCGCGAAAGCCGAAGAGGCGCTCAAGGCATTCGACGAGCTGTACGAGGGCCCGGAGTACAACGAGCTCCAGCGCGACGTCGATTGGGCGCACGCGCGACTCGAAGCCTACGCCGCCGCCCGCGCGGTCTAGTCCGCTGCGGTTTCTGCGAGCGCGGCAAGCTCGACCCAGATGGCTAGCGCGGCGCTGGCTGCATCCTGCTCCGCTTCGATCTTCGAGCGGCCGGCACCCGTGGCGACTTCTTCGTCGTGGAGCTCGATCGCCACGGTGAACTCACGCTCATGGTCCGGCCCGTCTGTCCCCAGCAATCGATAGATCGGCGTCCCTCCTAGATTGGCCTGCGCCCATTCTTGCGCACGCGACTTGGCGTCACGGTGTCCGGGAGCGCGGGTGTGCAAGCGAGGCTCGAAGATCCGACGCGCCACCGAGAACGCAGCGTCGGCTCCGCCGTCGGAGTAGACCGCACCGACCAGGGCCTCGAGAGCACTGGCCAGGAGCCTTGGCTTGGAGCGGCCGCCTGACTTCTGTTCGCCCTTGCCGAGCCGCATTGCGTCGCCGAGGTCGATCGCTTCGGCCGCCTCCGAGAGGCCCTTTTCGCTCACGAGATCGGCGCGACGCCTGGTGAGCTCACCCTCGTCTGCATCTGGAAACTGCAGGTAGAGCAGCGAGGCGACGAGCAAACCGATCACGGCATCCCCCAGGAACTCTAGCCGCTCGTTGTCGGTGGCAGCGAGGTCGGGCCGCTCGTTCTTGAACGACCTGTGGGTGAGCGCGTCGAGCAAGAGGCCCGTGTTGGCAAAGGAGTAGCCGAGCTCCTGGCACAATCTCGAGCTTGCATCATCGAGGGGCTCGCCGCGGTTGGACATCGACCCAAACCTATCAGCTGCGTGCGAGTGAATCCATCGTGAAGCTGCGTCATGCTATACGCGCTGGGTGAACTTCCCTCCCGAGGAGTTGGAAACGAGGCGGCTCTTGCTGCGGCGCCCCACACTCGAAGATGCGGAGGCCGCGTTTGCCAGCTACGCGAGCGATGCGAAGATCACGCGTTACCTCACTTGGAGCGCTCACACGAGTCCTGCGCAAACACGCGAATTCTTCCAGCAAGTGATCGATGCCTGGGACCTTCGAATGGGGCACCGCATGTGGCTCATCGAGCGCAAGGAGGACGCTGAGCTGATGGGGACCATCGGATGCACGGTTCACTTCCATCGCGCAGAGATCGGGTTCGCCCTCGGAAGCCGCTTCTGGGGGAACGGGTACATGCCCGAAGCGCTCGCGAGGGTCTGCGAGGCGGCGTTTGCCGATCCAAGGATCGAGCGGGTCCAAGCCCTCTGCGACGAGGAGAATACGCAATCGTCTCGCGTCTTGGAAAAGGTTGGGATGCAATACGAAGGTCGGCTGAGACGGTACGGTCATCACCCCAATCGCTCGGACGTTCCCCGGGACTGCCTGATGTACGCATTGATTCGCGGCGATTGAATCGCCGATCGAAGCCGCTACACTCGGGCCTCCGATGCGTCTTCTCACCACCGTTTCCGACCAGAACCAGGCGAAAGTTCTAGGCGATGCGCTCTATGCGGACGGCGTCGTGACGACTCTGAAAGAGACGCGCGACGGTTCTTTTGCGGTTTGGGTGCACGACGAAGAGAAGATGGAACAGGCGCGGGCTTTCTTGAACGGCTTTGATCCTGGCGCCAGCCGATTTGCCGAAATGGCGAAGAAGGCGCGCGCGAAGCGAAAGCAAGAAGCCAGGTCCGACGAGCAGCTGCGGGTGCGCACGGAGAAGGTCCGTCGGCAGATCGAAGCGAAGCAGAACATGCGAATCGGACCGGTGACGACTGGCCTGATCGCGATCTGCGTCCTGGTCTTCCTCTTGACGAACCAGGGTAATGACCTCGGCATGCTCAGCTACTTCACCTTCGTTCCCCTGGTTCCGGCCGGAAACAGATTCGTGTTCGGGGACGTGAGCGCGATATGGCAGGGACAACCTTGGCGCTTGTTCACGCCGATGTTCATTCACTTCGGCTTCATGCACATCCTCTTCAACATGTGGTGGCTCAAGGACCTCGGCACGGCGATTGAACGTGTCTTCTCCTCGCGGTACTTGCTGACATTCGTCCTGCTGACAGCGGCGTTCTCTCACGTGCTCGAGTATGCGGTTTCAGGACCCACGAGGTTCGGTGGTATGTCCGGCGTGGTCTACGCCTTGTTTGCCTTCATGTGGATTCGAGGTCGCTTCGACCCGAGCTTCCCCTACCGGATGCCGCAGCAGCTCGTGACGTTCATGCTGATCTGGCTCGGCCTCGGCTTCACCGGCTGGGTCGGTCCGATCGCCAACTGGGTTCACACGGGCGGTCTCATCGC
>DASRZF010000291.1:0-3579 GCA_035686645.1 Polyangiales bacterium
CTTCGATGACCTCGAGCCCACGCGGCAAGATCAGTTCGATCACCATGGGGAATGGATCGAACCGGGATTCTTGGCGCGGAGCATGAGGAAACCGTACGCGATCCATCGCCTTCCCGCATCTGCGCTGAGGAATTTCCGAGCTCTGGCGCGCTCCGTGGGGGGGACTATCCTTTAGCGCATGATTTCGAAGATTATTCTCGTCGTCTTAGCCGTCATCGTGGGGTTCGTCCTTTACCAGCGCTACAGCTCAGTCCGGGTCTCTGGAAGTGACGCGCGGAGCATGGTGGCAGGGGGCGCCATGCTGGTCGACGTTCGGAGCCCCGCGGAGTTCGCCGGCGGCCACATCGAAGGAGCAAAGAGCATCCCAATCCAAGAGCTCTCTCGTCGAATGGACGAGCTCGGCGATAAAGACGGCCAAATCGTCGTCTACTGCCAGAGCGGTGGACGAAGCGCGATGGCCAAGCGGCTCCTCGAAAGCAATGGCTTCACCAAGGTCCACGACATGGGCGGCATAGGTCGATGGTGAGCGCGATGGCTGCGAGTTACATCTGTGCCGATTGCGACCACGAGTTCGTTCCGGAAGAGGCCGGAGACGATCCACGCTGCCCCAAGTGCAGCCGCACCGAAGCCGTGGAGCCGGCGGATACCTCCGCGCTTCAGAGCGATATCTGGCGTCAGTGGCTCGTGGTGTTCGCTCTGCTCTTCATTGCGGGAATTGCCTACGTGATATTCGAATGACCATCCAGGTTTCATACGTTTCGGACATCCTCTGTGTGTGGGCCTACGTCGCCGAGGTCCGGCTCGACGAGCTACGCAAAGAGTACGGCAGCTCGGTCGAGCTCGAATACCGCTTCATCCCGATCTTCGGCGCAACCCGGCACCGAATCGGCGAGGGCTGGAAGAAGCGCGGCGGCTACGCCGGCTTTGCGAAGCACGTCCGGGATGTTGCTGCAGACTTCCCTCACGTGACCGTCCATGAGCGCGCCTGGTCGGAAGTTGCGCCTACGACGTCGGCGGCCGCCCACGAGATCTTGTGCGCAGCCCGGCTCTTGGAGAGCGAAGGCCGCATCGATTCGGCGCGCCGCGAGGAGCTGGGCGGACGCACGCAATTCGAAGAGGCGATCTGGCGGGTCCGCTCGGCCTTCTTCGCAGAGGCGCGTGACATCTCCGACAAGCAGGTGCTGCGAGAGATCCTCAGCGAGGCTGGGCTTCCAAGCGCAGCGATCGACGCCAAGCTTCAATCTGGCGAGGGGATGGCCGAGCTCTGCCGCGACATCGAGCTCCGGGACGAGCACAAGATCGAGGGAAGCCCCACGTACTACCTCAACCAAGGCCGTCAAAAGCTCTATGGCAACGTCGGCTACAGAGTCGTCTCAGCGAATCTGCGCGAGCTGCTCGAGCGGCCCGGCCATCAAGCCTCCTGGTGCTGAGCGGGGGCTAGCCCCGCGCAGCCGCCTCGACTCAATGGATCGAGTCGCGTCCCTCGGCTTCATTGAGGCTGGCCGGGCGATGACCGAGCAGGCGCATGATGCCGAGCGCCAGGCCTCCACCCGCGAGGGCGGCGACATGAAGCGCGACGATGGACATGATGACGACGAGTAGTGTTGTATCCATGGGAAACCCCCAATCGGTTTTGCGGGCTGTTCGCTGGGGCTCCGGCCTGCATTCCTTAGGCTCTATCCTGGGCACGACGACGCACTGCGTCAAGGCTTATGGCTGCAATTTTACGATGTCACCATCGGAAAAGGCTGAAACGTGAGTAATTCAGCGGCTCAGTCCCAGAAGATCATCCTGGAATCGGCGTATCAAACGCGGTGCTGACCTAGGAAAAGCCTCAAGCAGCATGGGTGTCGACGGACGCCGGACTGCGATCGCTATCTCCGGAGCGAACCGGCGCCCCGTCCCGGAAGCGCACCCGCATTTGCATGCCTCGCTCGCCGGGATTCAGCGAGAGCTCGGGGCGCAAGTCCGGCTCGAAGCCTCCGAGGACGTTGATGTCGACGTTCTGGATGAGCGTGCCGAGGATGATGCGCATCTCCATCATCGCGAACTGCTTGCCCAGGCAAACACGCGGTCCCGCGGCGAAGGGAACGTAAGCGCCCTTGGGAAGGCTTCGCTCGAACTCCCGCGTCCAGCGCTCAGGCCGATAAGCTTCGGGCTCGTCGAAGTACTTGGCGTTGCGCCCAATTGCGAGCGGACTGATCGCGAGGATCGAGCCCTTCGGAAAGAAGTAGTCGCCGAGACGCAGGTCCGTTTGTGCCTCTCGGGCAAAGATCCAGACGGCGGGAAGCCTGCGAAGCGACTCCTTGAGGCACATCTCGAGGTACGGAAGCGCGCTGAGGTCATCGACTCCAATCGGTCTGTCACCGACGCTGTCATCGATCTCGCGCTGCGCTCTGCTGAGGGCGTCCCTGTTCGTTGCAAGTAGATACCAGGCCCAAGTGAGTGTGTGCGCCGTGGTTTCATGCCCGGCAAAGATCAGTGTCATCAACTCGTCTCGGAGCTGTTTGTCGGACATTCCGCCCTGCTCGTCCGCCGCGAAGACGATATGCGACATGAGGTCGCCTCGGTCTTCTCGAGTCTTGCGGCGTGCGGTGACGAGCCTTTCGATCACGTCATCCATGGCATCGAGCGCCTCGACCATCCGCTTGTTGCGCTCCGACGGCCACCAACGGGGGGTTGGAATCGGTGTCTGGGCGTGATCGATCAGCGCTTCGCTGATGTCTTCGATCGCTTGATGAACCGTCTCAGAATCGTGAGCGAGGTCCGTGTCGAACAGGGTCTTCGCGACGACACGAAGCGTGAGCTCCACCATTTCTTTTCGGAAATCGCGTTGCTCACCGCTCTTCCAGCCGCGAACCATATCGCGCGTGTACGCAGCCATGGTCGGCGCGTATGCGTCGACACGCATCTTGTGGAACCCCGGCATGATCAACTTGTGCTGTCGCTTCCACGACTCACCGTCGTTTGGCACGAGCCCATTTCCGAGAAAGGGCTTCCACATCTGCTTCACTACCTTGGGCTTGTAGATGTGCTTTGCGTGGGTGACGTTGATCGCGTTGACGACCTCCGGGTCGCGGATGAAGTAGGACTGACCGGTGAGCACGCGCGTCACGAAGACGTCCCCGTATCGCTCATGTGCGGAGAGCAGGAACTCCGCCGGATTCTTCTGGAAGTCGAAGGTTCCGCCCCAGAGCCAGTGTCCCTTGTGGCGTGGAATCGGCTTCGCGGGCGCGAGGCGGGCACCAGAATCAACGATCAAAGTCATTTACTTAACGTAAAGTAAACTTATCTGATACGACCCGCAAGTTAACAAGTTGTTTTCTTAAGCCCTCGGCGAGCGTTGACACTCGAGCGCTAGGGATAAGTGCGAGCCAGCGCATCGACGAAGGAGTCGAGCTGATGCTGAGGCAGTGCGTTGATGCCAGCCGCTGCGGCCCTCCCGCCACCGGTAGGGAACTGCCTGCAGAGATCGTCAGCGCCCTGCTTGTTCTCGAGCGGAGCGCGAACACTCACCAAGTACGTGCCATCGGGCCGTTCGGTGAGCACCGCATGCGCCCGTCTCGGGAAATCGTTGGC
>DASRZF010000292.1:0-12811 GCA_035686645.1 Polyangiales bacterium
GAGCCCGGCAACCGAACGAGATACTCGGGTCCGACATGGAACTGATGCGACAGAAATTGATAGGCGTGGGAGTGATCCAGATCCAAGGCGAGGCTCACCGGGATGGCAAATGCCAAAACGACGATCGGCGCAGGGATGGCCTTCGCCCAGGCTCGCCGGATCATCGGCCAGCCAAATAGAATGACGAGAGAGACCAGGCCGAGGGCTAGGATTTCCGGATTGGCGTGCGCGATGCTGTGAGGGATTTCAGCAAGCAGCGCGAGAGGCTCCTTCGCTTCGGGAGCCACGCCGATGAGCGTGTGGCTCTGCTTCGAAATGATGATCACGCCAATCGCGGCGAGCATTCCGTGAACCACCGAAGGCGACATCGCGACACCGATGGATGCGGCTCGAAGAAGAGCGAGCGCAATCTGGACGCAGGCCGCGACAACGCCGACCGCCAAGGCGCGGCGATAGCCCAGCATCGGGTCCCCCTGCCCCAGCTCCTGAACCGCCCCGAGCGCGATCACGATCAGCCCCGCTGCGGGGCCCTTGATCGTCAGTCGTGCGCTTCCTAGGAAGCTGACGAACACACCCCCGATGATCGCCGTCAGGACTCCGGAGATCGGAGGAAATCCACTGGCCATCGCGATTCCCAGACAGAGGGGGAGCGCGATCAGGAAGACCAGGAACCCGGCCTTGAGATCCGCAATGGGGAACGAGCTCAATCGCCCGCCCTTCAATTCATTTTTCGACATGTCACTCCGCCTTCGCGTTCAAAATACCGCGTTGCCCCGACGCTGGGGGCATTCACACACAGTGAAGACGAAACCCCAAGAAGGGCTTCGTCAGGCCAGAGGGGGGCCGCGCGCGGTTTGGGAGCGAGCGAGATCGCTGCTGGAGGGTCGCCGAGCACAGGCATCGGTAACCGTCGAAGCGCCAGAAATCCGAATCGGGGGAAGACTCAGTTGTTGGAAACTGGGGTCATGGTCCTCGGGGGAGTCGATGGCCCCGTCAGCACAGGCTCCGACCCGCTCGGGCGCCGGCTCTCGTATGAGCTTCGACTGAGCCGCCGGCGGGCTCAGGGTGGCATTCCCACGGGCGGACATATCCCCTGACGTAACCAAAAAGACAGGCAGGGCGAGGACGAGCAGGGACATCAAGGCGGCGCTCTGCGCCAGCCGATGCAATGCATCCCCCCGTACCTTTGCTCTTCCTAAGTCCATTCGAAGCAGCTTAACCCCGCAACCGACCAAGTATTCCGCCAAAGAATGGCAAGTGCAAGATGGGCAACCCGCCTGCTCCGATTTCAATCCCGAGAGCCGGGTCGCGGCGCAACCCTGGGCTGACGTGCTTGTCGCCAAACCGCAAAGGGCGACTTCCGCTGGCGCGCGGCCGCCACGAGCGTGCCCAACCACGCAGCTGGCAGGAACAGGATGTTGATGACCAGCTCGTCGAGAAGTCGGCTACCCGGCACCGGGTTCCCATGGGCACGATCCGAAAGGGCGTTGAGCGTATTGGCAATACGATTCGCAACAGTCATGACACGCGCCACGTCTTCCACATCGCGATACGTCTGAGCCCCGAGCTCTTGGATCAACACCTCCCGAGCCTGATCCGCGGGAGGTCGAACGAAATCGGCCTTGGTGCGCTCGCGTGCATGGGCAATCGCTAGCCAGGTGCGCCGATCGAACGCACCCTCGTCCATGTTTTCGAGGGCGGCCAGCTCGGCATTGGATACGCCGGCCTCGAGGGCCATTCGCGTATGCGCGTGCTCGCACATGCTGCAGGCGTTGACTCTGGCCACCGCGACGACGACCTGCTCGCGCAAGGCCGGGGGCAGTCGCCCGCCCAGCCAAATCGCTACCAGCGCCGGTGCGCGTGCGGAGATCGACATCAGGTCTCGAACAAGCTCTTGCACTCTGTAGGTGCGAGGAACCTCAGATTTGTATGCGTTCGACACGATTAGCCCTCCGCCATACCCATCAGACGCTTCGCGGTGCGGTGCATCTCGTGAAGGCGCTCGCTCATTTGATCCCTCTGCTCGGCGTCGAGTAGCTGATAGACGAACAAGAGGGTCTTGCGACCGTCGGCTCTGCGCGCCTCGGGTGGGCGCGTACCGGGGCCCCAGTCCTCACGCTGAAGCCACGCGTCCCAGAGCAGGTTTCGAATCGCGGGCGTCCCCGGGTGCCGACGCAGTCCGTCGGCGATCAGTCCCAGTCGGTTTTCGTCAGCTCTCAGCCGGTCGGCCGCCTCGTCGGGCATGGCGGCCACATGCAGGCGAATCGCTCTCTCTTGATCGTCGCTCAGCCGACCCGTCCAGTTCTCGATCGCCTCGACGAATTTGTCTTGTCGCTCGCTGGTTCGCTCATCCTCAGGGGCGTTGAGCTCGTCGCGCGTGCCTTGAAGGCGATTGTCGAGCTCACGCTCGGCGTGCGCGATTTGTTCATCGCTCAGGGTTGCCAAGATCGGCGCGGCTTCGTCGATGATCCAGCCAAGCGCCTTGTCCATGAGGATGTCTACCTGCTTCTCGATCAGCAGAATGCTCTCTTCGTTCATGCCTTTGAAGATGGCGCGGTCGACCGTGGCGACGAGAAAATCGAGCCGGGGTCCCAGAATCTCGGGAGCGACCGCAATCGTGCGGTCGACGGCAGCCCGGGTTGCATTCTGCTGAGCTTCGTCGAGAGCGAAGACACCCGAAATCTTGTTCGTGACCCAGCGTGCACCGAGGTTCTGGAGAACCCCGGTACAGGCACACACGCAGACCAGGCACAGAGCCAACGACGCGCGGAGCGCTCGACGGCGGCAGGGCCAGCTCGCAACCGAATGCATCAAGACCTCGTGTCGGACTCGCGTAGCCGCGCCAGCAATCGCGCCATGACATCGAGCTGCATCTCCGGACTCCGTGCCAACTCTTCGCGAAGCGATACCACCATGGACCCGAAGTTCCGTCCGAAGCGCTCGCAGTTGGGGCAACCGAGAAGGTGGCTCTCCACGTTCTCGACCGCTACCGAGTCGAGCTCACCGTCCACGTAGTCGCTCAAGAGCGCCAGCACTTCCGAGCAAAGGATTCCCGCCACTCTCCGCTCTTTCATCACCGACCTCCTCGTCCCTCGGGAGAATCCGGCACCAACGCGGCCCTGAGCGAGCCCGCCAATCGAAGTCGCGCCCGATGCAGTCGGCTCTTCAATGCTCGCTCTCCGATACCGAGGACCTCGGCGGCCTCGAGACCGGAGAGACCCTCGACGTCCCGCAAGACGAGGACCTCCTGATCCTCCGTGCAAAGGTCACCCATCGCCCGTCGAAGTAGCTCCTCTCGCTCGGCGGCGATCGCTAGGGCCTCGGGGTTCTCAGCGCCCCAGCCTGCATCGAGGCCGAGCTGCATCAGTGATTCTGCCACGATGTCCTCGCGACCGCGCTTCGATCGATGGCGAAGGGCCGCGTTGCGCGCGATGGCGAGCAGCCACGTGCGAACCGATGCCTCGGAACGAAAGCTTGCAGCATTTCGATATGCCGCGAGAAACGTCTGCTGCAGGGCATCTTCCGCAGTCATGGGATCACCGGTCACCAGGTTCGTCAGTCTGAGGACCGCCGCAGCATGGCGCTCGACCAGACGGTCGAACGCGCTGCGGTCCCCAGCAGCGCTGAGAGCGATCAACTCTTGGTCGGTCCGTGGGTCGTCGTCTGCTGATGGATCGAACATGTCGAGATCCCGAACAGCCGATAGACCGGGCAGCTGCCGACTAGGCCCGTTACCAGCGGTACCAGACCGACCCAACCCCATGCTGTCTGAGGACCGATCCATACCAGTGATAAGAGACCGAGCCCAAGCACTACTCGGATCACGCGATCGACAGCGTGTTCGTTTCGGGGAAAAATGGCACTCATGGAAAAGCTCCTTTTGCAGGCCCAGACCCGAGCGATCGTTTGTGACCGCTCAGCCGAGCCGCTGCTTCTATGAGCCTGTTGGCGGCCAAAAGGATTCAGGAGGGCGGAGAGTTTTCCTCCATTTGAGACGCCAACCGACCTCGGGGCTCGGAAATCGCAAATTTTGCGTGTAATTTCCGCTTGCGGGGATTCTGGGCTGCCCTTATCGTTGAAAACGAAGATGAAAAGCGTTTTCAATAAAGCGGTCTTTCTGACGGCGCTTTCGCTCCTGGGGCCGGGCTTGGCGGCCAGCGGACACGCACAGGTGTACTACAGCGTGCGCGGTCTACTCTCGGAACAGTTCCACCAATCGCAGGTGGTCGACTTCCAGCGCGTTCAGATCAGCGCAGAGCATCGCGATGCCATCGAGCATCGGCTCGGGCAGAAGCTCGAGAGGCAAGAGTATATCTTCTACGTCGCACGCACCGCCGACCAGGTGGATGGCTACGCTCTTTTCGATCGAGAGATCGGTCAACACGAGTACATCGACTTCGCTACTTTCTTCGATGACGCGGGGAGAGTGACACGGGTCGAGGTCGTCGCGTACCGCGAGCCATATGGCGAGGGAATTCGTTCCAAACGCTTCCGCAAGCAATTCGTAGGCAAAGAGGCCACGAGCGGCTTCAGGCCCGGACATGACATCGACGTGATCTCTGGCGCCACACTTTCTGCCCGCGCGATGGCAAAGGCCGTTAGGCGCGCGACTTTGTTGCTGCACGACACTCTGCTCACCGCGTCTTAGCCAAGCGATGCAAGATTTCACTCGACCTTCTGGACGGCTCCGCGCCCTACCCCTCGGCGCACGGGCCGTCTACACGGTGTTTCTCGTCTTCACGCTCCTCGGCTTGGCGCTCACATTGTGGCTCACGCACGACATGGTCGGCATCGATCTGAAGGGCGTCACCGAATACTACGGAGGCGGCGCCACTCCGATTGCAGAGGTGGAGGTCGAGTCGGGCCCTGCGCTGTTCCTGCCTCCCGGCGGCGATGACCTCGCCGCGTTCGAACCGATGCCGCGCCGGAAGCTTCTCGAGATCACCCACTTTCACCTGTTCTCGATGCCTGTGTATCTGCTGATTCTCAGCCACATGTACATGCTCTCGCGCTCGCGAAAGACGGCTAAGGCGGCCTGGATCGGCGTGGGCTCGTTTGGGACCTTGTTACACATCGCCGCGCCCTGGCTCGTTGCGCAGGCTTCTGTGGGCGCCCTTGCGAGCTATGCGATTTCCGGGGCGATGTTGTTCATCAGCTACTCGGTGATGAGCGTCGTTCCGCTTTGGGAAATGTGGCGGCGCTGAGCGCGCTACGCTCGTGACCTCGGCATGTCCCTCATGCTAAGGAGCAGTCGTGGCTGAAGAGGGCAAATCAGGCAAACGCGTCGTCGGGGTCCTGCTGGGGCTGGTCCTCGCAGTTGGCGTCGTCGCTTGGTTGGGGGCGATGCGACTCGAGAAGGGAAGTCACCCCGGAGGCGACGCCAAGGCGGAAATCGCTTCGGTGCTGAGCGAGGGAGTGCTCTACGAAGCCCGGGCAGGCGATCCGGGAATCGTCCTCGCAAAGGACGTTGGGTCCGGGAAGGAGCTTTGGCGGAGCGAGCTCGGCTCGATCACGAGCAAACCGACCCTCGCAGTTAATGAAGACGTTATCGAAGTGCAAATCGCTGGGACCCCTTGGATGACTCTGAACAAGGCGACTGGCGAGCCTTTGGAATGACGAGCGGGTCTACGCCGGAAGTCGTCGAAGGCGGCTGCCATTGTGGAGCGGTTCGTTATCGAGTGACCGTGCGCTCGCGCGAGGCAGTCGAGTGCAACTGCAGCATCTGTGCGAAGAAGGGATTTCTTCATCTGATCGTGCCGGAGAATGACTTCGAGCTCCTTCGAGGCGCCGATGCGATCACGACGTACACATTCGGAACGCACACGGCGAAACACCATTTTTGTGGTCACTGCGGCATTCACTCGTATTACAGGCCTCGCTCCCACCCCGATGAGGTAGATGTCAACGTGCGTTGCCTCGATGGCATGAATCGGGACGACTTCCGGTTTACGAGCTTCGACGGGCAAAACTGGGAAGCCAGCGTCGAAAAGCTGCGCGAGCTCCACCGCAACCGTCAGTGAAGCTCGATGGACTGCCAACGTCCTCTCTTCCACATCAGGGCGAATGTGAGTGCCTGGAACCCGCGGTAGATCGCTTGAAGGGCGAATACGACCACGAGGCCGAAGCCCAGAACAGGGCCGAGCAAGTAGACCAGCGGCAGGAAGATCAGCCACTGAAAACCTGTGGAAATGACCATCACGCGCCTGACGTCTCCCGCGCCCATCAAAGCGTTCATCATCACCATGCCGACAGCATCGATGAAGAGAAAGCTAGCCACCAAGCGAAGCGGGTTCCTTGCGATGGCCAAAGTGGAGGGCTCGTGGATGAAGCCGCTCAGGATCCACTCCGGAGCCAAGATCGCCGGAATGCTCAAGCCTCCCACGACCAATACCGCCATCCTGACGACGTCCCAGCCCCACTGCATGGCATCGGCCGGCTCGCCGCGACCGAGCGCCTGTCCCGCCAGCGATGCCGCTGCTAGCCCAAACCCGATACCCGGCAAGATGCCGACGAGCATGAGGTCGATGATCACCTTGGTCGCAGCCAGCTCGGGAGTTCCCATTCGCGCGACGAGCATGAGAAAGACGGTCATGCCGGCCGCGAAGAAGAACTGCTGAAGCCCCGCAGGAGCGGCGAGGCGAATGATCGTCGCCATGGTGGCGCGCTCGGGAAGCCCGCGCATGAAGCCCGCGTCTCGCGCATATCCCCGCCCGAGAAGGAAGTACGAGGCCGTTCCAAACACCGTCGCGATCGCCGAAGCCACGCCAGCACCTGCGGCCCCGAGCTCGGGCGCCCCGAGGTTGCCGAAGATCAGCACCCAGTTGAGAAAGATGTTCACGACGTGCATCGAGATCAAGGTGCGCATGTAAAGGATCGATTTATCCACTGCGTTCCAATAGCCGCGGAACGCAAAGTTCATGCCCATGGCGAACATCGCGAACAACCGCGCTTGAAGGTATGGAACACCCTGGTCGGCGACCGCCGCGTCGCTCGTGAGCACTGGGAAGTACTCGGGAGCGAACGCGATGAGCAAGGCCGACCAGGGCACGGCGATCGCGAGAGCGAGCAGGAGACCACCATTGAGCGGGATGGCTGTCTCGCCGAGGCGGCCCTCCCCCACACGACGCGCTGCCATCGCTTGGACGCCGGCTGAAAGCCCCAATATGAAGGCAGAGAATAGGAAGTTCGCGAAACCTCCGAGGCCGACTCCTGCCAGCGCCGCGTCGCCAAGCGTTCCGACCATCGCCGTGTCGACGAGGTTGAGCACGTTCTGAGAAAGCATCCCTCCGATGATCGGGAGGGAGAGCCCGAGAATTCGGCGCCGGCGCGGCTCCGAGACTCTCGCCGAGAAGGGCAAGCTAGCGGGGTGCCATGCGAATGGCACCGTCGAGCCGGATGACCTCGCCGTTGAGGTAGCTGTTCTCGACGATGTGGCATGCAAGCGCACCAAATTCGTCGGGGCGTCCAAGCCGACTCGGATGCGGTATCGTCGCAGCCAATGCTGCGCGTATTTCCTCGCCTAGCGACGCAAGCAAGGGAGTATCGAACGTGCCCGGCGCGATGGTCACGACGCGAATCTGGGACTTGGCTAGATCGCGCGCGGCGGGGAGCGTCAAGCCAACGATGCCACCCTTGGAGGCCGAGTACGCGACCTGCCCTATCTGTCCATCGAATGCAGCAACTGAGGCCGTGTTCACCACGACACCGCGTTCCCCGTCCTGAGGCTCGTTCTTCGCCATCGCCGAAGCCGCGAGCCGGAGGATGTTGAAAGTGCCGAACAGATTGACGGAGATGATCTTCTGAAACGCTCCGAGGTCGTGAGGCGTGCCATCTCTGCCGATTGTGCGCATCGCGATGCCGATTCCCGCGCAGCTAATTGCGGCCCGAAGCGTGCCCATCGCGGTCGCCCGGTCGACGGCAGCCTGAACTTGCTCCGGGTTGCTCACGTCAGCACGGACGAAGGTCGCTGCAGCACCGAGCTCGGTCGCTAGGGCGTTCCCGCGCTCCTCGTTGAGGTCGACGATGACTGCGCTCCCCCCTCGGCTCACGAACTGGCGTACCGTCGCCTCACCCAAGCCAGAAGCTCCCCCCGTCACAAGTGCTACCGAACCATCAATCCTCATCGACACCTCCGACCGCAGATGCTTGGTCTAAGCGGCCTCCCGGTCAAGCAGCTAGCGTGCAGGCCCAGCTGCGGCTAAAACCGGGCGCGTTCACGCTGGGTAAGGGGACCAGTGCTCTTCAACAGCCTCGATTACATTCTGTTCCTGGGCGTCGCTGTCGCGGGATTCTGGCTGTTGGCGCGCCACGCCCAACTGCGGATCATCTTCATCTTCGCGGCGTCATGCCTGTTCTACATGGCGTGGCACCCGGCCTACATCGTTTTGATCATCGGATCGACCCTGGTCGACTACGTGGTGGGCCTTCGCATCCATGCAACTGAGAACGAGATCGCGCGCAAGCGCTGGTTGCTCGTCAGTGTCGTTTCGAACCTCGGGCTGCTGGGCGTTTTCAAGTACTTCAACTTCGCTTCGCAGGCGACGGCCGACGTACTCGCGCTCTTCTTCGGCATCGAAATCCCGAACCCGCCGTTTCTAGACGTCCTTCTGCCCGTCGGCATCTCGTTCTACACGTTCCAGACGCTCAGCTACACGATCGACATCTACCGACGCAAGCTCGAGCCCACGAGAAACTTCTTTCAGTTCGCGCTCTTCGTCACGTATTTCCCACAACTGGTCGCTGGTCCGATTGTGCGCGCGTCGCAATTTTTACCGCAGCTGCAGCGCAAGATCACGCTTCGCGACGAGCAGGTCACTCAGGGGCTCTTCCTCATCGCGACTGGCATGGTGAAGAAGGTCGCCATCGCGGACTATCTTTCGGTCAATCTGGTCGACCGCGTGTTTGACCAACCCGAGCTCTACAGCGCCGCAGAAGTCGTCGTGGCGCTCTATGGCTTCACGATGCAGATCTACTGCGACTTCTCAGGCTACACCGACGTCGCCCGAGGATCGGCCAAGCTGATGGGTCTCGAGCTGCCCGAGAACTTCGACCGGCCCTATCAATCGGCGAGTCCTGCCGAATTCTGGCGGCGCTGGCACATGACCCTTTCGACCTGGCTGCGCGACTACTTGTACTACCCGCTCGGCGGATCTCACGTTGGCCCTCTCCGGGCCTACTGGAATCTCTGGCTCACGATGTTCTTGATCGGCATCTGGCACGGGGCATCCTGGACGTTCGTCTTCTATGCAATTCTTCAATCGCTGGCGATGGTCATCCACCGCTTCTTCTATCGCAGGTCGGGGCGGAATCGCGATACGGTCGATCGCTGGCAGACGCATGTTTTCAAGGTGTTCTGGGCCCTTCAGTTCGTCGTCTTCTCGCGCATCCTATTCCGCGCGACGAGCCTGCAGAACGCCGCCGATGTCGCATACCAGCTCGGCTCTGGAACCTTTTCCGTCGCTCAAATTTCGGTTGGAATCTGGGCCATGTTGTTCTTCACATTCGCCGCGCACTTCGCGCCGAAGCGCTGGTTCGAGTCGATCGAGCTCAGTTTCAAGTCGATGCCAGCGCCAGCGCAGGGCCTCACCCTCGCGGTACTCGGCTTCATTCTGAGCGCCGTCGCAACGAGCGAGGTCGTCCCTTACATCTACTTCCAGTTCTGATGCTCAAACGAATCTACTCTCAGTTCACTCCTCTGCAGCACCTCTTCGTGGTGACGGTCTTCATGTTCGCAGCGTGCGTGTTGACGTACGTGGTTCCCGCGATGGCGAGTCTACGTCCCTGGATACCCGGCGAGGAGGGCATCCCGATCGTTCGGCTATTCAAACTCTGGGGTGAGGTCCCTGCGTTCGCCGGCCACGGCGGCTCATATCGTGCGACGGCAAGCAGCGAATCGGACACGGAGCGACTTGCCGAAACCGTGGGCGAAACGGTAGCTGCGAATCTGGGAAGCAAGCCCTTCGTCGCACGCCCACACAAACCCGAAGAGGGCTTCCGGATCGACCCGGAAGAGTACGCAGGCATCTCGGTACGGATCGAGGACCCGACCGGAAGAGGCATGCGCGCATTCTACGAGGCATTGGAGAAAACGGCGCGTGGGCAAAAAGGCGCAATCACGAGGATCGGACACTACGGGGACTCGAGCATCGCAACCGACTTGATCACATCTACCTTGCGCGAAAACCTGCAGGGGCGATTCGGAGACGCTGGCCACGGGTTCGTTCTCGCCGCCAAGGGGTACATTCCGTACAAGCACCGGGGAGTCCGGCAGTCTTCGAATCCGGACGCTTGGGAAGTGCGCGAGGTCGTCCGGCGTCAAGATCGCCATGGCCGCTACGGCTACGGAGGCGTCCAGTCGAGAGCTCTGGGAGGCGCGTGGGCGCGCGTGGGCACTGCGAAGCGCGGCGGGACCGGAACGAATGCGTCGAGATTCGACATCTACTACCAAGAGCAGCCCAGAGGCGGGAAGTTCTCGGTTCGCCTGGACGGTGAGGAGATAGAGACCATCTCGGCAAGAGCCGACGAGATCGGCGACGTAGTGTATTCAATAGAGGCGCCTGACGGCCCACACTTCATCGAGCTGCGCCACATGCGCGGTGGTCCGGTGAGTTTCTACGGCGTCGCGGTCGAGCGAGACGGTCCAGGGGTGGTTTACGACTCCCTTGGACTGGTCGGTGCACGCGCAAATCGCTTGCTCAATTTCGATGAGGCGCACATCAAGCGTCAGCTCGAGCTGCGCGGCGCCGATCTGATCGTTCTCGGCTTCGGTGGAAACGAGGCAAGCGATGACCGGACGGAAGACTTCTTCTACGAAGACTACGTAGGTGTGCTCCAGCGAATGCGGCAGGGCCGCGAGGACTTGAGCTGTCTCGTCTTCGCTCCCCTCGACCAAGCACGACGTACTCGAGGACGCATTCGTACGCTGCCGACGATCCCGCTCATCGTCGCTGCGCAGCGGCGGGCGGCCATCGATTCAGGCTGTGCCTTCTACGACACCTGGGAGGCGATGGGGGGCGAAGATGCGATGCGAAGTTGGTACAAGGCGCAACCGCGCCTCGCGATGGGCGACTTCCGTCACGCGACCCCGGCGGGCTACGAGATCATCGGCAACATGTTCTACAAGGCAATATTGGCCGGCTTCGCCGACTATCTTGCCGCCGAGCCGTCGACCACACCCGCGTCATCGACACCGGCAGACACAGACGCCGGATCGGAGCTACCGGACTCCGGCATGCCATCGAGCAATGCCGCGAGCAGGACTTCGCCCAAGCGCTGATACCCGACCCGAGTGTAGTGGATGTGGTCCTGCGATGCGTACGCAGGGTCGTTCGCGGCCCATTGCACCATCGAGAGCGCACCACCCTGGAACGCCACCAAGTCGAAGAACCCGCATCCGTGCTCTAGCGCAACCCGGTGTTGTACTTCGATTAGCCGCGCTGTACGGCTGCGATCCTCGAAAACGCGCTCTTCGACTTGTACGGGTCGATCCGAAGGGCCGATGAGAAGACAAGATGCATCGGGGACAGCGTCCTTCAATCGCTTGACTACCGCCCGTAGATCGCTCTCATAGTCTTCGAGCGGTGATTCATCGCCGCTTTCGTTGGTGCCGTAAGCGAGCACGACGAGGTCCGGTTCGCGACGACGAATCTGCTCGCGAAATACTTCCTCGTCCCAAAGGAGCTGATACCGCGCCCGAGAGCCGTTGATGCCGAGCGTATCGACTACGACGCCTGGCTGGTCACGTTCGACGGTGAGACCGTATATCCAGACCGGTTTCTTGCTCAGGGTTCGAATCTCGAATCGATGCGGCCCATCTGGCACACGGAAAGTCGCGTAGCCGGTCGAGACGTCTTTTGCCCGTGTCGAGATGCGCCTCGCCTTCCGGCCATCGATCACGACGTCCAGGTCGCCCCCTCGGGGATGCTTCATGTAGTAGAGCTCGAAGAAGCTCGCATCGCGGCCGTAGTCGCTTTCCTGCGCGGTGAAGACCGCGCCGTAGGATCCGAGACGCTGACTCATCATGGTGATGCCAGCGAGTCCTAGACGCTCCACTTCGGTATCGCCGACCCGGATGCGCTGGGTTTCCCATCGGTCACCGTCGCTCTCGATGTTGATGTCGCGGTGCCGGTAGGTTCGCCATGGATGCACCGGAACCAAGAAACCGTGCCCCGCGTCACCATAGCGGGACTGCAACTCACGGCGGATGTGCCCCGTAAACAAATCACTTGCGACGTGCGAAGCGCCAAAGAAAAGCAGTCGCGCCTTGCCCTCTCCCGACGCGGCCCGCTGAAGAGCTCGATGCAGAGCCAGCATCGACTTGCCATCGCGGTCCTCGATCGCGATATCGAGGCCCAATCCATCACTCGGCGGCGGCTGCAGGAGCTTGGGCCCCATCCGTTGCCCCGCGCGAACCGCATCGAGCACACCCGTTTCGTCGATCGCTGCAGGCGAGCGCGGAGATGCGTCGGCCGAGCTCGTTGAAACGCCATAGGCAAGCGTCCAGACGCTTGTCATCGCCACCCCAGCGAGCACGACCGCCAACGGCGAGCCCCATAGATTCCCGAGCCGCACGCCCTCACAATGGCGAGCCGGCTCGATCCAGTCAAATTGACGTGAACGCCCCACCGAAGTCGGCTATGATGCGCGCCATGAAGTCGCGCGAGCTGCTCTTGAAGGCAGCAAAATTCGACGTTGTTCGCCTGCGGTTCGAAGGCCCTGACGGCAAGGAGATCGTCCGCGACCTGGTCGAACACCCCGGTGCAGCGGTCATCCTACCCCAGTTGGACGACGGACGTATCGTCTTGATACGCAA
>DASRZF010000293.1:0-5993 GCA_035686645.1 Polyangiales bacterium
TGCCCACCGTGCCCGACCACCGGAACCACGGGAACGCCAGCCCTGAGCGCCAGCCGAATGAAACCCTTGCGCCCCTTGAACGCGATGCGGTTTCGGTCCTTCCAGGGCCGGAACACTTCGTAGGCGCCACCCGGGTAGAGAAGCACCGAGTGTCCTTGGCCGAGCGCGGCCTCCGCGTTGTCCATGCTCGCCGGCATCTGACCGATCTTTCGCATGAGCTCCCGCCATCCCGGCACGCCGTAGATGCCGTCGAACGCGAGCCCCATGAGTGGGTCATCGAACCCGCGCGCTCTGTACCAGGCCGCGTACACCGCGCTCGTATCCGGCGTGATGATCCCACCCGAGTGGTTGCCGATGAGCAGGACTGGGCTCTTCGGAACGCGATCCATCCCGCGCACCTCGGCACCGAAGTAGCTGGTGAAGATCTCCATCTTCGCGACGAGCCGGCGCATGAAGTCCGGATCGAACTGCTGCGCGGGCTCTTGGAGGTGCGCTTCGGTGGCCTCGGCCCATCGGTTCCAGAACCCGGCCTTCATGAAGCGCTGCACCGCACTCACTACACTCGGCGGCAGGTTCTGCTCGAGGCTGTTTGGTTTGGTGACCATCGGGTTGCCTGAAAATAGTACATGTTCTATTTTAGATCGACTGGAGAATCACATGGTGGCTGCGCGCGTCTGGTCGGGTCTCGTTCATCGCCTGTTTCCCTGGCGCGCCCCGGTTTCCCAGAAAAACCGGCGCCGGCGCAGGCCGGTTCCGGTCCGCGCCGCGCGGCAGGAGACGGGTGCCCGGATCCGGCTGGCCCGAAGCAATGCCTACACGGGCGTGGCGCGCTTCACCGGTCGCTCGATCGATCGGATGTTCCTAGCGGCCATGAGCCGGCCGCACCGGTATCCGGGTGCCGGGGACTTGGCCCGGGTCGGAGAGGAGATCCGCGCCGCTCATGCCCTTTACCGGAAAGGGCGGCCGGCGGCTCCGAGCGCTTTTCACGCTGCGCCTCCGCCCCTCGAGCATCCGTCGATCGAGTCGGCCTGGCATCCTTCGATGCGCTTCGAGTGGCTCTCGTTCGAGAGCGGTTATGCTGCGGCGCCGGGCGATCCGGCCGCGCAACGCTGGAACAACTACGATCGCAATCACGTCGCCCATGCCTGGGTGGCGCGCCACAGCGGTCCGGAGCGGCCCTGGCTGATCTGCTTGCATGGGCTCGGCACCGGCGGACCTTACGCCGACTTCGCAGGCTTTCGTGCGGAGATGCTCCACCATGAGCTCGGGCTCAATCTGCTGATGCCGGTTCTTCCGCTGCACGGGCCTCGGAAGCCCGCCGCGTTGCCGATCGCCTCGCTCTTGTCGTTCGATCTGCTCGACGCATTTCACGGTGTCTCTCAAGCGATGTGGGATACGCGTCGCTTGATTCAATGGGCGCGGGCGCAGGGCGCAACCAAGATCGGCGTTTATGGGCTCTCGATGGGTTCGTACGTGGGGGCGCTGCTCTCCGGATTCGAGAACCTCGACGTCGTGATCGCAGGCATCCCTGTCTGCGACATCCCGGATCTCTTCGTACACCATGCACCGGTCGACCAGCGCCAAGAGGCCGAGGACAACGGTGTTCTCGGGGTCCAGACGCGTGAGCTTTTCGAGCTGGTCTCGCCGCTCTCGGTCGCACCCAAGACCACCCTCGAGAACCGATTCATCTTCGCTGGAAGCGATGACAAGGTCTCGACCCCTGAGCAGGCGGAGCGCTTGTGGGAGCACTGGGGTCAGCCAGGCATTCGCTGGTTCGCGGGTGGACACGTGAGCTTCTTCTGGTCTTCGGAGGTTGCGCCCTTCGTCGACCATCGTCTTCACAAGGCCGGCTTCGCCGTCCTCGATCACTGAGGCCCGAATTGCAGCGGTTTACTGGGCAGGACGCCTCGTTTCTCTACATGGAGACCCCGAGCGTGCACATGCACACTCTGAAGGTCGCCGTGATCGATCTGCCGGCGCAGATCCCTTACGCGGACGTGTTCGACCTCGTACGGATTTCCATGGAGAGCAAGCTCCACCTGGTGCCAAGGCTCCGTCTCCGACCGGTTGAAGTTCCTGGCGGGCTCCATCATCCGATGTGGGTCAACGACCCGAACTTCAAGATCGGTCGGCACCTCTATCGCTCGAAAATCGCCTCGCCAGGCGGGCGGCGCGAGATGGACCGGGCAATCGGGGAGATCGCGAGCATCCAGCTTCCACGTGATCGCCCGCTCTGGGAGACCTGGTTGCTCGAAGGTCTCGCCGATGGAGGCATCGTCTTGGTCACCAAGATCCATCACAGCCTTGCAGACGGCGTCGCCTCGGCCGCGATGCTGGCCAAGGTGATGAGCCTCGAGCCGGACCCAGACGAGGTCAACGTGCCGAATCCCGCCTGGGTTCCCGAACCGATTCCCTCCCGCCGCACGCTCATCAGGGACGCCCTTCGCGACCAGCGCGTGCAGCTCCGCTCGATCGGCCCGCTGGTGAAGCGGACCGTCGAAGGCAGCGTGAGCGTCCTCAAGAATATCAAGCACCGAGCGATCGACGTTCCCTATCCCTTCGTCACGCCGCGCACCGTCTTCAACCGCTCGCTTTCCCCGCATCGCTCGTTCGCGACCACCTCGCTCCCGCTCGCCGAGCTCAAGCTCGTGAAAGACGCCGCGGGGGTGACGCTCAATGACGTGGTGCTCGCGATCGTCGCGGGGGCGCTCGACCGATTTTTCGAAGCGAGAGGTGAAACCTTGTCCAAGCCGCTGATCGTCAGCGTGCCCATGGCGGTCGTGAATCCGGGCGATGCGCCGCGAGAGGCCGGGAACCGCGTGGCCAACCTCTTCACCTGCCTGTGCAACGACGTGACCGATCCGCTCGAGCGATTGAAGAAGATCCACGCGGTCACGAAGCAATCCAAAGAAGTCCAGCGCCAGCTCGGAATCGAAACCTTGCTCGACTGGTCCGAGGCGGCGCCGGCGCTGGCCTATCACTGGGCCCTCGCTGCGTTCTCCCAGTCGGGGCTCTCGGACATCATGCCACCGGCAGCGAACCTGATCGTCTCGAACGTGCGCGGCCCGGACCATCCGCTCTACGTCGCGGGCGCGCGGCTTCGCACCATTTACTCCGTCGGCCCCGCCATCGAAGGGATCGGCCTCAACATCACCGGCTGGAGCTATTGCGGAAGCCTCGACTTTGCGCTCATCGCGGACGCAGAGGCGATCCCGGAACCCCACACCATCACCGACGCCTTCCGGCCCGCCCTCGACACGCTCCTGCGTGCTACGGTCTGACACCATGAGCCATCCAGCGATCGATGCCTGGCATCAGATGATTCGAGATCGGAACGCGGGGGCCTTGGACGAGGTCCTTGCCGACGACGCGGTCTTTCATTCTCCCGTCGTGCACCGCGCGCAGGAGGGCAAGCAGCTCACGAAGCTCTACCTCAGCGCTGCGATCATGGTGCTCGGCAACGCCAAGTTCACCTACGTCCGCGAGATCATGGGCGAGTCGGACGCCATGCTCGAATTCACGGCGGAGCTCAACGGGATTCAAATCAACGGCGTCGACATCATCCACTGGAACGCCGATGGGAAGATCGACGACTTCAAGGTGATGATCCGCCCGCTCAAGGCGGTGAACCTGCTACACGCGCTGATGAAGCAGATGCTCGGCCAGATGGGCAGCGGAGCCGCGCCTAGCTGAGCGTCGATAGCTTGTCGCGATGCCTCGCCTGAATCGCGTTGTACTCATCCTGCGTGAGGCTCAGCGCCTTGGCGATGCGCCGGAGCTGGGTTTGCTCCTCGTGCTTGAGCACCTCGTCGGCGACCGCCATTTCCACCAGGACCTCGAGCACCTCGAGGCGTAGCTCGCGATCGGCGAGGTCGCGCAAGTCCCGCGTCCAATCGTGGTCGCCGAGCAGCGCCACGTGACTGATCTGGTCTGCCAAGAGCCCGCAGATCGCGTCGACCCCTGCCTGGCTGAGCCCGTGCACGCGGCTCAGCTCTTTTTGAATGGTAGCCTCTTCCTGAGTCGAGTAGTGCCCGTCGGCGTAGGCGATCTTGGCCAGCAAGCCGGCGACCGCCGTGACGATGCGCCGTGTCGAATCGTCTGCATCCGCGAGATACTTCTCGACGATCTCTGCCAGGCGATCCCGCGCTTCGGGCGGCACCGACTTGGGTTTCTCCTTGCCTCGGAAAATCATCGCAGCTCCAATAGACCGCCCGCAGACGATCCACAAGCGCGCTAGAGCCCGGCCTTCACGCCGCCCCAAACGAGCCCGCAGATCGCGGTCCCAGCGAGCCCGAGCCAAAGTGGGTCGTAGATGAAGAACGAGATGATCATGAGCAGCAATCCTCCGCCGAACTGGACGGGGCGGTTCTGCTTCTTGCCGTACATGAACATCACGAAGCCGACGCTGCTCACCAGAAGAGAAACGATCAGGTATCCGGGTTCAAACATGCTTACCTAGGCCTGTATGCCACGGTGGCAGAGGAGGGGCCCGCTAGCGGGATCATCTTCCTTCTGCCGCGTTTGCGAACGCAGCTGAGAAAACCTCAGGAGTCCTCGCTTGCGAAGAAGAACGTGCAGTTGGGCAAATCCATGAACGATTCCTGCGTGCGCTGCAGGTCTTCGAGCAAATCATCGCCCGCGCCCGATTCCAAAAACGCGACCACGTCGGCACCGCGCTGCCACCAAACCTCGACCATGCCGTCGTACGGAGCCTTCGTGCCACGCGATTGCATGATGTCCATGTTCTGGTCGACGACGAGCGCCGTGCTCGTCACGTGTCGCTTGGCGTTTGATGCGTCCGCGATGCGCTTCACTTGACCGGCGTACGCCGTCCAATGCTTGCGGAAATCTTGCTTCGAAAGACCGGGCTTCCGCCGGACGCACTGCACGAGCTTGATCATGAAACCTCCGAAGTCACGAGCTGAAGCATAGCTCAGCTCCCCAAGCCCCCGTTCGTCAAAAAATCAGGCCTCGGGTAGGACTTCATGCCTCAGGCTCGACGCCCGTGGGGAGCTTGCCGTCCTTCGAGTGCAGGCCCGTTTGTGCCTTTGCGCGGGTCAACAGAGCATCGCCAATGTGGATGAACGCCACGAGCGCGAAGATGGGGCCGGCGACCAGCACGCCTTCGATGCCGCGCCTCGTGACGGCGGGGATCAGGGTGCTGAGAAAGAGCGCCCAAAGCAGCGAGGCTCCTAAGACTTCCAAGATCGCGTACTTGCGGTAGCCGAGGTAAAAATCACCCAGGCCCGGAAAGATCAAGGAGCGAAGGGCGGCTTTCTTTGGGCTCTTGAATTCCTCGCCGCACTTCGCGCAAAAGGGCGGCGCATCGTCGGTGGCGGCGAAACAATGAGGACAGAGTTGCTGCCAGCCGCCTTCCTTCGTAGCCGTCGATTCGAGAAAGCTCTTGAGCACCCGCGCCTCGGACCTCTTGACGCCGTGAAACATCAACTGCTCACGCCCGGAGCGGATGAAGATGTAGCTGTTGCGGCCCGAGGTCGAGCGAATGCGCTCGAGCGGGAGCTGATTGGCGAACATGCGCGGACGCTGCTTCGAATCGGTGTGGATCAAGAGCACGCGTCGATCGGTGAGCACGAGCGTGGTGCGATTGGCAAAAGGATTCATCGAACCGGCGGTGAGCAGCCACCAGGTGAGTTGACGAACGCCATTGGTGGCGAAGCGCACGACCTCCATCGGATTGAGCACGCGCTGCAGAACGGGCTCCGCTTTTCGCAGCATTTCGGCGCGCTTGCGATCCCGGCGGCGGACCTTTCCATTGCGGACCTCCGGGAACATTTCGTCGAAGCGGACCGCGATTGACGCTGGCAAAAGCGCTTTGAGCTCCTCTTCTGGTGTACCCCCCTTAGGCATCGGCAGCGCGTAGCTTAGCATGCCCGAGACGCTCTCATTCGGCGCTGCTCAGCGCGTCAGGATGGTGCTAGTATCGCCCCTCGTTCGTGTTCTTGGGGGAGCTCTCGATGATGGATCCATTCTTG
>DASRZF010000294.1:0-2560 GCA_035686645.1 Polyangiales bacterium
CAGCGATTCGGACTCGCGAACACACCAAGTCGGGGCTGGTGGCGGTCACGACGGCGTTCAAACACGCATATCGAGCGCTCGGATTGCAGATGGCCAAGGAAGGCCTCCTCGCTGATCAAGATGCGGTCTTCTTTCTGACCCACCAGGAGCTCGGAGAATTGCTGCGCGGTGACCGTGAGCTAGCCGGGCGAGCGCTGGCGAGACGGAAGGTCATCGACTACCAGATGCCGCTTCACTTCCCGGAAATCTTTCGCAACAGGCCCGAGCCGCTTCCGCTGGAGGCGACCGACGGGGGCGAGGGAGCGCTCATCGGCAAACCGGTGAGTCGCGGGTCGGTGACAGGGCGTGCGAGGGTCGTAGAAACGCTCGAGGAAGCGGCCGCCTTGCAGGCGGGCGAGATCCTTATCGCGCCGATCACAGACGTCGGATGGACGCCCTATTTCAGTCTGATCGCGGGGCTCGCAACCGACGTCGGGAGCGCGGTTTCCCATGGCGCCGTGGTCGCTCGGGAATATGGGCTTCCAGCGGTCGTGAACCTCAGGGTCGCGACCTCGCGCTTTCGAACGGGCGACTTGGTCACCCTCGATGGCGACCGCGGAACCCTGACGCGCGCCTAGGGCCGGGGGCGCCTCGGGGTGCTCTTGACTTCCAGGGGCAATATGCGATCCGCAGGCCCCTAAGGAGCTACCATGGTTGCCACGATTGGACTTACTGGATTGCGCCCGGACCCAGCCCGCGTTTCTAAGATCGCGGCTCCGCCGTATGACGTGATCAAGCCCGGCACTCCTCTTGAGAAGCTGCTCAAGAACACCGCAAGCTCGCTCTACCACATCAGCTTGGGGGATCAGCCAGCCGCTGCCAGAGACCGCATGGTCGCGGACGGGTCACTCATCGAAGACGACGAACCCGCTTACTACGTGTACGAGCAGACCTGGCCAGAAGGACAGCGAACCGGCGTGTTCGTCGCTGCGGAAGTCACGCCGTATTCTGCAAAGCAAGTCATTCGGCACGAGAAGACTTTCGACGACAAGGTCAAAGGGCGCATGACGATGCGTCGCGCAACCGGCCTTCACCTCGGACCGGTCTTCGTGCTGACCCGGGCACCGATCGCAGCGACCTTGGAAAGAGCGAAGGGGGAGGCCGAGCTGGTCTACGATTTCGTCAGCGAGTTCGGTGGTTTCAGCGAGCTCGAAGGGATCCGAAACAAGGTTTGGCGCGTACCCGAGGCGAGTGAGATCGGGCGTTTACTGAAGGCTGCGCTCGCCACCGAGCCCTTCTACATCGCGGACGGACACCACCGCTACCACGCAAGCCTACTCAACGAGCAAACGCATTTCCTCTGTTACGTCACCGAGGAAGCGGTCATCCAGGCTTACAACCGAGTGATCAACGGAGTTCGCCCTTTCTCGGAGATCGCCGGTGAGCTGCCGCTGAGGCCCGTTGATTCGTTCCGCACCCCCGCAAAGCACAGCTTTTGCATCTATACCAAACAGGGGTGCTTCGAGCTGGACGCACAACACGTTCCGAAAGACGTCGTGGGCCAACTCGACTGCGCCATCCTCGAACGCGAGCTCTACCCGAAGCTCGGCCTCACACATGACATGATCGTCGACCCGAATCACTTCGACTACTATTCGGAATCTGCGCTCGGCGAGATGAAGGCCGTGGTAGACCGAGGTGAATACGACATCGCGGTAGCCCTCCACCCGGTGAGCCTCGAGGACCTGATGGCGGTGGCCGATGCTGGTCTCGATAATCCCGATATCGTCATGCCCGAAAAGAGCACCTTCTTTCAGCCGAAAATTCTGTCCGGCCTGTCGCTCTACCGGTTCAAGAAGAAATGAGCTCGCTTCCGCAGTACGGAACGCACCTGCACCCGCACGAGAAGATGCGCGCCGTGGTGATCGACGAGTACGGCGGCCCCGAGGTGCTTCGAGCGACGACCGTCCCGCGTCCCGCGCCTAGGCGCGGACAGGTTCTGGTTCGAACCCGCTTCATCGGCGTAAATCCGAAGGACGTCATCGTCCGCAAGGGAAAGTTCCAGATTGCAACCGGTAAGAAGTTTCCGCTCATCGTGGGACACGACATCGCTGGTGAGGTCATCGAAGCCGGTGTCGGCTCAGATCTCTACGAAGGCGAATTGGTCTTTGGAATGATCAACGACTTTGCAGGCCGGGCCTATGCCGAGTACGCGGCCGTCGACGCCCAGCAACTCGCCAAGGTGCCTTCCTCGATCGAGCTGCGCGTCGCTGCGGCTGTTCCGCTCGCAGCTCAAACAGCCCTGCAAGCGCTGCGCGACGATGCTCACCTGAAGCCCGGTCAGAACGTCTTGATCAACGGCGCATCGGGTGGCGTCGGCGTCTTTGCGGTCCAGATCGCGAAGATCCTGGGTGCTCACGTCACCGCCGTCTGCAGTCACCGAAACACGGAGCTCGTTCGTGAGCTCGGCGCAGATCGTGTCATCGATTACACCAAAACCGATCTGGTCGACTTGCAAGAACGCTTCGATGCGATTTTCGATGTCTTTGGCAACTACTCATTCGACAGGCTCAAGCATTTG
>DASRZF010000295.1:0-16709 GCA_035686645.1 Polyangiales bacterium
CGAAACCTCGCGCCCCATGCGCCGCTGGCGAAGGAAAGATGAATTGCCCCGGTGATGACGCCGCCCGCGAGAAGCCCGAACGCCACCGCCAGCCACATCGGGTCGCGCACGGCGGGACGCGGGTAGGGCAGCACGCCGCGCAGGTAGTAGAACGCCAGGGCGAGCATCGCGATCCCGAATGCGCTCTTGGTCCATTCGACCCAGCGTCCCGACTTCGGCAAGGTGATGGCGAACGTGCCGACGAACCAGAACAGCACGCCGATGCCGATCGAGTAGACGAACAGGGCGAGGGCGCCGAAGGCCAGGTTTCCGGTCGTGGCCACCCAGGTCAGCAGGACCGCAAGAACGGGACCGGTACAGGGCGCTGCGATGAGACCATTGACGAAGCCGAGCACGAATGCGCCGCGCAGACCAAAGCCACCCGCCTCGGCGAGCCGGTTCTGGAGGCTCGACGGAAGAGCGAGGTCGAAGAGCCCAAACATGCTCAGGGCCATCAATGTGAACAGGCCCGCCAGCGCCCCGAGGACCCAGGGGTTCGCGAGCGCGCTGCCAAATGCGCTTCCGGTCAGCGCGGAGATCACGCCGAGGGGAGTGAAGAGGGCCGCGATGCCTAGCACGAACGCCGTAGAGAGAAGCGCCGCCCGTGCACGCGTCTCGGCCTGTCGCGCGCCGAAGACGCTGACCGTGATCGCGATCATGGGATACACGCACGGCGTCAATGAAGTCGCCAGGCCTGCGAGAAACACCAGTCCCAGCGCCCCCGAGTAACTTCCGCCATGCAGGGCATCGGCGAAGGGCGCCGTGAGCTCGCTCAAGGTGTCGGCGGATGCGTGCGTCTGCGGCGCGAAAGTCGCGACAAACATCAGCAATCCGGCCCAGATCCGCGTGCGCATCCCTGAACTATGGTGCTCGATTGGTTGACCGTCCACGAAGCGGGGACGTAGCCTTTCGCTGGGGAACATCTTGCCGCTACTTTTCCTGATGCTCATCTCGATCGCCACCGGGGCCCTTTCGGCCCATGCCGGGCGCGATGAGATCCGCAATAGCGCGGACCCGGTCTGGCGCATGGAGGGATTCCTGGCCTACGCCTTGTTCGTGGCCCTCGTCCTGGTTCCAACGGCCACCTACTTCTATGTATTTCATGGCGATTGGTTTCTGTTCTACTGGATCGAGACCGACCGGGCGCCTTGGTTCTGGGGGCTCGTCGCGGTTTCGCTCGTGCTCGGCGCGGCTTCTCTCGGATTTCTGCTGGGCGCGGCACTCTGCCGAGCGTCGCGCGACCGCTTGGTTCGCCGGTTCAGTGCGGGCGTGATCCTGATGGCTTTGGCGATCTGGCCGTCGATCTGGCACCGGCTTTCGGTCGTCGGTTCGTCCCGTCAATTCGCACGTGACTACGGCCTCACCGCGTTCTTCTCGAGTCCAGCATTCTATTCGGGTCTCGTCACGGGGCTGTTGCTCCTCGCTGCGTTCGTCTGGCTCGTCTTCCGGATCGACCGGCAAACGCGCGACCGCAGTTGAGGTCCCGTCCCGCGCTCAGCGTGGGAGCATTCCCATGTGCTCGCGCAGGTGCATGGCCGCCGGCGAGGCCCAGAACTTCATGGCGTCGATGAAGGTCGGGTGCGTCTCGAAGGTCTCGCCTTCTGCTTCGCGCTCAGGAGCGATCCGGCTTCGCACATCTTGCACGAGCGGGCTGAGGTCATCGCAGAGGAGCAGTGCCACACGAATGGCCGTGCGCTGGGCTGCGTTGACCCAGCGGTCGAACTTCACGCGCTTCGCCTGCGAGTAGGCGAGAGCCGCATCCCGAACGAGCTTGCGGTCGCGTCGCGGGATCGCCCGCTGCAAACGTCGGGTCTGCTCGTTGAGGAATTCCTCGCTCGTCAGCCCCACGCCGAAGTCCGGTCTCACGGTTCGCGCTGCTGACGCCAGGAGCACATCGAGCTCCCGCGGGGTCAGCTTGTCGACCGCCTGATATCCGCGGGCGATCTGCGTCATCGGCTGTGCGAGCATGAAGGTCTGCGTGCAGGCGTCCTTTTCCATGATGGTCGCGGGAACCAGGACCGCAGGGTGAACCCCAAACTCGATCGTAATTCCGCGGTTGCGGACTCGGTGCAGGAAGAGATCGAAGCTCCGGATGTCCAGCGCAGCCGAAATGCTGTTCGCTATCTCGCGGAGTGGGTGGTTCACCTCCGTCGGGAGCCGGTCGCGTGTGGCGAGCCCGTAGCTCTCGAGATCGGGTGGGTAGAGCTTTGCGAGCGCGGGGCTCAGCGCAGCCAAGAGCGCACCGGCGGCGGCGTCCTCCGCGCGCGGCGTTCCGAGTCGTTCGAGAACCGATCCCCGAAGCGAATGGGGCCGCACCCGCGCGGGCCAAGACTCGACTGACGCCGCTCGCACTCGATCCTCTTCGTCGTCGCATGCCAAGGCGAGCAGCGGCAGCGTCGCGATCCGCGCTTCTCGCGCTCGCCCGTCGGCTTCGTAGCTGATCGCGAGCTCACGCCAAATCTCCTCTCGGAGCGGCTCGATCGACAGCACGGTCTGAAGCTGCTCGATCGCTGCGGTTTGCTCGCCTCGGGCTCGCAGCCGGACCGCGAGCTCACGCCGGATGTCGGCATCCGCTGCGCCCTGTTCTAGAGCTCCACGGAGAGCCGCGATGGCAGCACGTTCGTCGCGGCAGTGGTCGGACAAAATCCGGGCAACCTCGAGCGCAGTACCGACCCGGCCCGCTTCATCTTTTGCGCCATGCTGTCCGAGGGCGTCCGCATAGTCTCGCCAGTCCTCCGGCGTCTCACAGAGCTGTTCCAATGCGCGCGCCGCATCACTCCCGGGCCCCTCGAGCACGACTGCGCGTCGCAGCGCTATCCTGGCCTCGCCGGCGTTCCCCGTTGCATGTTCGAGCTGCCCAAGCCGAATCAGAGCATCCGCGCGCTCCTTGCCATCGCGGCCATCGAGGAGATGTCGGGCGACCTGCAATGCCTCCGGGAACTGCCCGAGCGCTTCGTGCGCCAAAGAAAGCTCGTGGAGCGCGGCAGGGTGTGTCGGCTCGGCAGCCAAGGCCGCTTCGACGTGTCGAAGCGCCTTCTCGGGCATGTCGAGCCGCTCCCGATAAATCTGGGCGAGGCTCAGAAGTGCTCTCCTGAGACGGCTGTTCTCGGGCGCTGCCGCGAGTAGCTGTTCCAGCGTGGCGGCCGCCTCGTGCCATGACCCGTTGGCTCGAAAGTGCTCGGCGAGCCGCTCCAACGCATCGAGGTGGCGGGGCTGGACTTTGAGCACACGCTGTAGGGTGCGGATCGCGGCCGGAAGCTCGTCGAGCTCTTCGCGCTGGATTCGCGCCACCGCCAGCAAGAGAGCGCTCGCGCGCTCCACCGACCCAGCCGCCGAGGCAGCTTGTGACAGCCGATCGACGAGTGACGACCAATCCAAGTCGATCGTGAGCACCTCGATCAAGCCGCTCGCCGCTTCGGCCGAATCCGGCCAGAGCTCGAGCGCCCGCTCCAAATCGCGTCGTGCACCAACATGGTCTCCGATGCGCTGTAGGCGAACCGTTGCGCTCCGGACATAGAGATCGGACGCGGCCTTGGCGTCGCGCTCCGCCTCTGCCTCGCGAACGAGTGCGTCCACGAGAGCGGCCGGATCGTCCGTCTCTTGCGCGACTCGTGTGAGCCCGCGTGCGGCCCCGATGTGGTACGGGTCGGCCATCGCCGCCGCGCGAAACTGCTCGGCCGCTTGACCGTCCTCGTCGCCTTCCACGAGCTCGGCCAATCGCGCCCTATGCGCTGCGGCGACGGTTGGGTCGTGCGTCGACTTCGCAGCCAGAATGTCCACCTCGCGCAAGAGATCGGCGTCTCGTCGACCCGCTGCCAATCGTTCGAGCTCGATCAATGCACCTAGATCGGCAGGAGCGATCTCCAGGATGCGCCGGTACGCCTGAACGATTGCGTCGTACTCGCCGAGCCCCTGATGCTCCAATAGCCTTGCGAGCTCGTAGAGCGCAGCGACGCGGCCGCTGCTGTCCTGCATGACCTCTGCTTGGGTCGAGTACACGCCGCATAGGGACTCCCACGCTCCCACCTGCCGGTGCAATTGCTCGAGCGCGAGCAATGCGCCGAGGTGCTTTGGCTCGATTTCCAGCACGTCTTCCCATGCTTGAATCGCCTGCCGATGCTTGTCCTGCCACTCGAGAACCTGGGCCTTGCGCGCGAAGAGTGCGACGCGCTGCGCGGGCGCCTGGGTCAGTTTCAGCTCGCGCTCGAGGTCGGCTACCATGTGCGGCCAGTCCTGCGCTTCAGCTCGCACTCTCGCCAGAGCGTCCACCGCGGGTCTGTAGCTCGCATCCGCGCTCGCCGCGGCCTCGTACGACGCCACTGCTTTCGCTTGGTCCCCGAGATGCTCCTCGTACACTTGCCCAAGCACGAACGCGGCGCGAGCACGGTTCTGGGCGGCGCTAGAGTTGCGGAGCTGGAGCTCGAGCACGTCCACGAGCTGCTCCCAATCTCCGCGTTCGCGCAAATGGCGTGCAAGCTCTTGTAGCGACGGCGCATGTCCGGGGTCGACCTTGACCGCTTCACGGTGATAGCGAAGCGCGTCCTCGTCGCTGCCTAAGCGGTCGCGTGAGATCTCGGCCATCTTTTGTAGGAGCGCCACCCGCCGTTGTTTCCCAGACGTGAGGCGCAACTCCTGACCGTACACGTCGAGCAAGTCGTTCCAACGACCAGCCGCGTAGTAGATCCGTCCGAGGCTCGCGAGCGTCGGCACGTGCCGAGGTTCCTTCTCGAGAGCTCGACGGTAGCGTGTGATCGCTTCGTCTCTGTCCCCGAGCTGCTCGTCGAGGACTTCGCCGGATCGATGCAAGAGCGCAACCAGCCGTTCCCGCTCGACGGTGAGGTCGATCTCGTAGTCGAGGGCCTCGAGGAGCTCTCGAGGCCGCTGAGCGCGAGCCGCCGAGCGTTGCCAGGCGTGCACTGCCGTCAAGTGGCTGCTGTCCTGCTGCAAGACGCGCCGATAAGTCTGCGCCGCCAGCGCGTGCTCTCCGAGCACGTCTTCATAGACCTGGGCGATCTTCAGCAGATAAGAAACCGCTCGCGTCCCGGTGGCTCGGTCCAATGCATTTTCGTAGAGCTGGATCAGCTCTTTCGGCTGCTGCACGTCCGCGAGCAGTCGCGAGAGAGCCTTGAACGCCGTGGGATGATCGGGCATCGCATTCAGCGCGCGGTGATAGTGCTCGATGGCGTCGTCGATGGCGTTGAGCTTCGTCTCGTAGATCTCGGCCGCGCGCGTGTGCGAATCGGCGCGCCTTTGAGCGTCCGTCGTATAGCGGGCCTCCTGAAGACACATCTCGATGAGCTTCGGCCAGGCGCCCCATACCCTGTAAAGCAAGCTCAGAGCCTGCAAGCTAGAGAGCGATGTGGGGCTGAGCTCGATCGCTCGCTCGTGCCAGGCGATCGCTTGGTCCACGTCCCGTAGATCTTCTTCATACAAGCGCGCGACGCGCTGCGCGTAGGTCAGCCTTTCAGCCTCGTCGTCGCTTGCGTGCCAGAGCGCTTCCAGAGTTTCGACCAGGGCCTGAAGTCGCTGCGCGGCTTCGTAGTGCCGTGCGAGCTCGCCCAGAATGAGGGGGTCCGTCGGTTCCAGGGCCTGCGCTTGCTCGAGCACGCGAATCGCTTCGTCACGGTTGCCAAGCAGCTCGGCATGAATGCGGGCGGCTCGGTAAAGCGAAGACGCCTTGAGCCCAGGATCGCCCACCAGGTTCGCCTCCGCCTCGAGCGTGCGAATCAGGTCTCGCCAGCGACGCTGCCCGTAGTAGAGGCGTTTCAATGCGTCGATCGCGATGAGCGCGCTCGGATCGAGTTGTAGTGCGGTCTCGTAGAGCTCCGCTGCCTGTTCGGGGCGTTGCTGTCGGCTTTCGAGCAATTGTGCTCGGCGGATGATCAATGCCGCGCGGTGCTCATCGCTGGACGCCGACGCATTCGCAAGCTCCGCAAGTGTCCGGTCCACTTCCGACCACGTCTGTTTTGCGAACGAGCGCTGTTCCGTCGCACGAAGGATTGCCGCATGCGAGCGGTCGAGCGCCCTCGCGGTGTGATACGCCTCTTCCGCCGCGTCGCGGTCGCCGAGAACGTCTTCGAGCAAGCGGCCCTTCAGCAAGTACAGCGTCGCCTTGTCGCGAGGCTGCCGGGTGACACGTGCCTCCGCGTCGAATAGCGCGAGCGCATCCGCAAACATCCGGGCTCCGAGCAGCAACCGGCGTGCTGCGCGAATCGCGGGGACGTAGTCGGGCGCGTGCTCCAGGGCCGCTTGGTAATATTGAACGGCTCGCCGCGCGTCCTTCAGCGGCCCCTCGCAGGCGCGCGCCATTTCAAAATACAAGCGCGCCGCCCTCCGCGCGTCGGGCTGGCCGCGCAGCTCGGCCTCGCACTCCTCAACCCAATCTCGCGCCCGCCGTGTGCGATCGGCGCGACTCGGGCTCGGGGCTCGCTGTACCTCAGGGCGAGGCGGAGGCGGCAGAGTAGGGGGACCGAGGGCGTCGGGTTCTTGGACGAGATCGTCCTGCCCTAGCTCCTCGGTGGCATCTCGGCGTAGTGCCGTGATCTCCCCATTGTCGAACCCCATGGTAGCTCGCATGCTACCCCGGCTGAGCCAAGATCGCATGGGTCCACATGAGGTGAGTGACCACCCTACATTTGAGCAGGGTTTTTAGGCCGCAGGGGCCAGGTCTCTCAGCTCCTCGGCAAGCTTCTTCTTCGCTCGCGCTTCGAGCTGACGCGCGCGCTCGCGGCTCACGCCAAGCTCTCGGCCAAGGGCCGCCAAGGAGGCCGCGTCGTCACTCAGGATTCGCTTCTCGACGATGAGACGCTCGCGCTCATCAAGCAGGGACATCGCCCCTTCGAGCCGCATCTGAATCCCGCTCTGACGCCTTTGGCGGGCAACGACCTGGTCCTGCGGTTCGTAGGTTCCCGGAAGCAGCTCGACGAGGGTGGAGTCGGAGTCCTGGTAAGCAGGTGCATCGAGCGAGATCTCTCTCTGGTCGAGCCGGCGCAGCAGGTCCGTCATCTTTTCCTTGCTCGTCTCGAACTCGGACGCGAGCGCTTCGATCAACTCGTCCGGATCGGCGATCAAGTTCGAAAGGCGGGCGCGCTCGCGACGAAGTCGAAAGAAGAGCTTCGAGCGGAATGGTCCTGAGCCCGCTCCCACCATGGTGCTCGAGCGAACCACGGCTTCCAATACGAAAGCGCGAATCCAATAACCGGCGTAAGTCACGAAGCGCGTTCCCCGGTGCGGATCGAACTTGCGAACCGCAGTCACTAGGCCGACGCTGCCTTCGGCGATCAGGTCGCCGAGCTTGATGCCATAGCGTCGATATTGAAGCGCGATGGCGATCACGTAGCGGAGGTTGGCTTCGACGAGGCGGTCCGAGGCCTTCTGATCACCTTCGAGCGCGCGAAGAGCGAGCTCGTGCTCCTGTTCTCGGGACAGCTTGGGGATGGCCCGAACCTGTTGGATGTATCGATCGAGGGAGGATGATGACTGCATGGTGTTGTCCTGTATGTGCGCTCTACCGTTACGTTACGTTACAACCTGGTGTCAAGCACTCGTGTCTAACTCTTGTCTAGGTAGTAGATGCCATAACATAGACAAGGATGCAACAGAAACAAGTAGGCCCCGGAGCGAAAGTTCGCCCAAGGTCAAGCAATCACGAAATCATTGAGAAATTAGGTGGCGAAGCTCGAGCCGCATCCGCACGTCTGACTCGCCTGCGGATTTACAAACTTGAACCCAGCGCCTTGCAGCCCTTCGACGTAGTCGATTTCGGTTCCCTCGATGTACTGGGCGCTCATCATGTCCACGTAGATGGGAATGCCGTGCGAGGTAAACGTCTGGTCGAGCTCGCTCGTCTCGTCCTCGAAGAACAAATCATACGAAAAACCTGCACAACCACCACCGATGACGCGCACTCTAAGCCCTTGCTCGGCCAGGCCCTCTGCCTCACGGATTTCTTTGACTTTGTCTGCAGCTCGGGGGGTCAGGTTCAACATGATGCTCCTTGTGCCGCTACTATAAGGTCGAGCAGCGTTTCGCGCCAGCACCGGGGGTTCCGTAGCGTCATGCTGAGGAAACTCCCAGTCCCGGGCCACCAGCGACCGGGCCGAGTGCGCGGGCAGGCCGGCCGGCGACCGAGAACCCTTCCGGTCCTTGCCCTTCGTGGCCACGCTTGAGAAAGCCAAGCGCCAGACTGCGGTCGCCCTCGGTCACCGCCGAGGTGATCTCGCCCACCACCGTTTCGCCATGCAGGATGGGAGTCGCGGCTTCTGGCGGGTCGCGCCCTTCGATCGCCCAGCGCCACAGCACCTTCGGGGCCTTTCCCCGGTTCTGCAGCATGACCACGGTCTCTTGGCCGATGTAGCAACCCTTCTTAAAGGACACGGCGAGCTCGTTGAGCCCTGTTTCCTGAGGGTAGGTCCAGTCGCCAAAGTCGATCCCAAAGAGCGGTCGCCCGAGCAGCACGTGAGCGTACCGCCAGGTCTTCTCACCAACGAGGCCTCCTCCGAGCGCGTGGCAACGCGCGATCAGGCGATCGCGCTCCGAGCTCAGGGCGTCCGTGGGAACGACCCACTGTCGACCGCCGACACCCAGCCGATCCGCAGGCCAGCCTCCCTCGCCGACTTCGTGAGCGAGCGGTCCGACTGCAGCGAGTAGGCCGAGGTCGGGGCGGTGCTCGAGGTCGACGTCCTCCATGATGATGTACCGTTCCAGACGGGCGAGGAGCGAGTCGACCTGCGCCTTCGGCACGTCGAGCAAGACCTCGTAGTCACCCATGAGCACGTAGACATCCGCGAGCGTCCTTCCCTTGAGCGTCAGCACGAACGCATACACCGAACCGCCAGCGGGCACGCCTTCGACCTGGTTTGTGACCTGTCCCTGTATCCAGTCGTGTGCATCGTCGCCGCCGACCGAAACAATCGCACGATCGTCAAGGGCGACGATGCCCGCACTTTGGGTCAGCCATTCGAGCTCGCGTGCCTGGTCCATGGGCGAGTTCTGGTGCGCGAGGCGCACGCTGGCAAGCGCCGGCCTCAATCCGTGATCGGCTCGAGGTGAGCCGAGTGCAGAGACAGGACTCCAGTTTCGGTTCGCACCCGGGCGGCGCCGTCTTCATCGATGCCATCGAACGAGCCCACCCCATCCTCCCATCGAACTCGTTCGCCGAGGAGCGCGAGCCGCGATCGAAGGGCATTCACCACGACCGGTGCGCCGTCTTGAATGAATCGCTTCACCCAGCGCTCCATGTTCGAGAGGACCGCGGCAAGAACTTCGGCCCGGTCGAAGGGCTCTTCGACGCCGCGCTCCGCCCGCAGGGACGTGGCGGTACCGGCCAAGTCGGGCGGCCATTGCAATCGATTCACGTTCAGGCCCACTCCGATGATGACCGAGTCGATGCGCATGCCGAGTGTCCGGCTTTCGACGAGCACGCCCGCACACTTGCGTCTTCCGATCCAAATGTCGTTGGGCCATTTCACCCGTACAGAGCGTTCCGGAAGCAAGCCCGCAACCGCGTCGCGAACACCGAGTCCGCTTGCAAGCGTCACGAGCGCAGTCGATGCCGGCTCGACCGCAGGCCTGGCCACCACCGAGAAGTAGAGGTCTGAACCCGGCGGCGAGACCCAATGCCGGCCATGCGCGCCGCGACCCTGGGTCTGTTGATCGGCCAGCACCAGATGCCCATCGGCAGCACCGTTCGCTGCCGCCGCCGCCGCGACGTCCATGGTCGAGGCGGTGCTCTCGAGCACCTCGAGGGAGCGGCCCCAAGTTCCGCTGATTCGTTCCTGAAGCCGCTCAGTCCGCAGGTCCTCGATCACGCGCTAGCTCCAGTCGAGGCCGAGATCACAAGATGGAGCTGAATGCGTCAATGCACCGACGCTGATGACGTCGACCCCAAGCGCGCCCAAGCTCTTGACGCGTTCGAGCGTGATGCCGCCCGAAACTTCGACGATCGCCCGACCCGCGATCGAACGCAGAGCATCGCGGACGGCGTCGTCGTCGAAGTTGTCGAGCATGATGATGTCGGCCCGGGCGGCGAGTGCCTCTTGCAGTTGGGCCGGCGTATCGACCTCGCATTCGATGCGGCAGGTATGTGGAGCATACGCGCGAGCACGCTCGATGGCCTCCTTGCAACCACCTGCGGCCGCGATGTGGTTGTCCTTGATCAAAACCGCGGCTCCCAAGTCCTCGCGGTGGTTGTGCCCGCCACCGCAGCGCACGGCATATCGCTCGAAGGCCCGCAAACCCGGGGTCGTCTTACGGGTGTCGGTGATTCGAGTTGGGGAGCCCTCCGGAAGCGCATCGACGAATCGTCGCGTCATGCTCGCAACCCCGCTAAGCCGTTGCATGAAGTTCAGCGCGACCCGCTCGCCGAGGAGAATCGAGGCTGCGGGGCCGGAGATCTGAGCGAGCGGGCTGCCTGCCTCCACGCGGTCGCCGTCCTCCACGAGCGTGTCCACGTCTATCAAGAGGTCTAACTGCGCGTAGACCTCCTCGGCCACCGGTAACCCACAGACGACGAGGGGCTCGCGTGCCCGAAGGGTGGCAGCCCCGATCTGGTTCGGATCGACGCAGGCCTCCGTCGTCACGTCTCCGCGGTCGATGTCCTCGGACAAGGCGCGGCGAACGGTTTCCGCGAGAATGGTCGGGGCCGGCGGAGTGACCTGCATGTAGGAGTTATAGCCAACTCCGCGCCAGAATCTCGGAATAAAGATTGCTCATCGCGTGAAGTGCGAGCGCCGCGCCAATCCCGCCACGCCAGGCGCGAGTCCATCCGAAGAGCAGTGCGGGAAAAAACACCGCGAGCCGCGCGGGGTGCGGCTCGACCATGAAGTGAATTGCCGCAAAGAGGACCGCTTGGAGAAGCCATGCGCCCGGCTCGAGCGCAACGCCGAGAACCCGGAGCCGTTTCGCGCGAAGGTCGCTCAGCGCGGTCTGCAGGTAACCGCGAAAGAATGCTTCCTCGGGTAGGGCGACTACGATGAGCTGCGCGAGAACGAAGCTCGGCAGGCTGGGGGGCAAGGCGAGCGAGAACGGCTGGGCGGGTTGATTCCAGGCGTAGAAGCCGAGCGCGTAGATCGGAAACACGATCGCCGCCACGGCGAACGCAAAACCGAGCTCCACCGCAGCCGAAGGAAGAGCGTCGACAATCGCGCGACCGAGGTCGAAGAGCCCGAGCGGTCCTTCGGGCCGGTCGTCGGTGGGTGGCTCGAGCAGCCCTCCGAGCGAGACTCCGTAGTGCTTGGGTTCAGCGCGTGTGAACCGGATCGCGGTCAGTAAGAAGATGGCGGCCACCAAGAGGTGCACGTATCGGCCGAGCGCTCCGCTCGATTCGAGCCGCGTCACCGCGAAGACCGACGCGCATACCAGCGCATACACCCAGAAAATCTGTCGCAACGGTGCGTGCGCCTCGGCCATCGCGCCACAACTACAGCGGCAAGCGGCGCTTGCCAAGAAGCAGGCGACGCCTACACTCTCGTCACCTCGCAGGGACGGCGAGCACGGGTGAGGCGCGGCGGTGATTTCCGAAGACAAGATTGCTGAGATCCGCGACCGGGCCCCCATCGCGGACGTGATCGGGAACTACGTCGCGCTCAAGAAGTCGGGCAACAGCCTCAAGGGCCTTTGTCCCTTCCACAACGAGAAGTCGCCCTCGTTCTACGTGCACCCCAGCCGGGGCTTCTACCACTGCTTCGGTTGCAAGGCCTCGGGCGACATCTTTTCCTTTCTCATGCACGTCGAGGGCAAGACGTTCCCTGAAGTCGCGCGCGACCTCGCCGAGCAGACCGGAGTCGAGCTCCCGGTTTACGATCCCCAGCGCGAGGCCGAGTTCCAACGGAACAAGCAGACGTCGGACCGGCTCGCGTCCCTCATCGAGAAGGCGACCCAGTTTTACGTCGCGCAGTTGGCAGAGCATCCCGACTCGGCCATCGCGCGCAACGAGTTCTTGAGCCGCGGCATCTCCGAGGAGTCTGCACGCGAGTTTCGTCTCGGCTACGCGCCGCACGGCTGGGACTCACTCGTTCGCTTTCTGGAGCAGAGCGGAGCTTCGCCAGCGGACGCAGAGGCGGCAGGGCTAATCGTTTCGCGTCGCTCGGGTCGCGGTCATTACGATCGATTTCGCCATCGGCTCATGTTTCCCATCGCGGACGTGCACGGCAAGGTCGTGGCGTTTAGCGGCCGCGCTTTGACTCCCGCTCCTTCGATGGAAGAGCAGAAAGAGCCGCCTGCAAAATACCTCAACAGCCCCGAGAACCCGCTGTATCACAAAGGCGAAGTCCTCTACGGCTTGCACGAAGGTCGCGTCGAGATCCGACGTGAAGCCGCGACAGTTCTCTGCGAGGGCAACTTCGACCTGGTCGCTCTTCATCAAGGAGGGTTTCGGAACGCCGTGGCACCGATGGGCACTGCGTTCACAGAAGCGCATGCGAGGTTGCTCAAGCGCTTCGCGCAGAAGGTCATTCTGCTGTTCGATGGTGACAAGGCCGGTCGCAAGGCCGTGCGCGAAGCCTACGCAGTGGTCGGCAAGGTTGGTCTCGAAGCTCACGTCGTCACGCTGCCGCAAGGCGAGGACCCTGACAGCTTCCTTCGGCAGCAGGGTTCGGAGGCCTTGCGCGCACGGATCGTGAGCGCGCCCACCATTATCGAATATTTAATCGACGATGCAGCAGCGACGGCGGCGCCCAACCCCCCTGCGAAAGCCGATGCGATCGCAAAACTTGGTCCGATTCTTGCCAAGGTCGAAAGCCCGATCGAGCGCGGGCTCTACGTCGAGCGCGTTGCCCGCAAATTCGGGATCGCTGACACGGTATTGGTTCGTCGAGAGCTGCGTCGAGGCCTGGGTCGCGGCGGCACTCGTTCGGTGCCGAGTCGTGACGCAGTGCAGCAGCCGATTGCAACGCCAGTGTCGGAGTTACAGTCGAAGTTGATTTCGGTTCTGATCGATCAGCCGAGCTTATTGCATGAAGCGAGCGTGCAGAAGCTTCCGAAGCTTTTGACGAGCCCTGATCTTCGCGCCATCTTTGATCTTATCTTGCGGATGGTGGATATGCAGGGATCGCTCGATGTCACGGCCTTGCTCGATGAGTTGCACGACAACCAACTCAGGCCGTGGTTGGAAGCGAAGTTGGCGGTGCAAGAGCACAGCCTGGAAGACGCACGTCAAATTCTCGACGATGGTCTTCCACTGCTCGAACGTAAAAACATCGAACATGAGCTGCCCCGTTTGCAGCAACGCATCGTCGAAGCACGCCGGGTGGGCGACGACGCGTTGGCGGCAGGGCTAACTCGAGAGTTTGTGGAGCTAACGCGCAGCGCTCACAGGCTCAAATCGAACACTAAGCAGAGGTGAAGATGGCGAGCAAGAGCTCAGTGCGTGACGAGGAATCGAACGAGTCCAAGTTCAAGTCTGAACCAGTGTCGCGCGTAGTACCGAAGGTCAAGGGTCGCGAACGCAAGGAAGTGCAGGTCCTTCTCGAGCGCGGCCGACAACAAGGTCATCTCACGTACGACGAGCTCAACGAAGCTCTTCCTCCGGACATGGTGACCTCCGATCAGATCGACGACCTCATGGTTTGGCTGAAGAGCGAAGACATCGACGTCGTCGATGGGGCGCCCGAAGGTCAGAGCCGGACGAGCGAAGTGCCGGTGGCCGCCACTCGAACCACCACGCGACGCCCCTCGGCCATTCCTCCCCCCGCGGAGGACAGCTACGCGCAGAAGTCGAACGACCCGGTTCGCATGTACCTCCGAAAGATGGGGTCGGTTTCGCTGCTCACCCGGGAAGGCGAGGTCGAAATCGCCAAGCGCATCGAGGACGGCGAAGACAAGATTTTCGAGGTGATTTTGAACTCCCGCGTGGGGGTCGCCGAGATCTTGGAAATCGGCGAAAGCCTCCGCAGAGGCAAGCTCCGCATCAAGGATGTGGTTCGCGATCTCGACAAAGAAGAAGAGGTCGACTTCGAAGCCGCCAAAGTTCGTGCGCTCAAGGTGTTCGACAAGGTGAAGCGCATCGAGTCGTCGCTGGCCAAAGTTCGGAACGAGCTCGACGGCAAGCGCAAGGTCTCGGACCGGAGCAAGAAGCACTACACCGCGCAGCTCGACAAGCACATACACGAGCGGATCGCTCTGTTGCGTGAGCTGAATCTCACCAAGAAGCAGATCGACCGGGTGGTCTCGAAGATCAAGGCGTACACCCGTCGCGTCGAGCGCGCAGAGCGTGAGATGAACGAGGCAGAGGCGCGGGTCGGTGGGCTCAAGTACGAAGACATGAAGCGTGTGGTGCGCGACATGCAGGAGAGCAAGGCCGTCGAGAAGCGTGTGCAGCGGAAGTACGGTTCGGAAGAGCAAATCCTCATGTCCGAGGAGCACATCCGCGACGCCCAAAAAGCGATCGACCATGTCGAAGAAGACATGGGGCAACCGGTCGAGCGTTTGCGCAACACGTACAGGGCGCTCGCAGAAGGTGAGAGGCAATCCGAGCGAGCCAAGGCTGAGCTCGTCGAAGCGAACCTTCGTCTCGTCGTGTCGATCGCCAAGAAATACACGAACCGCGGATTGCAGTTCCTCGACCTGATTCAGGAAGGCAACATCGGCCTCATGAAGGCGGTCGACAAGTTCGAGTACCGCCGAGGCTACAAGTTCTCGACCTACGCCACCTGGTGGATCCGCCAGGCGATCACCCGGGCGATCGCCGATCAGGCCCGAACGATCCGAATTCCGGTCCACATGATCGAAACGATCAACAAGCTGATCCGCACCTCGCGCTACCTCGTGCAAGAGCTCGGCCGCGAGCCCGATCCCGAAGAGATCGCCGAGCGCATGGAAATGCCGCTCGAGAAGGTCCGCAAGGTCCTCAAGATCGCCAAGGAGCCGATCAGCCTCGAAACCCCGATCGGCGAGGAGGAAGACAGCCACCTCGGTGACTTCATCGAGGACAAGAACGCCGTCTCCCCGGTCGAAGCCGTCATCGGTGGCAACCTCGAAGACCAGACACGCCGCGTCCTCAAGACACTGACGCCCCGCGAGGAGAAGGTCCTACGGATGCGCTTCGGCATCGGCGAAAAGAGCGACCACACGCTCGAAGAAGTGGGCCAGGACTTCGAAGTCACCCGCGAACGAATCCGCCAAATCGAGGCCAAGGCCCTCCGAAAGCTACGGCACCCAAGCCGGTCCAAGCAGCTCCGAAGCTTCATGGACACCTGATCGGGCCACGGCAGAACACGACGCGGAGGTTCAGCGGACGGGGCGCCTTGCAAAGGTGGCCGGAAGGACTGCGAGCAGGGGCCACGCAAGGCGCCCCTCGGAGCTCGCGCCAATCGGAGGGGGTTGCTCCCTGACCGATTGGCACTCACACGCCGCCGAACCTCCGCGTCGCGTTCCGCCGTGGCCCTCCGTGCGGAGACTTCAGCGTCAGGGTCAGTGCCAGTGTCAGCGCTCGTGCTCCGACGTGTATAAAGGAGGGCGGCTCGGGATGGGCAGCACAGCGATTGGGTCGAGCCTAGCCGTAGGTCGTCTTAAGGATTTGGGGGCGAGTGGGTCCCAATCGCGAGCACGCCCGTCGCGAGCCGTCCTCCGCTGACTCCGTCGCATGCTCCAGCACCTTTCATTCGCGCTCCGCTGCTTATCAAGCTAGAAGTGCTTCAAGGGCCCATAGCTCAATTGGTTAGAGCCCCCGGCTCATAACCGGGTTGTTCCTGGTTCGAGTCCAGGTGGGCCTACTACGAAAATTCGTGCTCTTGCGCCCTCCGCGAAGGCACGCTAGAGCCCCGCCAGCTTGTTGAACTCGGGAGGAAGTCTTTGCGCGAAGAGCTCGTAGCGCTTGCGAAACTGGCCGAAATGGATGACTCGGCGCGGGACATCGATGCCGAGCTGAAGCAGATTCCGCAACGATTGGAGGAGCTCCGGCATAGCGTTCAGATGCTCGAGACCATGCTTTCGCAGGAGCGACAGCAGCTCACGGAGGCCGAGGGGCTCAGGGCGCAACAGAGCGCGGAGCTCAAGGAGCGAGGCGAAGGACTTCAGCGCGCTCGAAAGAAGATCGCCCAGTCATCCAGCATCCGCGAAGCCGACGCTGCGGAACGCGAGGTGGAAGCCAACCGCCGCGCCATCAAGGAGCGGGAAGACGAGATCGGTCGAATCGCGCAAGCGATCGAAGCCAAGAAGGCCTCGCTTGCAGAGCGGGAAAAAGACTTCGAGGACACCAAGAGCTCGTTGCAGGCTGACGAAGAGACGTCGAAAGCGCGCATTGCGGAGCTCGAGGAGCAGCGCTCCAAACTGCTCGTCGGTCGGGACGAGCTCGCCGCCAAGGTCTCGAAAACGATCGTCAAGCGTTACGAACGCCTGAAGACGGGCATCCCCAACGCGGTCATCATCATCACGGACGGGAACTGCCCGGCTTGCCGTATGGCTTTGCCCGCGCAGCTCACGATTGACCTGCGGCGCGCAGACGAGCTTCACCAATGCCCGCACTGCCGCCGGATCATCATCCACAAGAGCGTCCTCGAGGACTGAGCCCACACACCGGGGCGCGGCGGAACGCGATGCGGGGTTCCGTCGGACGGCTCGGCTTGCAATTGTGGCCGGTGGGACTTGAGGCCGGGGGCCACGCAAGCCTCGCCTCGGAGCTCGCGCCAATCGGAGGTGATTGCTTCCTGACCGATTGTCACTCGCTACGCCGC
>DASRZF010000296.1:0-12996 GCA_035686645.1 Polyangiales bacterium
GCAGCACCCCGGTCCAGCCGTGCGATTCAGGCGATCCATCTCGTGCTCGATGGAATTCTCGCGCCTTCCCAAACCCGGCACGGGGTGCTGATGGACGTGCATGGAATCGGGACCTTGCTTCTCGGGCCGAGCGGCATCGGGAAGAGCGAATGTGCGTTGTTTCTCGTCGAACGGGGCCATCGGTTCGTGGCGGATGACCAGGTGATCCTCTCCTTGCTTCCGTCCGAGCAGGTGCTTGGGCGCGCGCCACCGCTCCTGCGAAATCATCTCGAAGTGCGGGGCATCGGAATCATCAACGTCCGCGACCTCTTCGGGGCCAATGCCGTGCGGTCCGAAAAGACGGTTCAGCTCGTGGTCGAGCTCTGCCCTTGGAGCGACGACGAACCCTTCGATCGGCTCGGCCTCGATGAAGCCACGATCGACATCTGTGGGATTCCCATTCCCATGTTGCGAATCCCCGTCCGTACGGGGCGCAACATGGCGGTCATCTTGGAGGTCGCCGCGCGCAACCACATCCTCAAGGCGGCAGGTCATCACGGCGCACAGAAATTCATCAGCACCTTGATGGGCGACATGGAGGACCCGAGCTCGGAACCCGCGCAATGAGTGAAGCAACTCAGGTGGTGGTCGTCACCGGACTCTCGGGCGCAGGCAGAAGCACCGCGCTTCGGGTTCTCGAGGATGCTGGGTTCTTTTGCGTCGACAATCTGCCACCCGCGTTGGCGCCAGAGCTCCTCGGACTGGCGGGCCAGGACGGCAAGCTCGGAAGGGTCGGATTCGGCATCGACGTTCGTACCGGCGGCTTCTTGAGCGGCGCGGAGGAAACGCTCTCCGAGTTGCAGCGCGCGGGTCACTTGGTGCAGGTGATCTTCCTCGATTGCGCAGACGACGTGCTCGTCCGACGGTTCAGCGAAACACGGAGACCACATGCGCTCGCTCGAACGGGGGATTTGCACGCAGCGATCGCCAAAGAGCGTGAGCGTCTTGCGGGGCTTCGCGCGCGCGCCGACATCGTCATCGACACCACCGAATTCAGCGTACACGACTTGCGGCATCATCTGATCGACTACATCGGACGCGACGCGGGGCGTCCTTCGATGGTGGTGCGCTTGGTTTCCTTTGGTTTCAAATACGGTGTGCCCGTGCACGCTGATCTCGTGTTCGATCTTCGGTTCCTTCCGAACCCGCATTTCGTCGATGCCTTGCGCCCCAAGACAGGAATGGACCCCGAGGTCGCTGCTTACGTGCTCGAAGCCCCTGAAACGCAGGAGCTTCTCCGGCACTTGCGACCACTGCTCGACTTTGCGCTCCCGCACTACGCTCGCGAAGGCAAGGCCTACCTCACGGTGGCGCTCGGGTGCACGGGCGGAAGGCATCGCTCCGTGGCGATGGCCGAGGAGCTCGCCCGCGAGCTCGGTGAGGGGAACGAGGTGGTGGTCTCCCACCGCGACATAGGACGAGTCGGGCCGTGAGCGAAGCGCTCAGTGCCACGGTCGAGCTCGTCAATCCCCTGGGCCTGCATGCGCGAGCGGCCGCGAAGTTGGTCGACCTCGCAAACCGCTATGAATCGCACATCGAGGTGAGTAAAGGCGATCAGACCGCAGACGCCAAGAGCATCATGGGGGTGCTGCTTCTCTGTGGCCATCAGGGGGCGAAGATTCGCTTTCGAGCGTCCGGACCCGACGCCGCCGCCGCGCTCGATTCGCTTTCAGCTCTGGTCGCCGAGGGCTTTGGGGAGGTTCCATGACTCGGCCCATGAAGCTCAAAGGGGTCGCCGCCTCGATCGGCGTCGCCGTCGGGCCAGCGCGCGTCATCGGTCGTGAGCGTCGACGTCACCCACGCAGACGCTTGGAAGAAAGTGAATTGCCTGTCGAGCGAGAGCGATTCCGACAAGCGGTCTCGAAGTCGCGCTCCGAAATTGAAACAGCCAAGCGGGATCTCACGCGGAAACACGGCTCGACGTTCGCACCGATTCTCGACGTCTACCTATTGATGCACGAGGATGCGCTGCTGATCGAATCGATCTCCGACACGATACGCGACGAGCGGATCAACGCCGAATGGGCCGTATCGCAAGTGGCGGAGCGTCTCAAGAAGCCCTTGCTCGAAGACAGCTCTCCATACTTTCGGGAGCGCGCGCGTGATGTCGAGCACGTTTGCGAGCATCTGCTTCGTCATCTTTCGGGCGAGCGTCGTGATGATGCACCGGCCGATGGTCCGACCGTGCTGATCGCACACGATCTCTCACCCGCGGATGCGGTTCACCTCCTCGCGCCGCCCACCATTGGCTTGGTCACCGAGACGGGTGCAGGTAGCAGCCACACCGCGATTCTTGCGCGCACGTTTGGCGTGCCGGCCGTGGTCGGCGTCGGTTTGTCGCCTATCGCGATCGCCGACGACGAGATGGTGGTGGTCGATGGGTTCGCCGGCGAGGTCACCGTGGGCGCTTCCCTCGATGAGCGTCACGCCGCCGAAGCTCGCCGCGATCGATTCATGGCGTTCCTCCGCGCCGAGCGCTCGACGCCCGCCGTGACCCGGGATGGATCTCCAATCTCGGTCACGGCCAACGTGGAGCTTCCGAGTGAAGTTCAGGCGGCCATCGACAACGGCGCGGAAGGCATCGGTCTGTACCGAACCGAGTTCATGTGTCTCGACCGTCCCGAGCCACCGACCGAGGACGAGCAGCTCGACTTGTATCGGAGCGTCGTCGCGGCCATGGCTCCCCACCGAGTCGTTTTTCGAGCCTTCGACTGGCGAGGCGACAAGCGTCTGCGTGCGCAAGACCTGAAGCGGCACGAGCGGGGCTGGTTGAAGACACAGATCAGAGCGGTTCTGCGTGCGAGCGGGGAGGGCGCGGTCGCATTCATGTTCCCGATGGTCGCCACGCTCTCCGAGTTCCTTCAGTACCGCGCCCTGGTCGAGGAGTGCAGGACCGAGCTCGGCGAGGAAGTCGCCGGATTCGCGCCGGTTCCGGTCGGGATGATGGTCGAGGTACCCGCTGCCGCTTTGCTCGCGGATCGATTTGCCGAACACGCCGATTTCTTCTCGGCCGGAAGCAACGACCTCTCACACTATACGTTGGCCTTCGACCGTCTAGACGGTAGCACTCGGGCCAATCCGTTCGAGCCAGCCGTGCTCGAGCTTCTTGCGCGCACCGTCAAAGCGGCCAACGAAGCGGAGTTGCCCTGCTCGATCTGCGGCGACATGGCCGCCGACCCGGTCGCTCTGGGCCTGGTCTTGGGTCTCGGTTACCGACAGGTCTCCGTTCCTGTGCGAGTCCTTCCCTTGGTGCGCGCAATCATTCGCAATCTCGATCTCCGCGTAGCGGCCGAAGTTGCATCCGAGGCGCTTGATTGTGCCTCCGCTGAGGAGGTTCGTGAGCTTCTCGTCGATCGCCTCGGCGCCGAGCTCGGCGCGCTCTGGCGAGACCAGCAAATCGTTTAGTTCGAATCGCCCATGACTGGCTCGACGAGTCGGTCCAGGTCGCCTTCGCTCAGCAGACCCGTGCGACGATCGACTTCACGGCCGTCGGCATCGTAAAGAATGTAGGTCGGCACCGCTTCGATCTTTCCGAGTGAGCTCTCTCCGTTCTCGACGCGTCCGTACGGGTCGGCGCCCACCACGAACGGCGGATCGAGTGCATAGGCCCAAGCGTCGACCAACTGCTCTGCGCGCGGCTGAGCCGCGACGCCGACGACGACGAGATCGGGGTGTTGCGGCACGAACGGCCGAAGTGACTTGAGCGATGCCTGGCTCACGGCGTCGAACGTTGCGAAGACGAAAACGAGGACCGGGGTTCCGCGGAGGTCCAGGAGCTCGAGCCATCGGCCGTCCGTCAGGCGAATTCCGAGGTCGAGACGTGGGCCGCGCCCAGCTTGCGACGTGGTTTGTCCCGGGCTCGTCGATTCGTGCGCACAGCCCGGCGAGATCGCGGAGGACCAGGCGAGCATGCAACTGAGCACGAGCACTCGTCGAATCGAGGCTCGGTCCCGGTCATGTTCGTGGCGACTCCGTCTGGTCATTGCAGTAGGCTCGGCAATATAGCAAGGACTTCAGCGAAGTGGACGGTATCCGCGAACGCCTCGACCAGCTGCTCGCTACCTGCGACGCAGAGTCTACCCGGCGCAGAGATCCTGTCGATTTCATTCACGGGTACCACGAGCCCCGGGATCAGGAAATCGTCGGCCTCATCGCAGCGAGCCTCGCCTTTGGCAATGCCGTGGCGGCCAGACGAAGCATCGAGCGGGTGCTGGAATCCTTGGGTGCAGAGCCTGCCGCGCTGCTGATCGAATCCGACGAGGCCGAGCTTCGTCGCCGCCTCCACGGTTTCGTTCATCGGATCTATCGCGCGGAGCATCTCGCGTCGGTGCTTTCGCGAGCAGGACGGCTGTTGCGTGAGCACGACTCCCTCGGCAATGCGTTCGTTCATTTCCACCGAAGGAGCCAAGGTGATTTCCGTGAGGGATTGTCTCGCTTTGCAGATGCGCTTCGCGGCGAATCGACGAACCGCAACTTGCGGCATCTGGTCAGCGATCCCAGGGCAGGCAGTGCGTGTAAACGCCTGCTGCTCTACGCACGATGGATGATTCGCCCCTCAGACGGCGTGGACCTCGGCCTCTGGCCCATCGCGCCTTCCGAGCTGCTGATTCCCGTCGACACCCACATCCATCGCATCAGCCGAAATCTGGGCCTCACGAAACGACGCACGGCGAGTTGGGCCACGGCCGAGGAGATCACCGCCGTGCTCCGGACCTTCGACCCGGACGACCCCGTCAAATACGACTTTGCCCTCTGTCACCTCGGCGTTTCGAGGGAATGCCCAAGTCGCCCCGACCCGAGCAAGTGTGAGCAATGCGTCTTACAAGCGGTCTGCAGTGTTTGGACCGACAAACACGCGCGCGATCGTCAGCGAAGAAAGCCCGTGAGCTTCGGCTCTAGCGCGTGAAGGTCGGCCACGCTTTCGACGCCATCGCCGCGCTCGAGGGTGTCACCGTTGAGCTGGATCAGTCGATAGTCTTCCAGCGCCTTGAGGGCCGTCTCGAGCTTCAACTTCGAAAGCGACTCGCGACGCTCGATCTCCCCAGCGAGATACATCTGCTGCCCCAAGGCGAGAGTTCGCTTGTACCAGTCCTTCTTGGGAATCGGCCCGTCGAGGACGATTTCGGCACCGCGAAGTGCGAGGAGGTAACTCTCGAAGAAGGTCTGAAGCATGAGGGCGTATCGCTCGACCCGTTGCCGCATCACGCCTTCGGTGGCCTGCGCGGTCTCATCGCGCAGCTCGATTTCGCCGACGCGCACCATTTCCTGAAGCGTGTCTTGGAAGATATCGTTGAACGTTGCATCGGTTCGGTAGATGAACTCGTGCTTGAAAAGCCTCGAGAGTTGCTGAACGCGGTCGTTTAGACGGCTGATCTGGGCCCATTGCTCCTTGTTGACCAGCAGCGCAGCCGAAATGAGAGCCCGCGGAACGAAGAAGTGAATGATCGTGTTCTGATAGTATTCGAGCGCCAGTCGGCGTTCCGAATCGATCGTGTAGATCGCCTCTGGCCCCGTGTCGTGCGAGACGATGAGACGCGCGTCGAGAAACAGGCGTAGCGCTTCGTCGATTGTGTCTTCGCGGATTCTCTCGTCTCCGATGCGAAGCTGGTGTGCGATCCGCGCATTCTCGACGTCCAAGGTGAGGAGCAAGTCCTGGCAAGCGGTCAGTAGAGAGGTCCTCGTCATCCCGCGCTTCTGATGGCTCAGCAGTGCGGTGGCCACGAGGGCCGCCGGGGTGACGACCGTGACCTCGTTGATCGAGTACATGATTTTGTGCGCCAGTGCTCGGACGGCGGAGCGTTTCAAGCCGGTGGGACTCGCATCGGGATGCGAGATTCGTTCACCGACGCGGCGTATCGATTGCTCCTGGAACTCATCGAAGTCGATGATTTCGCCAAACTGGACGTAGAGGCGACCCCACTTGGAGCGCAGGACGCTCGAGCTCTTGATCAAATCGCCGACGTTTTCCGACTGCTTGTCTCCGCCGGAAAGCTCGTGGACGAACGAACGCTCCTCGATGATGCGCTCGTAGCCGATCGAGATCGGAACCAATTTGACCTTGGTGCCGCGGAGCTTCGCGGCGGAATCGTAGACCATCGAAAGCAGGCCGTACTTGGGAGGAAGCGCCTTGCCTGTGCGCGAGCGGCCGCCTTCGAGGAAGAATTCGATCGGAAACCCCTCCGCGATCAGCTTGCGAATGTAAGCCTCGACGAGCTCCGGGTAGAGCGAGTCGTCATGGAAGCTCCGCTTGATGAAGAAGGCGCCCCCGCGTCGGAGCAGGACCCCGATCGGCCAGAAGCTGAGGTTGTCGCCAGCCGCGATGAGCGGAGGCATCATCGCATGTCCGTAGAGCATGTCGCTCAGGACGAGGTAGTCGATGTGGCTCTTGTGACTCGGAAGGAGCACCAGCGAGGCGTCACGCGCCGCTTCTCGAACGCGCTCGAGGCCCTCTCGGTCGAGCACGACGCCGTCGTACATCTTCGACCAGACCCAGGTGAGAAACCGGTGCATGAGGTCCACGACGAAGATGCTCTGCTTCGCGCAGAGCCGCTGGAGCTGCTTGCGCGCGACGGTTTCCGCTTTCGCATACGAGATGCCCTTTTCGTCTGCGTATCGCTGAATGTGAGACCTGAGCCGCGGGCTGCGCAGAAGCTCGTCCTGAATGCGCGCGGTCGTCTTCTTCATCGGGCCGATGATGACGGCACGGTCGCGTTCCATGCGGCGGAGTAGGGCGTAGCGGACCTTGTCGGCGGCGTCAGCGTCCGTGAGCTCGGGGTTCTTTCGAAGGAACTCCTGCAGATTGAAGGGCTCTCCGGAACAGAGCTTGGCGTCTCGGTAGTTCAGCAAGAACTGGAACAAGACTCGGAGCCGGCCCGGCCACTGCACGGGGCCGAAGAGAAGATCGAGCAGACCGGGGCTCGCCGAGCCGGCTTGCTTGCTCCAAATGAACGTCTGCGGCACTAGCAAGATCGGTTGCGCGGAGGTCCTTTGCTTGGCGACCAGCGTCCGGAGCAGGTCGACCTCAAGATCGCGTCCCCGACGCGCTCGTCGGCCAAATTGGGGCGGCTGCCGCAAGAAGAGCAGAGCGCTGTACCCATCGCCGACGGTCTTCTCCAAGGCCTCGCCTTCGGGTATCTGCCGGCGCAAGCTCAGGCGCCGTTCCCCCTTGCCGAAGGGCTCGAGAATCCAGAGCCCCAAATCGTTGACGAAGCGAACCAGCGGCAGGCCGAACTTCTTCAAGAGGAAGTCGAGGCAGATGAAGTCCAGGAACGAGAGCGAGCGCATCACGTAGACCACGACACCCTTGCTCGCGGCCTCGCGCACGCCACGGCTCCAGTTCTCGTCCACCCGGATGTGGGCGAAGAAGCGCCGGTAGAGCCAGCGCATAATCGCGTTGGGTGAATACGGCGCCGGCGTTGGTGAACGCCGCGCCAGCTCCGGCATGTTCGACATCCCTGAGTCAGACCCTAGCAGCGTGCAAGATCAGGTCGAGTATACGCAGTTCCGCTTTTATTCCGGCTTTTGGCGGAATCGCCGCTAGAACTGGGCGCGGACGAGGCGGCGCTGCCCGGGCCGCAGATCGACGTCAAAGCGTCGCTCCTGGCCGCCGAGCCGGACCACGACCCCATAGGCGCCCGCGCTGAGGCGTGCGGGAACGCTACTGCCGACGGTACCTATGCGTTCCGAGCCGCGCATGACCGTGATCTGTGCTGTGCCGCCTTGAGCTTTCGTCTCGACTCGCACTTCGAGAACGCCGGTCTTGAAGTCGATCGTCAGCCGCGCGGTCTTGCCTGCTGTCACGGTGACATCTGCAGTCTTGGTTGGAGTGTCGAGGGCCCCGTCCAGCGTCACGCTCACCCTGTACTTGCCGGGGGGCACTGCGAGTGGATCGCCGCAGGATCCTGAGCCTACTTCCTTGCCCGACTGCTCCGCCTCGAGGGTGCCGCGGGCCGGCGCGCCGTTTTCGGTCAGGGTGCAGAGGATCGCCCCGGTTTGCGCGTGTGCCGACCCGGCGGCAAAGAGGAGCGTGAAGGCCAGCAGTGCCGACGGAGCCCGAACCCGTCGGAACCCGAGGCGATCGCCATTGCCTGTTTGAATAGGAATTCTCACCGCTTACCAGTTTATCGCAATTCGAGGCCGGAGTGGGGGCTCGTTCGAAATCCTTTCGAAAACCCAAGCTTTCCGGCCGCAAGTATCACGCCCTGCCTGCTTGACACCGATGGGGCCGGCGGCTACGAAACGCGCCCCGAAACGGGGTCTTAGGAGCGAATCTCATGGCTACCCAGAGTGCCAAAGCGTCTGAAATCGAACGCAAATGGTATGTCGTCGATGCGGCGGGTCTTCCGCTTGGCCGTTTAGCGTCCAAGGTGGCGCACGTCCTTCGTGGCAAGCACCGTCCGGAGTACACCCCGCACGTCGATACGGGTGACTTTGTGATCGTCATCAATGCGGCCCAGGTGCGGCTCACGGGCAACAAGCTCGCGAACAAGTACTACCATCGTCACTCCGGCTATCCGGGCGGCCTCACCTCGGAGAGCTATGGCGAGTTGATCAAGCGCAAGCCAGAGTTCGTCATCGAACGCGCGGTCAAGGGCATGCTCCCGAAGAACAGCCTCGGCCGACAGATGTTCCGCAAGTTGAAAGTTCATGCCGAGGGGACGCATCCCCACGTCGCCCAGCAACCCGTGCCCTTTCCCCTTTGATCTCGAGAGATTTGGTTAATGACACATTCTAAAGTCATCGACGGACGCAACTACGGAACCGGAAAGCGAAAGAACGCGATCGCGCGCGTCTTTCTGAGCGCCGGCGCAGGCAACGTGACCGTCAATGGTCGCACGTTCGAGAACTACTTCCCGCGGGAGATCCTTCGGATCGTCGCGATGCAGCCTTTTGCCGCGCTCTCGAAGCAGGGCCAGTTCGACGTTGAAGTCAACGTATCGGGCGGAGGCGTGTCCGCGCAGGCCACAGCCGTTCGGCACGGCATCGCCCGGGCCCTCGTCGGCATGGACGAGACCAACAAACCGACGCTCAAGAAGGCCGGTTACCTCACCCGCGACGCTCGTAAGAAGGAGCGTAAGAAGCCAGGTCAGCCGGGCGCCCGCAAGAAGTTCCAGTACTCGAAGCGCTGAGAACCTCGAATCGCAAATCTCGAGCCGCGGCGCCTTCTGTGCCGCGGCTTTTTTGCTTAATGCCATAGACAACGCACATGTCAGTATCAGGATGTAGTTGAGCGAATGACCTCGAAGCCCATACGCACGATCGTGGTCGGAGGGACCGGTTACACCGGGGCCGAGCTCGTTCGTTTGATCCTGGGGCACCCTTCGCTCGAGCTGGTGTCGATCGTGGGCAACTCGACGGCAGGCCAGAACGTGTCCGACGTGCTGCCGAGCCTTCGTGGCATCGTGGACGGAGCGGTCGAGCCTTTCGAGCCCGACGCGATTGCGAAGCATGCGGACGCGGTGTTTTGCGCATTGCCTCATTCGGCCAGCGCCGAGGCGGTGAGCGCGTTGCGACAACGAGGGACCGTAGTGCTCGATCTCTCCGCGGATTTTCGATTTGCCGACCTCGCCGTTTACGAGAGCTGGTACGGCAAGCACCCCGTCCCCGAGCGCGTGCCCGAGGCGGTGTATGGCCTCGTCGAGCTCCACCGCGAGGAGCTGCGCAACGCGGATTTGATCGCGGTTCCCGGTTGCTACCCGACCGCATCGACCTTGGCGCTCGCGCCCTTGCTGAAGAACGCGCTTGTCCGACTCGATGGCATCGTGGTCGATGCAAAGAGCGGTGTGTCTGGTGCGGGGCGGGGTGTTTCGAGCACGACGCATTTCCCGGAGACGGCCGAAGGGGTCCGCGCGTACAAGGCCGGCGTGCATCGGCATGGGCCCGAGATCGAGCAAGAGCTGAGCCGGGTCGCCGGGTTGCCGGTTCGGATCACGTTCGTTCCTCACCTTCTTCCGATGACGCGAGGGATTCTCGCGACCTGCTACGCGCAAGCGAGCGGACCCGATGTGAGCGCTGCGGCGTGCGTCGAATCCGCGCGTGCGTTCTATGCGGGCTCACCTTCGGTGCACGTGCTCGACGTTGGGGAGCACCCGGACACGCTCTGGGTGCGGGGGTCCAACCGAGTACATCTCGGCTATACGCAGGACCCGAACAGCGGGACCCTCATCGCGATGAGCGCGATCGACAACCTCGTGAAGGGCGCATCGGGCCAGGCCATTCAGTGCCTCAACGTTCGTTTTGGCCTCGATGAAGCCGAAGGGCTCAAGGCGCCCGCGCAATGGCCGTAACCAAGGTTCTTCACGTCAGCGACGTTCACCTCGAAGATGGGTTTGCCGGGGTGCCGATCAGCAGCTTTTTCAACAAGCGGATCGTCGGTCTCGCGAATCTGCAGTTCCGTCGCCGGAAGGTCTTCTTGGACGCGGTGCAGAAGGTCGAGGCGCTGGCGGAGTTTTCGAAAGAGCAGGGCGTCGACCTCGTGATTTGCACGGGGGATTACACGGCGCTCGGGACCGAACCCGAGATCCGATACGCCCGGAAGATCATCGAGCCACTCACCCATGCGCCGCTCGGCTTCTTCACGGTGCCTGGCAATCACGACCTGTACCTTCGTGACACCGTCGAGGCCGGTTGGTTCGATCAGCATTTCGGGAGCTTCATGAGAACCGAGCTTCCGGAGTACGCGGTCGACGGAGTCTGGCCGCAAGTATGGTTTCCGGCTGACGGCTTGGCGCTGATCGGGATCAACAGCGCGCGTGCCAATCCGAAGCCTACCTATTCGAGCGGGCGGATTCCCGATGAACAACTCGATGCGCTCGTGCGGATTCTGGATGATCCCCGTCTGTTTGATCGCTTCGTGATGATCGCCACCCACTATGCGCCGCGCCTCGCGAGCGGTAGACCGGACCGGCCGGCGCACGGCCTCGAGAACGCGGACGAGCTCTTGGCGATCAGTGCGGCGGCTCGACGCGGCGTGATCGTCCATGGTCACATTCATTGGCGGTATCACTTGCGAGTGCCCGAGACTCCGCTCAGCTTGTGCTGTGCCGGGAGCACGACGCACGAGGGCCGAGAGGGCCTTTGGATGTTCGAAGTCGGCGAGAACGGGGTGACGGCGACTCCCGGCCGATGGGATCAAACCCGCTACGTGCTCGAGCACGAGCAGCGCGTCGACATCGACCCGTAATTTGCCGCGCGAGGGCCGCCTCGAATACAAGCGGAGGTATGGCAGCTCGCCAGTTCGGGGCAAAACCCGAGGCCCGCAGGGCCGTTCGACGGCTCGTCGATCTCGAATGCGAGGTCTACTCCGAGCTTTGGGGGGAAGCGATTGCGCACCGGGTGACCGACGTGAGCGAGGAAGGGCTTTGGATCGAGACCGATCTCCTTCTCGAGATCGGAACCGAGATCACGCTCACGTTTTATCCGCCCGACTGGGAAGAGCCACTGTGCGTCGCCGGTAGTATTCAGCGCGTCGAGCTCCAGAGAAGGCCGAGCGGAGGGGCTTCGGTCGGGATGGGCGTCGCGTTCGAGGCTTTGCGAACCGATGAGCGCCGCCGTCTCACGCAGAGCATGCGCTCATTACGGGCGCAGGAGGCGTTCATTCTCGATCAGCGGACGCTCACGGGGGTTCCGGTCGGGGTGGGGGAGGCATGGGCGCCGGTTTCCGATCCGAGCCGAACCGTCGCCGGTTGGGCCGCTCCTTCGCCACGCGCGGGGTACGCCGGCCGGCCCTCACGGATCACCGCGACTCCGGTGAAGAGCGCAGAGGATTCTGAAGCCTCCAAGGGCGCCTTCAGCGGGGGCATCGACCTGGCTGCGTCCGTGTTCTCGACCTCGAGATTGGACTAGCGAATCGGCAGTGTCCCGGCCTCGACCCTGTTCACGCCGTCGTTGGGACCCGACTTCACCTCGAGGCGCTTGCTTCCACTGAAGAGACCCACGTACATCACATAGTCGCCGGTGCGGAAATTCGCGGGGACCATCAGCTCTTGGCTGTCGGCGATGACGTCTCCCTCTTCCCAGAGCTTGGTCGGGTAACGCCCAGCGACCGGGATGTGATCTCCGTTGAGGCGAAGGCCGTGCGCGTCGATGTGCACGAACACCTCGTAACCCGTCGGCACCTTGCCGAGCACTCGCCAGTACCAGGTCACACCGAAGTGCTGACCGGCGCCGACCGAGTCCCCTCGCGGGAGCTCGAGATCGTATCCGATCAGCTCTACGACGTCGTCGTAGTTGGCACCTACCCGGTGCTGAGGCACGGGCGCTTCGTTGAGGATCGCGTGAGCGAGGAAGCTCTCGTTCGAGCGTCCTTCGATTGGGCGCGCGGCGATCAAAAGGAGCCGGGCATTGCGCGCATCGGCCACGTTGAGGTGCTCGCCGGTCTCTTGGCGATATGCACGGTCGAGCTTGGGCAGTTGCTCGGCTTCCATCACGACCCAGCGCTGTCCGGGCTTACCGAGAAACTCGATGAGCTCGTTCGGGGCGTCGATCTGCTCTATCGCCGCGCTGGTGTAGTAGTGGGCAGACGTGGACGGCAGATCGTACGAGGCCAGTGGCTCGGGTTTCCCCTCGCTGAGCTCGGTGTAGGCATCGTAGATCGCCTTGGGGGAGAAGTGTGCGCTGAGCGCGGGCTGGAACGAGAGCGCGACGAATGCGCCGATCGCCAACCCTCCGGCGAGCGCCGGAAAGAACCGGAATGTTCCGAATCGTCCGAAGGCGAAACGCAGCCAGGGGAGTCCGAAGAACAGCACGGCCAAGACGAACGGCACGAAGAAGGCAACGCGGCCGACTCGAACGGCGATCGACGCGATTCGAAGATCGAGCAGCAGGCAGAGCAAACCGAATGTGAAGCAGGTGCCGAGCGCCAGCGCCGCGATCAGAAGCCAGAGCCGCTCTGTCCATCCTCTGTTCCAGAGGGACTCCAGCCGTTGCATCGCTGCGGCGGGGCGAGGCCGTGCGAGC
>DASRZF010000297.1:0-10658 GCA_035686645.1 Polyangiales bacterium
TCCTGCGTTCCAGGTGCTCGGAACCACGCACTGGTAGCGGGCTATTTTGGCATCTTTCACATGAACCCAGTGCCCGAGCGAGCCTCGTGGCGCCTCGTGAAAGCCAGCCCCCATACAATCGGCGGGCCAGCTTTCCGGGTCCCACTTGCTGTTGTCGTGGATGCGGAGCTCGCCCTTGCCCATGTTGTCAGCGAGCTCGTCGACCCAGTCGCCGATCTTGTCGACCAGCAGCTGTGTTTCGATGCCCCGTGCCGCGACCCTGCCGAGCGTGGAGAACAAGGCCTCCGGCCCGACGCCCAGCGTCTTGAGAACGTGGTTGACTAGGCCCTGGACCTGCTCGTGACCTTGAACGTAGTTGACCAACATGCGAGCCAAGGGCCCGACTTCCATCGGCACTCCGTCGTAGCGGGGCGACTTCAGCCAGGAGTACTTCTTGGCGGTGTCCAGACGCTCGAAAGGTGGCTCCGGACCGGTGTAGTTGGGCTTGGTCTCTCCCTCGGACGGGTGGAGCGCTTGCTCCTCGCCGCCTTCGTAGTTGTACCAAGAGTGTGTGATCTGCTCGGTGATCTTCGAAGGATCGAACTCTTCCACCTTCGAGATGTCACGAGCTCTGATGATGCCCGACTTGATGTAGCGCTCCGGATCGGCTTGGTCGTCGAGCGGGTACTCGCCGTACACCATGTAGTTGCCGACACCGGCGCCGTATCCGGCCCAGTCCTTATAGAACGAAGCGACCGCAAGAAGATCGGGGATATAGACTTTACTCACGAACTCCTGTGCGCCCGCGATCAGCTTCTTGAACTGAGCGATCGTCTGGATGTTCAATGAAGCCTGTCTGTCCGGGTCGACCGGAGTCGCCATGCCGCCGACCAGGAAGCTCTGCAGATGTGGGTTCTTGCCGCCGAGAATGGCGTGCATCTTGATGAACTCACGCTGCCACTCGAGCGCTTCGAGGTAGTGGGCGACCGCCATGAGGTTTGCCGCAGGCGGTAGCTTGTACGCGGGATGGCCCCAGTATGCGTTGGCGAACGGTCCGAGCTGACCTCGCTCGACCAGCCCCTTTACGCGATCCTGAATACCCTTGAAGTAAGTCGCGCTCGACTTGCCCCAGTCTGAAATCGACTGCGCGAGCGTCGCGGTTTCCTTCGGATCGGCTTCGAGCGCCGACACGATGTCGACCCAGTCGAGCGCGTGCAGATGATAGAAGTGGATCACGTGGTCCTGGATGCACTGGGACGCGATGATCAGGTTGCGGAGGATCCGCGCGTTGGGCGGCGGCTTCGCGCCGATCGCGTCTTCGACCGCACGGATCGAGGCGATCGCATGGACCGTCGTGCAGACGCCGCAGATGCGCTGGGTGAATGCCCAAGCATCTCGCGGGTCACGGCCTTGGAGTATGATTTCGATACCTCGGAACATGGTCGACGAGGACCAAGCGTCAGAGACTTGACCGTCGTTGATCTCCGCTTCGATGCGCAGATGGCCTTCGATGCGGGTCACCGGGTCGACAACGATATGGGTCATTCTGCCCCTCCTTCATCGGTCCGCGTCGGCGGTCCGTCGGGTGCTTGGTCCGCACCGCTTCTAACGAGTTTCTTTCCGAGATGAACCAAAGTGTGGGTAGCAAACGCCGTCGTGACGCCGATGGTCGCCCAGAAGCCGACCTTGTCGATGTCTGATCCTTTGCCGAAGCCAGGGAAGCCCGGCAGGTGCGAATAGAACGGCGTCATCTTGTCCCAGAAGTCGGGCTCCGCGCAGCCGATGCAGCCGTGACCGCAAGCGATGGGCCAGCTCGTGTTGTCGTTCCAACCGACGTTGGGACAGTTCTGGAAAGACACGGGGCCCTTGCAGCCCATCTTGTAGAGGCAGTGCCCGTCGCGATGCGCTTCATCGCCCCATTGCTCGACGTATTGGCCGGAGTCGTAATGGGCGCGCCTCTCGCAGTTGTCGTGGATCGACTTTCCGTAGGCGAAAAGCGGGCGATTCAGCTTGTCGAGCGCTGGGAACCGTCCGTACGTCAGGAAGTACACCAAGGTCCCTGTGAGGTTCTGCGCGTTGACCGGACAAGCCGAGAGGTTGATCAGCGTCTTGATGCCTGGAACCGCGTCGGACACGCCGAGCGCGCCCGTCGGGTTGGGCGAGGCAGCAGGGATGCCGCCAAACGATGCGCAGGTGCCGACCGCCACCGTCGCGAGGGCGTTGCCACAGACTTCGTTGGCGATTTGGTACGCCGACTTTCCACCGATCGTGCAGTAAGCGCCATTCGCGCCGGTCGGGATCGAGCCCTCGACCACTGCGATGTATGCGCCCTTCTGGTTCTCCACCACCGAGTGCAAGTTTGCCTCCGCCTGGTGTCCGGCAGCCGCCATGATCACCTCGTGGTAGTCGATCGAGATCAGATCGAGAATCACCTCGGCCGCAGTCGGCTTGCTGGCACGCAGGAACGACTCCGTGTTGCCCGCGCAATCCTGGAAGTTGAGCCACACCAAAGTCGGCTTCGGCTTGTTCTCGAGTGCGTCAGCGATCATTGCCGTGGCGCCCTTCGGTAAACCAAACATCACGGCCATCGCAGAGCAGAAGCCCATGAACTCGCGACGTGACACGCCACGGGCCTCCAACTCACGACGGAAGTCGTTTCCCGGTTCATCCATCGCATCCTCCTCGCGGTTCGATAGCAAAGGCTGCAGTAGTAATTCTATCAGCGGCCCAGTGAGCAGGACTTTACCGCCACGGAACCTCGAAAAACAAGGTTCTGATCGCTGTTGAGAACCGTTTTCCCTAGCAGGCGCGTTCGTTGCGCCGATCGGCGCAGTCGCGCAATTTTTGCGCCGATCTTGGTGTCCAGAAACGCACGCGCTAGCATCGTGTCGATGTCGGAAGAATCATGGAGGGCGGCGGGCGACTATCGGTTCTTCGAAGTCGTTCAAGGTTATATCGAGCAGGCCGCCAGGCTGACGCAGCTCCCGAGTCACGTGAAGGCGATTCTCGCGGAACCCAAGAACGAGCTCATCGTTCACTTTCCCGTGCGGATGGACGATGGCGACACTCGCGTGTTCAAGGGTTACCGAGTTCAGCACAACAACGTGATGGGTCCGTACAAGGGCGGGATGCGCTACCACCAAGACGTCACCCTCGATGAGCTCAAGGCGCTGGCGACCCAGATGACCTGGAAGTGTGCATTGCTCGGCGTGCCTTTTGGCGGCGGAAAAGGGGGGGTCAAGTTCAACCCGCGCGATCACTCCCGTGACGAGCTTCGGCGAATCACCAGACGGTTCACCCACGCGCTGGGAAGCAACATCGGCCCTTCGCATGACATTCCGGCGCCCGACATGGGCACCAATGCCCAGACGATGGTCTGGATGATGGACACCTATATCAACACGGGCCCCACCTACGAGAAGAACGACCAGCGAGCAGTCGTGACCGGGAAGACCATCAATGCGGGCGGCTCCGAAGGGCGCGAGTCCGCTACGGGGCAGGGTGTAGTGCACTGCATCAAGGAGTGGGCCCGGGAGAATCGCTTCGACCTCGAAGGTGCGACTGCGATCGTTCAAGGCTTCGGCAACGTGGGGTCTCACACCGCGGTCCTGCTGGCCAAGCTCGGTGTTTCGACCATCGCGACCGGCGACCATTCCGGATACCTACGCAACGACGAGGGCTTCAATCCGCACAAGTTGCAGGACTACGTTCAAGCCAATGGGTCGCTCGAGGGTTACCCGCGCGGAGACAAGATCAGTCGCGAGGAGTTCTTCCAGACCAAGGCCGATCTCTTCATCCCAGCGGCCCTCGAGAATCAGGTCGGGGCACAAGAGGCGAGCGAGCTCGACGTGCGGCTGATCGCCGAAGGCGCGAACGGTCCGATCAACCCCGACGGCGAGGCCGTACTCGAAGATCGCGGGATCCCGGTCATTCCCGACATCCTCGCGAATTCCGGCGGTGTGACCGTCAGTTACTACGAGTGGGTTCAGAACAGGAACAGCGAGCACTGGGACGCTGAAGAAGTCCAGCGTCGACTGCTTCACATGATGCGACGCGCCTATCAACGCACGATGTTCTACGCGACCGAAAAGAAGGTACATCCGCGAGTCGCGGCGTACGCCCTTGCGCTCGAGAGCCTCGCGACCTCGTATGAAGAGCGCGGCATCTTCCCCTGATTTATCTGGAAATTCTGGAGTTTACGGGCGCTCCTCGGACCCCGGGGCGCCTTGACAATTGGGGCCCCGGGAATCACTCCACTCAGTCATGGCCGCCGAAGCAGTCTTCCAAGGAATGATCCCCGCAGAGGGCGTCGAGGACTTGCTCGGCGGGCTCGAACAGGTGGGCACCAGCGGCTTGCTTTCGTTTCAAAGTGAGTCCGGATCGGGCACGGTTCGGCTCCTTCACGGCCAGATTGCCGACGCTGCGGCATCTGCTGACGAAGAACGTGCGCTCGAGATCTTGCTCTCGCTGCGGGGCGGCGAGTTCGCGGTCTATCCGCAGCTTCCGCACCTGCCGGTCTCCCGCGGCACCGACACCACTCGGCGAGGCTCGCTCGCGGTGCACCCCCCGGCCGACCTGATGCGCTACTGCGAGAACGCTGGCCTCACCGGACGGCTCTTGCTCGAGCACCGTGGGCGCCTCGCGATTGGATACTATGAAAAAGGAGAGCTCAGCGACGTGAGCATCGATGGCGGAAGCGCCGCCGATTTCGTCCTCGCGCTCGAATGGACCGAGGGCACGTTTCGTGTCGACGCCGTGCCGCCGCCTCGGGAAACCCTGCCGCCGACTCTTCGCGATAAGGCCCCGAGTGCAATCCCCAAGAACCCGACCGCGCTTCCGCTGGTCCAGGCGTTCGAGGAAGGCCTCGCCGCGCTGGGGCGCGCCGACGACACACCGGTTTCCGGACTGCGCCCGCAAATCGACGACCGCGATGAGGATGCCACCATCCGGATCATACGCAGGCCGGGCGAAGAAGAGCTCGAGGAGCCGTCCGAGCTCTGGGATGCGCTCGACTATTCTCCCTCCTTCGCAACGGAATCTGCTACAACTCTCTCCGTGAAGTCGAAGGACGACGGTAGGCCAATTGGTTTCGTGAGGACTCTGGGATGGGTCGGGGCGGTTTTCTTGGTGGTGGCCGGGTGCCTTTGGCTTCTCGCGTCACTCCCGCCGCTGGAGTAGTCTCGGCGTCGTGAGCCCGCGCTTGCGACCGAGACGCTGGCTTCTGAGCCTGATCGCCTCCTTCATCATGCTCGTCCCTCGGATTGCAGGCGCTCAGGCGCCTGATCGAGGAGAGCCGTATCGCCCCGGCGACCAGGTCTCCGGGCCCGAGCCCGAAGTCGAGCGAGAGACCGAGGGCGACGACGAAGAGCTACGCGATCCCTATGGCAGTCCGAGCGAAGCGCGCCGGGCCGATCCGATCTCGTCTCAGGTTCGCTATGTGCTCGAAGGGATCGTCGTCGTCGGAAACAGTCGGACGAAGGCGAAGGTCGTTCGCAAGTTCATTCCCTTGAAGCAAGGCGACTTCCTGGACCCAGAGTCACCCGAGCTGCTCGCCACCGAGTGGAGGCTCATGGGAACCGGCTGGTTCGACGCCGTCGACATTCGGCTCGAGCGAGGTGCCGAGCATGGATACGTGGTCTTGGTGGTCGAGGTAAAGGAGCGCAACACCGTCGTCATCGAACAGTTGGTCGCGGGCTTGTCGAAGGGCGTGACGGAGACGGGCAACAACGAAGAAAGCCTCTTCCCTTGGCTCGGCTTCAAGGTGACGGAAACCAATCTCGCCGGCCGCGGAATTAGACTCTCGGGAACGGCGCTGCTCAGCGGCTTCCAGCAGGGCGGACGCTTGGATCTGCGGTATCCCAAGTTGATCAAGGATGAGTACGGCGTCCGGTTCGGAACGTTCTTCCTCAACGGACGTGAGTTCTACGGAGTCGATCCATTGGTCAGCAAACCTTGCGGCGAGCCGACCTGTCCAGGAAGCTCGACGGTCGAGCACGCCGTGGTGCGGTATCGACGCGGCGGTTTCATGGTTGGGATTGGCAAGGATTTCACGACCACGCTCCGCTACAGCCTCGATTGGGTGGGCGACATCGTGAGCGTCCTCAACCGCCCCGAAGCAGCTAGCGAGCCGCGTGGCAACGATATCGTCCCGATCGACTTCGCGATCCAGGATGGAAAGAGCTTCGTGTCTTCGCTTCGTTTCGCCCTCGTATTCGACAAGCGGGACGATCCTGGAATCACCAAAGAGGGCGTCGTGTTTCGCGGTGTCGTCACGGTGGGCACCCGCTTTCTCGGTAGCGACTACGACTACCTCGAGCTCGAGGCCTGGGTTCGACGCTGGTGGCGACTTCCCTGGAACCACACGATCCGGCTCGGCGCCTTCGGGGGAGCAGCGTTCGGAAGCACGCCTTTCTTCTATCTGTTTCACATCTCCGACATGACCGATCTGATTCCATCGCGGTTCATGGAGATGCAACTCGACGCGCAACGCCCACCGAATCTCTTGGGCACTTCGATCAACAACAATCACCTGGGTGACCTCGCGTGGCGAATCGACATTGGCTACAATGTTCCGGTCTACGAGCGCGTTCGCGTCAACGGTATCCGCGAGATCAATCTCTACACCTTGTTCGGCATCTTCGGACTCGCCGACCTTCGAGATCCTCGCGCGGGCGTGAATGGCTACTCGGGTTTTTCTAGATTTCCGGTCGATCTCACCCTTGATGTCGGTTTCCGCTTCGACACCCGGGTGGGGGTCTTTCAGGTCGGGTTCTCTACGGTCCTGGGGTTCATACGGCTGTGAGATACGGGGTCGTAGCTCTGGTCTTGCTCATGGCCGCTGCGGTATTCGCGCAGGCAGGGCTACCCATCCGCGACCTGGATGTGATCTGGTCACGAGGTTCGCCCAAAGTCTCGTTCACTGTGAAGGACCTGGCGGACGCGAGAGTCCGCGAGGAGCTTTCGAGCGGTCTTCGCAAGCGCTTGGTGGTGACGGTGGGCTCGCACTTGCGGGGCTCCAACTGGCGGATGGCCGTACGAGAGTTCAGTTGCGACGTTACACGCGACCTTTGGGAGGACGGCTATCTCGTCCGCATAGGCACTCGCAGTGAACGCCTGAAGACGCTCGAAGATGTTCTCGATCGCTGCCTCGTGGTCGAGGGACTCTTCGCCGGCGAACCCAAGAGCTTTGAGCCGCATCGAGGGAAAGAGATCTACTTCGCCGTGCAGGCGGAGTTCAATCCGATTTCCAAGAAGCAGTGCAGAGAGCTGATCCGACCGACATCCGGAGACGATCCCATCGGTCCGATCACCGTGAACATCGTGCGTCGGCGTATCTGCCAAGCCGAGCGCCGGGTCGAGTTCCGAAGCGTCTATTCGAAGGTGCCGCAATGAGCCGGTTCGAGCGAAAGATTCTGTTCGCGATCGGCCTGTCGGTCTTTCTGACACTCGGAGGCAGCATTTTTCTGGCGCAAGGCGCTCTGCGCGAGGTGTATCAGGTCGGTGTAAACCCGCGATTTGGAGCCGAGCTCGTTCACGGGGTCGAGGCCCGGCGCGGGCAGTTGATGGCGCTCCGAGAGGGCTCTGAGCAGGTGGCCGATGCCGTGAAATGGGCCGTCGAGGCCGAGCTGCGGAAGAGCCGAAGGACGCCCGCTTTCGAGCCAATCCTCCACGCACTTCTCGAACGATACGAGGTCGTACAAGGGATTCGCATCTCCGATGATTCGGGTCGAGTTCTCGCACGGGTGGTCCGGCCGTCGGATCCGGCGGGCGGAGAGCTGCGCACCACGACGCGGGATCGAGAGACTGACAGTGCAGCTGGGACGCTGCTGATCTCCGTCGAAGTGGCCGTTCCGGAAGTCTACTTCCAGCGCCTTCAAGAGGCCGGGGAGGCTGCCGATGTGTATTCGCGGCTTCAGCGTCAGGGCGCCTCTGTCTCCGACGTCTACGTTTGGGTCTTCGGATTCATGGCGTTTCTCGTCATAGTCGTTGCGTTCTTGATTGGCGCGATCGTATCGCGACGCGTAACTCGTCGCGTGATGGACTTGGCGGACGCGGCCCACCAAGTCGGTGCAGGAGATCTCACCGTCGCTCTGCCCACCGGCGCGACCGACGAGGTTGCGGAGCTAACCAATGCCTTCAACCAGATGGTTCGCGACCTGCGCGATTCGCGCACTCGTATCGAGTATTTGCAGCGCATCGGCGCCTGGCAGGATTTCGCACGCCGCCTCGCCCACGAGATCAAGAACCCACTCACCCCCATTCAGTTGGCCGCTCAGGAGCTCGACGAAACCTATGGTGGAGAGGACGCGGCATATCGGGAGAAGCTCAAGCACGCCCGGGCGATCATCGAGGAGGAGGTGGCTACGCTTCGCCGGCTGGTGGGCGAGTTCAGCGCATTTGCCAAGCTCCCGCAGGCGGATTTGTCCCCGGCGGACCTCTGTGAGCTCATGTACGGCATCGAGGATTCCATCCCTGCGATGCTCGAGGACTTGGGGCGGGGGTCCCCAGCGCCCGTCGAGGTGAGCGTGAGTTGTGCAACGGAGCCCATCCGAGTGCGTATGGACCCCATGATGCTCAAACGCGGGATCGACAACGTCGTTCGAAACGCCATTCAGGCGGTCTATTCTGAGAATCCTTCGGGCGGGGGCCGCGTCACCGTCCGCGCGTACACGCGGAGGGGCTCGGCCGTCATCGAGATTTGCGACAACGGTCCCGGTGTCGCCGAAGAGAACTGGGATCGGGTATTCGACCCCTACTACACGACGAGGACCGAAGGCACCGGGCTCGGCTTGGCCATCGTGAAGAAGGTCGTACTCGAGCACGATGGAGAGGTGAGGGTTGACCGGGCGCCCCAGGGCGGGGCGCGTTTCACGATCGAGCTTCACTTGATGGAGTCACGTTGAACGAGCCGACGCAAAGCCGCTCGGGCAAGTGGTTTCGTTGGTTCATGACAGCGATGGTCTTCGTCGCTCTCTATGCCTGGATGACCCGCGGCAACGCATCTCCGTTGATGGGGGAGCGGGCTCCGGATTTGAGCATGCCCATCGCTGCCGGAGAGATTTCAGGGACGCCGAGCAAAGTCAGCCTGTCGGACTTGGGGGGGCAAGTCGTCGTCCTCGAGTTCTGGGCGAGCTGGTGTGGCGCGTGCAAACGGACGACGCCGATCCTCAACGAGCTCAAGGCGGAGTTCGCCGAGCAGGCGGTCGTGTTCTATGGAGTGAACGTCGAGCCGATCGATCGCCAGAGGTTGCAAGCCGCGCACACGGCGTTTGGGGCCGAGTTCCCCAGCCTGCACGACCGTACAGGAACGGTTCAGAGGCGATTCGCGATCGAGATGCTGCCGACTGTCATCGTGGTCGGCCCAGATGGGGTCGTTCGCTGGGCCTCCACCGGCTTGCCGAGCAAAATGCGGCTCCGCGGAGCAATTTCGGAAGCCCTCATGTAGCCGGATTCGGTCATGGTTGACGAGTTGGGGGCCCGCTGTTAGGTTCGCCGGCCGCGCGGGGCGGATGAGGCCAACTCCGCAGGCGAGAGGGATATTCTTGGTTCAAGCGCTGCAAGGTCCGAGCTTAGAAGAGCGTGTCGCCCAACTGCAGGCGCTGCTCCAAGCCGCAGACAAGGATATGACTCGCGAGTATCAAGAGCGCTTCGACGTTGCGTGGATCTACCACGACAGCGCGCTCGAGGGTGTCGTTTACTCGATGGACGAGTTGAATGCGGCGATCTACGGCTCAGAAGTCGCAGATCCTGCGCTGATCCCCGTCTACGACGAGATCCGCAACCACATGGGCGCCATCGAAATGATCCGCGAGATGTCCTCGCGTCGTCGCTTCACGCCGAACCTCGAGGTCATCAAGAAGCTGTACGCGCAGCTGGCACCCGAAGAGCTCGAAGGGAAGGGCCCTCCCAAGTACCGCAAAGACATGCCGTTGCATCGGCTCTACTTCCACGAGATCTCTCAGCCCGACAAGATCAGCTATCGAATGCGTCAACTCGTCCAATGGCTTTCCGACCCGGAAACCAAGAAGACGATGCATCCGGTGCGCATGGCGAGCAAGGCCCAGTACCAGCTGCTTCACATCTATCCCTTTCCGCGACACAGCGGGAAGGTTGCGCGCCTGGTGATGAACCTGATCCTGATGCGTGCGGGCTATCCACCGGTCGTCATTCACTCGACCGAGCGCCAGCGATACTACGAGGCGCTGCGAAGCGGCGAGGATGCCACCGCGACGCTCGTGAATCAGGCGCTCGGTGCGGCGATCGAGACCGCCATACAGTACTTCGAAGAAGCCCCTTGAGGCCCTAGGAAGCGCTGCCTAGAAAGATGGGCAATGCGGAGATCGCGGCCACATAGCGAGCGCCGGCTCGGAGGGCTTCCGAAGCGTTCTCCGGGGTAATCCCTCCGATGGCCACGACTGGGCGTGACACCGTCTGGGACACGGTTTCGAGGCTCTTCAGACCCACCACCGGATCTGGATTTTCCTTGGTTCTCGTCGCAAAGACCGGACCAAAGGCGATCAGGTCAGCTCCGTCTGCATCGGCTCGTACAGCCTGATCGATGTCGTGAGTAGAGCGGCCGATCTACATTTCTCCTACGACACATCGGGCCTCTCTCACGGAAAGATCGTCCTGGCCCAGATGCAAGCCATCTGCGTGGACGAGCCGCGCGATGTCAGCGC
>DASRZF010000298.1:0-3060 GCA_035686645.1 Polyangiales bacterium
TATCAGCCGCGGAGGGTCCCGCAACCGCGGCGAACGCTCAGCAGGACGAAGGAACCCCGCGCGACTTGGCCGCGGAGATCGAGGCCGCTCTAGGAATCCCTAGCGACTGCGTGCAGGACTTTCAGGCAGCTGAACCCAGGACGATTCGAGTTCAAGTGAGCGCTACCGTGCGCCCGTCCGGAGTCATCATCAGCCCTTCGGCATCCGGTGCGGGTCTTAGCCCGAGGGAACGGCAGTGCATTGCGGCAAGAGTCGGCGCTATTTCGTTGAGACCGTTGGGCGAGGACGTCTCGCGCCGAGTCTCCACGGAAATCGCGATCGAGTACTCACCTCCTGCGAGCCCCAGTCCGAGCCTGGGAGTGCCTGAGCCCCAACTGAGAAACGTAAGGGACCCATTGCCCCAGGGGCCGGACATCGCTCCATCCGGGAGGCCGATCGGAGACCGGGAAGGCAGGCCAATTCCGGAGCCGAACGCCAGGCCCATCCAGGATCGGAGCTCCCGCGACACCAGAAGCCGTAAGCCTAGAGCGATCGACGGCCACGAGATCGACGACGGCGCCGAAGAGTGGAGGTAGAGATCATCCTGGGACCCGGGCAGCCGTGGGGTAACTCATGGTGACGAGTGCGACCAAATCGAGGTCGGCGGGCTCTTCCAAAAGGGTGTCCTTGGGCGGGTTCAGTAGAACGCTGCCGCTCGAGCGGGTCCGGACTCCGAGTGCGGTCTGCCCGCATGCCGCCGCCGAGCGTTCTAGGTCCGCGAACGTGAGTCGACCCGAATCCGCGTAGTCTGTCACCGGGTGGAACGTGATCTCCGCGCCGCCGGCCGTGAACAACTCGTCGAACACCGACTGAAGCTCGGGGCGGAGCGCGACCTGCGTCAGGAGGTGGCTCACCACCAGAGGGCTGACGATCAGCTCGCCGCGAGATCGGGTCACCAAGCTCGCGTTGTCGGGATCGAGCAATTCCAGAATGACGGTAGCCTCCGTGCTCCGTTCGCGCAGGCGTTCATCGACGATGAGCGATCCGAAGAGCGTGCGCGCGTCGGCCTCTTCGGCGGACTCCATCCAATCACTGCCCATGAATACGATGCTGTCCGCCAGCTCGGGACCGAGCGCCTCGATGTCATCTAAATCCGTGAAATCGACTTCTAGCTGCGTGATCGCTAGGGACGATGCGTCGAAAGGGCGATGGCTGAGCAACTGCTCGCGGCGGGCGATCGGCACCTTCGAGCCGATGCGAACCACGTAGCGCTCATCGCCGTAGGTTCCGAACTCTTCGAGCAGGGCGGGCACGCGGTGGTTCCATCCGAGCACGAGTATGTGCCTGGTGTCGCGTCTCTCCGTATTGGTGCGTGTGTCCGAAGTCTCTCGTGGAAGCCGAGCGAGACTGGGTGAGTCCGACGGTTTCGAGTCCACGTAGGAATGAGCCAAGACGACGAGCTTGTCCCCTTCTTCCAGGCGAGTGCCAGGCCCTGCGTTGAGTAAGGGCGCAAAGGCGCCCCCCGACGGTCGAACCAAGCCCATGAGCACCGCATTTGGAAAGTAACGGTGAAGGTCTTCGATTTCGAGCCCAAGCAACTCGTCCGCCTCACGGATGTAGATCTCGTTCCCTTCGCGATGCGTGAGCAGCTCGTCGTAAACCCTAGACAGTCCTGGGTGCCGGATATTCTGTGCGAGCAAGCGACTTATGACTCCGTCGCTCGAGATGACTTCGATGTCGCGGCGGTACGCCTTGCGCGCAAGATGAACCTTCCGCGCTTCGAAAACCTCCGCAACGACTCGGGGCGGTCGCTCCTCGCCGCACGACAAGGCGTCGAGCGAAAGCAGGGTCTTGATCGTCTGAGTGTCGCTTTGCAGGGACTTGTCGCCGAAGTCTGCCCCTGGAATCAGGATTGCGGCTGCGTGCGCGGCGTCCACTCGCGCGAGGTGTTCGGGTCGAAGGGCGGAGCCAGAGCGAATCGTGACTCGACGCTCATCCCACGCAGGCCCCACGGCATCGCGGAGATTCTGGACGAAGGCAGCTGTGACGGTCTCTGCCAACAAGACGATGTGCAGGCCGGGCCCACCACGACGGTCCAAGAACCGACGTGCGCGACCCTGAGAGAGCAGCAACTCGCGAATGATGGCGTCGGTGCGATTGGTCCATCCCAGGATGAGAATGTGGCCGTCGCGTGCGACCGGCGTCAGCCCGCTTTCGAGCTTCGCCATTCGCGCATCCAGCCATTGCGTCATGATCGCGACCAGCGCGCCCAGGAAAACCACGTACCCAAGCACCGTGAGAACGGTCGACAAAGTCCTATTGACGAGACCGGTGTCGTCGCCGAGGTAGCCCGGGTCGCTGAGGCGCAGGAATGACCACCAGACCGCTTCCGGGAGTTCACCGAATCCTCGACCCAAAACGAGCGCGAGGACACCACCGGTCAACGAGATGAGGGCAACGAGCACTGCTGCGAGCAAGACACGGTGGAAGGCACCGCGAACGAGCCAGCGCTCGATGGCGAATCTCGCGCGGTCGAAAGGGCGAAACGGCATCGAATCCTTAATATCCTCAGAAGGCCGCGCCCCCAAAAAAGCACCGAGCCGTTCCGGGACGGCCCGGACAAACGCGGCAAATGGGCTATCCTTCGGGACCAAATGATTGGAGCATTGCAAATTGCCTGCGCGCGACACCTTCTTCGCCTCGCGGGCGTCGCGCTCGTGCTAATTCTATCGAGTTGCACGAACGTTGGCGCCAAGGCGATCCGCAACACGCGCTTCAACTACAATTCAGCCGTCGTCGACACGCGAAACGAGCAGTTGCTCACCAACCTCGTCCGACTGCGCTATCGCGACACGCCCTATTTCATCGAAGTCTCGAGCATCGCCACCCAGTATGTTCTCGGACTTGGAGGCTCGGGCAGCGTAGGTGGGATCGGCGACAACACGGCAGGCGGGGTAGGCGGTTCGGTTTCCTACGAGGAGCGGCCGACCATCACCTACGTCCCTTTGCAAGGCGAGACCTTCTCGCGGCGCTTGCTTGCACCAGTGCCCATGGAGGTGATCGTGCTTCTCAGCAACTCCG
>DASRZF010000299.1:0-6587 GCA_035686645.1 Polyangiales bacterium
GACAGCGACAGCGACAGCGACAGCGACAGCGACAGCGACAGCGACAGCGACAGCGACAGCGACAGCGACAGCGACAGCGACAGCGACAGCGACAGCGACAGCGCCGGTGCCAGCGCCGGCGTCAGCGCCAGTGCCAGCGCCAGCGCCAGCGTCAGTGTCAGCGTCAGTGCCAGCGCCAGTGTCAGTGTCAGTGTCAGTGTCAGTGTCAGCGTCCCGATCGCGCGCGTCTACTGAGCTGCGACGTGCTTTTCCATGAGCTCTTGGAGCTCGGAAGGCTTGTCGTCGGGGTCTCTGCCCTTGCGGGCCTTGTCGATGTCTTCGAGTAGCTCGCGGCACTCCGTTTTGTCCCGGAGGTGGTCGAGGAGCAGGCTCGAGGCGGCGCCGAAGGCCTTTTCGTACTTGAGCGCCTCACGCACGCGGTCGGCGATGCGTTCTCGTCCGGTCTGCAAATCGTTCTCGAGCGCTTCGCTGTATCGCTTCAGCTGAGCCCGAAGCTCTTCGATCTGCTTACGGCGTTCCGCTGCGACGTCTTCCTTCGATCGGGCGCGTCGCTCGTAGTCACGGGCTACGCCTTCGAGAACTTCCACCTGAGCGCGGGTCGCGCCGAGGGTCTCGTAGCCACGACGTACGCGCTCGATGTTCGTCCCGGAGGCTTGGACCTCGGCTTGGGCCGCCGCATGCTCGCGCTGAGCGCGCTTTCGCTTGAGGATCAACTGGCTCAGCATGTCGCGCTCGGACGAGGCGTCACGCAGCGCGCGCGACTCTTCACCGGCGAGGTCTTCGACCTTACGACCGATTTCAGCGCGAAGCGCGCGACCCCGCTTTTCGATCGTTTCGAGCTTCTTCGAATGGCTTTCGAGCTCTCCTTCGAGCCTCGATGCCCTAGACGCCAGCTCCCAGATCTGGTCCGACGCGCCTTGTACTTCGGTGGGCGCGTTGCCGTCTGGGTACGCCCGGGCCACGGCGCGAAGGAAGTTGGCCGCGGTTCGGCTCCATTCGACCACGCCCGGCGTCTGTGCAGGCGGCGGAGGCGGTGGAGCAGCGGGAGCCAGATCCGTCGGCGAGTCCCATTCGCGCGAGGGAAGGGTGCGCTGCATCTCCTTCAGCTCTTCTTTGAGATGGTGGCCGTCGCGGAATCGGTCTTCCGGGTTCTTCTCGAGAAGCGTGAGGATGATTCGCTCCGCGTGCTCAGGGATATCCGGCCGGTACTTGCGAGGGCTCGGCGCCTTTGCCTTGCGCTGCATTTCGAGCAGCTCGTCACGGTCTCCCGAACGGAAAGGCAGTCGACCCGTGAGCATTTCGAAAAAGAGAATACCTAACGCGTAGAGATCGCTGGCCGAGACCGCATCTTCGCCGCGAGCCTGCTCCGGCGACATGTATTCCGGCGTTCCAAACACCGCTCCCTTGGGTGCGAGCCTCGGGTCACGCGTCAACGCTGCGAGGCCGAAATCCAGGATCTTCACGAAGTCTTTTCGGCCGCCGCGTGCGGTGACCATGATGTTGTCGCTCTTGAGGTCGCGGTGCACGACGCCGAGATCGTGGGCACGCGCAAGTGCCGCGGTCATCTGTTCGAGAATGTCCACCGCGCGCGCGATCGGCATTGGGCCTTTCGCAATCTGCGACGAAAGCGAATCCCCGATCAGATACTCCATCACCAGATAGAGCTCGCCATCTTCGGTCTCGCCCACATCGTGAATGTCGACGATGTGCGCGTGGTCGACGCGGTTGGCAGCACGCGCCTCGCGGACCATCCAGGCGCGCAGATGCGTTTCGCCCCTCAGGTCCGGCCGAATCAGCTTGAGTGCAACAACACGGTCGATGAGCACGTGACGAGCTCGATAGACCACGCCCATCCCGCCTTCGCCGAGCAGTGACTCCAGTCGATATCGACCGGCCACCACCTTTCCGAGAAGCGGATCCTCAGTTTTTTTAGAGCGCGAAGTCTTCCTGACAATCCCCATGGTTCCCCCGTACCCAGTGGACATTGGTATGATAAGCAGGAACGGAGCCGAGTCCCAAGTGTTCCGCTCTGGCTGAAACGGGGACTAAGCTGACACCGGGGGCCCAAGACGCGTATGATGAGGGCGTCGGTCACTTACGGAGGGATGTGTGAGCGAAGAACGGCCGCTACTCGGGCCGTACCACATCGAGCGTCGCTTGGCGGCGGGGGGAATGGCCGAGGTTTTCGTCGCGCGCCGTGAAGGTCTTCACGGCTTTCAAAAGCGCGTCGCGCTCAAGCGAATTCTCCCGCAGTTCTCTAGTGATCCGGACTTCGTGTGGATGTTCATCGACGAGGCGCGTCTCGCCGCTCTGCTCGAACACCCCAACATTGTTCAGGTGTTCGACTTTGGCACGATGGGGGACGACCTCGTGCTGGTCATGGAGCTGGTCGATGGCTCGAACGTGAGCCGATTGCTGCGCGCCGCGCCGCCGGACGAGCCGATCCCCTGGGATGTGGCCTTACACATCGCCTACCAAACGGCTCAGGCGCTAGATTATGCGCATCATGCCGTCGATGAGAACGGCGAATCCATGGAGTTCGTCCATCGGGACGTCAGTCCAGCGAACATCTTGCTCAGTCGCTCTGGTCACGTGAAGCTCACCGATTTCGGTATCGCAACGGTGAGAAGTCGCGCGCCGACCACCGAAGACGGCCAAGTTCGCGGCAAGCTCGGGTACATGTCTCCTGAACAGGTGCTCGGGAAGGAGCTCAGCGGCAAGAGCGATGTTTTTACGCTCTCGACGGTGATGACCGAAATGTTGATCGGCGAGCCACTTTTCCAGGGGGAGAGCGAGCTCAACGTGTTGCTCCAGATCCGCGACGCGGACCTTCGGGTGCTCGCGCGCTGCGAACGGCGCATTCCGCAGGACATCCGCGCCCTGGTCTCGCGAGGCCTTCAGCGTGATCCTGCGGAACGGCCGACCGCCGGAGCGTTTGCGGAAGCCTGTGCGGAGGTCATCCGCCGCCGCGGGATGGGGCACGGACCCGACCGCGTCGCGCGACTCCTTTCACAGCTCAATTTGATCGACGGGGATGCGCCCGAGATTCACCTTCCGGACGCCAACGTGCCCTCGCTGGTGGACAGCGATCTCATGCATCACGCCGGCCAAGAGCTGATCGGACCGCAGGCGGTGACCTCGCCGACCATTTACCGCGTTCAACTTCCCGACGGAAGCGTGATGGGGCCGATGAGCTATCCGCGCCTGATCCAGCTGCTGACGACCGGCGTGATCGACAGTCGCAGCAGCAAGATCTCCAAGGCGGACGGTACGTACCTCGATCCGTCGCGCCTTCCCGAGCTCACGCGGTTCGTCACATCGCCTGGACTTCAGTGGAAGCTCGAAGAGCTCGCACAGGCCGAGAAGCAGGGACAGCTTCGTGCTGCAACGCTCCTTCCGGTATTTTATGACATCATCTCTCGGCAGCAGACCGGCGTGCTCCATCTCTGGCAACGCAATCGGCGCAAGAAGATCTACTTCGTCGAGGGACGGCCGGAGTTCGTTGCGTCCACGGACAAGTCGGAGCTTCTCGGCGAATACTTGGTGGCCACGGGGCAATGCTTGCGTATGGAGATCGAGATGGCGCTTGCTCTCCTGCCCAAGTATGGAGGACGACTCGGCGATGCTCTGGTCGGTCTCGGAATCCTGCGGCCAGTCGAGCTCTTCCGGGCCATCGGGGACCAAGTTCGCGGCCGGCTGATGGAAGCATTTCGCTGGCGGCGGGGCGAGTGGGCCTTCGTCCGCGGCGCTCGGAGTCACGAAGAGACCTTCCCTACTGGGCAGGATCCATACGAGCTTCTGCGCGATGCTGCGATGGAGGCGCACCTAGAGGAGATCGAGTCCGTCCTCGAGCCCCTTCGTGAACGGGTCGTCGAGCGTTGCGAAGATGGGCCGCCGCTGACGGTGTTCCGCCTTGCTCCGGTCTGGGTGGGCGTACTCGATTCCGTTTTGGGGGATTCTACGCTCGGCGGGGTGCTCGCACGCGAGAGCGCGTCAGGTGCCGATCTAGAGCCTGTATACCGGGCCCTCTATCTGGGGCTTGCGTGTGGGCTGGTTCGTACCAAGGTGAGCCCTTCGGAGATGCCCTTTCGCGAAGTCTATAGCGCCTGAGCCCATCTGTGTCTTTCGTCGAGCTAAAACACCCAGAATCGACACCGAGTCCCGTGCTCGTCGAGGTCCCCCACTCGGGCTTGCAGGTTCCGGACGAAGTCGAATCCGAGATCGACGCAACGCCCTTGGCGGTCTTGCGGGACTCCGATATTTATGTCGATCAGCTTTACGAACGTGCACCGCGGAATGGTGCGACACTCTTGGTGTCACGCGTCTCTCGGTACGTGGTCGACCTCAACCGCGGCCCAGACGACGTCGACTCTGCTGCGGTGCCGAGGCATCCGCGGGCGCGGCACATTCCGGAGCGTGGCGTAGTCTGGCGTGCTCGAACCGATGGGACCCCGCTCTTGCGTGCGCCGCTCTCGGTCGAACAGTTCTCACGGAGGCTTTCGCTCTACTACGAACCATACCACCGGACGCTGCGCGAAGTAGCCGCACGGATTCGCAACGAGCATGGCCGCGTCGTCATCTTGGCCGCGCATTCGATGCCCTCGACGGGTCGCCGAACGCTGGGTGGGCGAGCGATTCGCCGCGCCGACATCGTGCCTGGCACCCATGGCCGTTCCACGGCGGATGGTCGCATCATCGATCTCATCGACAACCACTTCCGCGGCGCTGGGCTTAGCGTGAAGCACGACGATCCCTACAGGGGAGGCTGGACGACTCGGAGCTACGGTGCTCCCAAGCTCGGACAACACGCCGTGCAGATCGAGCTCAACCGTGCACTCTACGTCGATGAGTCCAGCAGCGAGATCAAGAAGTCAGATTTCGCGCAGTTACAAACCGTGCTCGACCAGCTTGTGGGCAAGCTCGGGAAGATGCTGACAGACTCAGCTCAGTTCGCGACGGGCTGATCCACCACGCCCGACTCGCTCGAACGAACTTCGAGGCGGTAACGGCTGTTGGCAGTCTGAAGGTAGTAAGTGTCCTGCCCGCAGAGCTGAAGCACGCGCTTCACCGGGGTCGTGACATATTCGTGTAGCCCATCGGCAAACTCGATGACGACGACGGAGCCCTTGCGTGGCGGCCGTAGCAAGCGTCCCACGACAGCTCGACCCGGCTTACGGCCAACTTTGCGCAGAACGACTTCCACGCCACGAAACTAGCATAACTGTCTGCCCCAGCAAAGCTGACACGGAAAAATCCAGCTATTTTGCGCCTCCGTGGATTTTGCGTCGGCCGCGCGGAACTTGCGCGTTGCGCCGCGGCGAGAAAGCTGCTCCGTGTGGCAAAATGCCGCGGTCCCCCACTGACTCTGTCCATTTTCCAGCGTTTTTTGTGGGTCGCCGGCCGGGCACGAATAGTGCATCGGGGGTTCGGCCATGGCGACAAGCGTTACCGCAACGGCTCTGGACCGATACCGCGCGTCACTCAAGCGGGTCGAGATCCTAGACGCCGAAACCGAGCGCGAGCTCGCGCAAAGCTGGGCGGAAGGCAATGAAGCTGCCGGCGCGCGTTTGATCGAGTCGAGCCTGCCATTCGTCATCGCCATTGCGCGCGAGTACCGCCGATGGGGCGTACCGCTCGAGGATCTGGTCCAGCAGGGCAACTTGGGTCTTCTGAAGGCGGCAGCGAAGTTCGATCCTGAAAAGAGCTGTCGACTGATCACCTACGCGGCCTACTGGATCCGCGCGGAGATCCGCGACTACGTCGTGCGGTCTTACCGAATCGTGCGTCTGGGAACGACGCGCACCGAGCGCCGCGCGATGCGCGCGTTTCGTCGAATGTCGATCGATTCGCCGCAGGCCCTTGCAGAAGAGAGCGGCATGCCGCTCACACGTGCGAAGCAGCTCTGGCCGCTCCTGTCACGTGGAGATCTATCCCTCGACGCATCGGTGACAGATGCGCCCACCGCGATGGAGCGAATGAGTTACAAGCAGCCCACGCCGGAGGAGGCAGTCGCGCGTTCCGAGGCCGTGCACCATGTCCGTGCTGCCCTGGAGTCCGCGATGAGGAGCTTGACTGACCGAGAGCAACGCATCGTGGAAGCCCGGATCCTGTCCGACGAGCCATGCACGCTCGAGGCGCTCGGCCGTGAAATGGGCGTGAGCAAGGAGCGCGTGCGTCAGTTGGAGGTGAGGGCCCGCCAGAAGCTCCGCGATCGGCTGGAGCATCTGAGGCCCGCGGCCTGAGCTTCGGCCGCAACTCGCTTGACTCTCCAGGGCATCAGAAGCAATTTGCCGGCTCAGATGCTTTCTGGTCGCGTTCTTGCTTGTTTTTCGATGGCTCTCCTCACGAGCCTCTGCCTCATCGGCGGAGTCGGTTGCAAGCGGGACCTCGGCGATTGCAACCTCGATGGCGAGACCGAGGACGGGCGGCCTATCGACGGTCCTGCCGCGTTCGACATCGCGTATCGCCTCACCGACGGCTTGCCGATGTACGAAGGGCAAGCGCTCGTGCAGTCGACCTGCGGCGACGGAGCGTTCTGCCATTCGCCCGCTGCGACCGGTACCGAAAGGATTGGCGTTCCGGCAGGT
>DASRZF010000300.1:0-5119 GCA_035686645.1 Polyangiales bacterium
AGCAGTTTATCGACCAGGTAGGAGGCGCCCGTGTTCCCAGGGGCGACCCTGAGCCCGTCGACTTCGGTGGACTGCACGTCGATCAGGTTGTCAGCCGATGTCGTAGCCGAGCTGAGCTCGAGGTCCGCTTGCGGAAGGCCCTCGGCTCCGTGGCAATTGCTGAACGCGCAGCTGCCCTCAAAAACGCGTTCCTGAATGCCGTCGACGCCCGCAAGCGTCGGCTCGATCGCGTCGATGCACACCCCGTCGCAGCTCACTTGCCCGCCCGGGCAGCCTCCATCGTCACCGCAACCCACCATCCACAAGCCTGAGCCGAGAAGCAGGGACAACCCAAGAAGAGATTTGTTCATTGAAGGCATATAGTTTGCGCCACCCCTCTAGTAAAGGCTTCAGACGCGCCTTCGCCTTACGATTTGGCTCCTCGCCGCGTCATCGCGGAGCGGCGTACCTGGGTGCCCCTTGCTCCCGTCGGACCCCCCACTTACTCTCGCGTCCCATGAGCTTGATGTCGCGCACCCGATGGACCCTTCTTGAATGACCGCCACGACCAGATCGCCGGCCCGCCAGAGCTCGATTGCGACCCGCGAGGTTCCGCGCATGAAAGGGCATTGGTTCTGGGGAAGCCTCTTCGAGCTCATCCGCGACCGCTCCGGGTTCTTGATCGAGGGCCACGCGAAATACGGAGACGTCTTCGTCGCCCGCGCGCTCACCCGCGATCTGATGTGCGTCCGAGACCCAGCGCTCGTCAACGCGATCAACGTCACGTATTGGGCAGACTTCTACAAGCCCGACTACATCAAGCTCATGTGGAAACCGTTCCTCGGCAACGGTCTCGTTCCGAACGATGGTGAGTCCTGGAAGCGCCAACACAAGTTGATCCTGCCCGGGTTCCACAAGAAGCGCGTCGACGCCTACGCATCGACGATGGTTGCTTTCACCGAGCGCATGGTCGATCGCTGGAAGGAAGGCGAGCGAAGGGACATGCGCCTCGAGCTCAACGCCCTGGCCCTGGAGGTCGTTGCCGACACGCTTTTCGCCATCGACATAGGAAAGGGCGACTCCAAGACGATCCGCGATGCGCTCGCCGACATCAGCAAGATTCTTGTCACGGACGTCGACAAGATGATTCCACGCCCGGACTGGTGGCCGAGCGCGGAAAACCGCAGGAAGAAGCGCGCAATCGCCAAGATCGAAGAGATCATCCGGCGCGTGCACCAGGAGCGCCTGACCCACAAGCAAGACCGCGGCGACCTGTTCTCTCACATGGTGTTCGTCGAGGACGAGCAGGGCCCGATGTCCGACAAGCAGCTTCGCGACGAAGCGATGACTCTCATTTTCGCCGGACATGAAACGACTGCTCATGCGCTGACTTGGACCTGGTACCTGCTCGCAAAGAACCCGGACAAAGTGGCGAAGATGCGCGAGGAGCTCACTCGGGTACTGCACGGCAGGAACGCCGAGGTCGAAGATCTTCCAGAGCTCCCCTACCTCGAAATGGTCGTGAAGGAGTCCCTTCGGCTCTTGCCCTCCGTCTGGGCCTACGCACGTCAAGCGCAACGCGACTTGGTCATCGAGGGCTACGAGATCAAGAAGGGCCAAACGATCACCATCAGCCACATCGCAATGGGCCGTAACCTCGCTTACTACGACAGCCCGGAGGAGTTCAGACCCGAGCGCTGGACGCGCGAGTTCGAGCGAAGTCTTCCGCGTGGGGCGTACACCCCTTTCGCGGGCGGACCCCGGGTGTGCCTCGGGAAGCAGTTCGCGATGATGGAAATGCGCATGATCCTCGCGACGCTGATTCAGCGTCTCGAGCCAAACCTGGCCGAAGGCTTCGAGCCCGACTTCGTGACAGAGCTTTCGATGCACCCAGGGGAGCGCGGCATGCAGATGGACGTGCGATTCTACGACGCCGCCCCGACGTCTCTCTGAAAGCGGAATTACGGTGTCGACCCAGCCTCGATTGAGGGGAATCGCACAGTTTTCGGGCCTAGAGTCATCTTGAACGCTATGATCGGCAGCTTAGAGAAGGCAGGTCTTCTCGATACCTGTTTAGGGGAGGTGGATATGGTTCGTAACTTGATGATGATTCTTGGACTCAGTCTTGCGGTCGCAGCCTTCGGTTGTGACAGCAGCAGCGAAGGCAACGGTGGTTCGGGCGGGGACGCAGGCACCGGCGGAATGGCCGGCACCGGTGGAATGGCCGGCACCGGTGGAATGGCCGGCGAAGGTGGCACCGGCGGTTCGGTGGCGCCGATGGATGCTTGCACCAACGTCGACGATGCGACGATCGTTTGCGATCCCGGCTTCGCTGATGATGTCCGGACCTGCGCGACGGCGGCGATTGGCAATGGCGCAGCGACCGCGACCTGTCTCGTGGAGGACTTTGGCGTTAGTGCAGATTGCGCGAGCTGCTTCGGTGACGAGACTCAGTGCATCTTCGACAACTGCCTGGGCTCAGGCTGTGCCGCGACGCCCGAGGGCGACGCTTGTCTCTCATGTCGCGCCGAAAACTGCGACGCAGAAGCGGCTGCCTGCAAGGGCGATCTCGAAACCGCATGCGCCGGCTAAAGCTCGACAGATAGCTCTAAATTGACAGGATCGAGCCGGCGCTGGTCATTGGCCAGCGCCGGTTTCTTTTTTTGAATTTCCCGAACGGCGAAACATGGCAGACTGGAACCCCTCGCAGACGCCGTCGTCGTCGAGCACGACAATCGCGCGCGACCGAGCAGAGGAGCGGGAAACATGCAAAGCCTGGAACCAAGCGAAGAGCAAGTCGCGTACGATCCCATCTACGATCCGTTCAGTCCGGACCTGATCGCCGATCCCTATCCTTTCTATCGGCGCCTCAGGGACGAACATCCCGTCTATTACAACGAGCGCATGGATTTCTACGTGTTGTCCCGCTACGACGATATCTTCCACGCCCTTCGGAAGCCGCAGCTCTTTTCATCTGCTGAGGGGCTCACGCCCGCCAAGGACGAGATCAGCCAGTTAGGGCTTCCGCCGACGTTCATCATGATGGACCCGCCCGATCACACGCGGCTTCGGCGTCTGATCACCAAGGCTTTCACGCCCGACACGGTCAAGGAGCTCGAGCCGACGATTCGGCAGTTCGTCATCGATCACGTGGAGGCGATGAAGCAGAAGTCGGCCGATGGGGAGGAGGTCGATCTCATCGAGGGAATTGCCTCTCCCTTGCCGACCATGGTCGTCGCGAACATTCTGGGAGTGCCCCCCGAAGACCGCGAGAAGTTCGACCCTTGGTCGGACGCCATCACCTCGGCTTCGGCGGACTTTGCCTTGGATCTCAAGCAGGCAATCGGCGCCGTTCAGGGCTTGGTCAGCTATTTCGGAGCCATGTGCCAGGCGCGACGCGCGAAGCCGACGGGCGACATGATCAGCAAGCTCACGCAAGCGGAAGTCGATGGAGAGACGCTGAGCGACTGGGACATCCTCGGCTTTTGCTTCGTGATGATCGCGGGCGGCAACGACACCACCACCAATCTCATCGGAAACTCCATGAAGTTCCTCCACGACTACCCGGATCAACATCGGGAGATGCTCGGGAACCCGTCGCTCATTCCGAACGCGATCGAGGAGCTCCTCAGAATCGAGTCGGTCGTTCAGGGCTTGTCGCGAACCACGACCGAGGACGTCGAGCTCCACGGAACGAGAATTCCCGGAGGGAGCAAGGTTCACAACATCTACGCATCCGGCAATCGCGACCCCCGGCACTGGGGCGATGACGCCGACGAGCTCGACATTCACCGAAAAATCGATCGCCACCTCTCATTTGCCCAAGGTCCGCACTTCTGCATCGGCGCACACGTGGCGCGGCTCATGGTGCGCACCTATTTCGAAGAGATGGGTTCACGCATTGGCGAGAATTTCGAGATCGACTGGGACAGGGCCGAGCGGCGTCACTCCGCCTTCACGCGCGGCTTTACGAAGATCCCGATTTACATCAAAGCATGAGCATGATTCGAGTGCGGTTCGAGCCCTCGGGTTTCGAGGTCGACGCCCAGCCCGGCGAGGCCATCATGGACATCACCGACGCCAATCCTGCGGCGGAGGTTCCCTACTCTTGCCGCGCGGCGACCTGTGGCACCTGCAGAGTCGAGGTCGTTGCGGGCGGCGACGCGCTCTCCACGCCGGACGAATTCGAGCTCGAAGTCCTGGAGATCTTCGGGGACACGCCAGATCGGGTCCGCCTCTGTTGCCAAGCCAGAATCGTTGGCGGCGCCCACGGCCCAGTCGTCCTGAAGGTTTGCGACGATTGAACGCCGAGAGAGGACCTCAGGCGACCGGCTCGAGAACGACCACCGGGATCACGCGATCGGTCCAGGTCTCGTAACTTGCGAAGTCGGCGTAATGATCGACGAGCTTCGGCCAGAGACGGGCGCGTTCCTCGGGCGAAGCGGTATGGGCTCTCATCTTCATCTTGCGCCGCTTGATCTGAACTTCGCAGTCCGGGTTCGCCTGGAGGTTCTTGTACCAGAGCGGGTCCTTCGGAAGACCGCCCTGTGAGCCCACTATGATGACGTTCCCCCCATCTTCGATGAAGAGGAGCGGTGCGATTCTCGGCTGGCCGCTCTTGCGCCCGATCGTCGTCAGCAGCAAGACGGGGATGCCCCGAGGAAACGCGCTTCCAACACGCCAAGTCGAGCCGAGCAATCCGCCCGTCCAGAGGTAGATCGCCACGTGCACCTTCGACATGGTCTTGATGATCTTCCCTACGTAGGGCTTGTCGAGGCCCTCGGGCTTGGGTTTGATCTTCACGATATCGCTTCTCATGGTGTTTCTATTCCTTGCTGGCCTGTCGCATCACGGTCACGTAGATGCGATCGACCGCGCGCAGGGGAAGCCTCTCGAGAGACGATCTCAAACGGTCCGGCTTCACCGAGTAAACCGGCTTCGGGCGCTTCGCCGTGAGCGCGGTTTCGATCGCCTGAGCCAAGATGTCTGGATCATGCGCGGAGTCGATCTGCTTGGCGGCCAAGCCCTTGAGCGCGCGAATCACCGAAGCAAACTTCGGGGTCTCGTTCTCGGCCTGGGTGAACGCTCGCTCGATTCCTGCCACCATATCGGTGCGAAACGGTCCCGGCTGAACCGTGAT
>DASRZF010000301.1:0-5522 GCA_035686645.1 Polyangiales bacterium
GTGTTGGGACCACCCAGCAGCAAAACCTTGTGCCGAAGCGTATTGCCGCGGGTGAGGACCGATAGATTCTGCATGACGATCGCGTCGGCCAGCGAGCACATGATCTCGTCGGAAGGAATGCCGGTTTTGACGAGGTTGACGATGTCGGTTTCGGCGAAGACTCCGCACTTCGCGGCGACGTGGTGAAGGTGTGCGTCGTCGAAGTGGAGGTTCAAGGTCTCTTCGGAAGGCATGCCGACTTTGATCATGCACTTGTCGATCGTGGCGCCCGTACCGGACGCGCACTTGTCGTTCATCGATGCGATCGCCGACTTGTCTCCGGTCTGCTTGTTCTCTTTGAAGATGATGATCTTGGCGTCCTGGCCGCCGAGCTCGACCACGGAACCCGCGTCGGGATGAAGGGTCTCGACGGCGAGTGTCACCGAGTTCACCTCTTGAACGAACTTCGCACCGAGCGGGGCTTCGAGCGGTTTCGCTCCAGACCCAGTGGCAAACACTCTGACCTGGTCGCAACCGAGCCCAGCCAGGACTTGCTCGATGCGCACCATGAAGTCGAGGACGCACTCCGCCTGTTTGGTGTGGTGGCGCTTGTAATCGCTCCAGACGATGTCTTTGGTCTCCGGGTCGACCACCACCGCTTTGACGGTCGTGGAACCGACGTCCAAACCCACTGTCGCTTTCAGCATAAGATCGGTTCAGCCCTTCCCTCGCAAGCTAGACGAGGTAAACACACCATCTGGTGAAAGTCACGCGAGTTGGCTTGCAAATCGGGGACGTCGACGTCACACCTCACACTGCAGGCGGACAGCTTGTATAGCCCAATTTGGAGGACTCCATGAGCAAGGTCTTGATCATTGGCGCTGGTGGCGTAGGCGGTGTTGTCACCCATAAATGCGCAGACGATCGCGACACGTTTTCCGAGGTCGTACTTGCAAGCCGCACGCTTTCGCGTTGTGAGAACATCCAGAGACAAGTGCGCGAGCTCCGCGGCCGTCAGATCGAAATCGCCCAAGTGGATGCGGACGACGTCGCACAGACGGTCGCCTTGATCAAACGAGTGCAACCGGACTTGCTGATCAACGTCGCCCTCCCTTACCAAGACCTGCCCCTCATGGATGCCTGCCTCGAGGCGGGCGTCGACTACCTCGATACCGCCAACTACGAGCCGCCGGACGAGGCCAAATTCGAATACAAGTGGCAGTGGGCGTACCGGGAACGGTTCCAATCTGCTGGAATCATGGGACTTTTGGGATCGGGGTTCGACCCTGGGGTCACCAACGTGTTTTGCGCATATGCCCAGAAGAATCTTTTCGACGAGATCGACTACATCGACATCCTGGATTGCAATGGTGGCGACCATGGCCGCCCGTTCGCCACGAACTTCAACCCAGAGATCAACATTCGCGAGATCACCCAGCGCGGCCGATATTGGGAGAACGGCGAATGGGTCGAGATCGACCCGATGTCGCAGTCGCGCATGTTTGATTTTCCGGCGGTCGGCGAGCGCAAAGCCTACCTTCTGTACCACGAAGAGCTCGAATCCCTGGTTAAGCACATCGATGGTCTCAAGCGCATTCGTTTCTGGATGACCTTTGGCGACGAGTACATCACCCACCTTCGTGTGCTCCAGAACGTCGGAATGACCGGCATCGAGCCCGTCGAGTTCCAGGGCCGCGAGATCGTGCCGATCCAGTTTTTGAAAGCCTTACTGCCCGATCCATCGACGCTGGGTGAGAACTACACGGGCAAGACGAGCATCGGTTGCCTGATCGAAGGCCGCAAAGATGGGAAGCCCCGCAAGGTGTTCATCTACAACGTCTGCGATCACGAAGAGACCTGGAAGGAAGTTCGCGCTCAGGCTGTCTCCTACACGACCGGGGTTCCCACCATGGTTGGAGCCAAGATGATGCTGACGGGTAAGTGGCGCGGCAAAGGCGTGTTCAACGTCGAGCAGTTCGAGCCGGAGCCTTTCCTCGAGGAGCTCGCAGTGCGTGGCCTTCCTTGGCACGTAAAGGAGATGTAGTGCTGCCTTGCGCGCAGCTCGATCTCAGCCGAGTCGATTCACCTGCGTTCGTGATCGATCTCGCGGCACTCGAAGGCAACTTGCAGCTACTGGCCCGGGTGCAGCGTGCGGCCAATTGCCGAGTCTTACTCGCGCTCAAGGGCTTTGCAGCCTGGTCTACGTTCGCGCTGGTGGGCAGGTACCTCGAGGGGGTGGCGGCCAGCGGCCCCGACGAGGCGCGACTCGGGCGGGAGGAGCTTGGCAAACAAGTTCACACCTATTGTCCCGCGTTCGACGAAGCTTCGCTTCTGGAGACGATTCGCTACTCCGACCATGTGACCTTCAACTCGCCGTCACAGATCAAACGCTTCCGCGCTCTAGTCGATGAGCATGGCTCGGACACGAGCTTCGGGCTGCGGATCAATCCCGAGCACTCGGAAGTCGAAGTCGCAATCTACGATCCCTGTGCACGGGGATCTAGGCTCGGAACGACCAAGAGCGAGCTGATCGGTGCCGATCTTCGGGGCATCGAAGGCCTCCACTTCCACACCCTTTGTGAGCTTGGAGCCGATGCGCTGCAGCGGACGCTTGCGGTCATCGAAGATAAGTTTTCGCCCTGGTTGCGTGAAGCGAAGTGGGTGAACTTCGGCGGCGGACATCACATCACGCGCCCTGGGTACGACGTGGACCTCCTGGTGGACCTGGCGCGTGCATTCAAGGAAGAACACGGAGTCGAAGTGTTTCTGGAGCCAGGTGAAGCGATCGGGCTCAACACGGGCGTGCTCATCGCGTCCGTTCTCGATATCGTCGAGAACGACGGGCAAATTGCGATTCTCGACATCTCGGCAACAGCGCACATGCCCGATGTTCTCGAGATGCCCTACCGCCCCCAGGTGCGGGACGCGGCCGAACCCGGAAAGCTTCCCCACACCTATCGACTTGGCGGTCTGAGCTGCCTCGCCGGCGACGTGATCGGAGACTACTCCTTCCACCGGCCCCTGGAGATCGGTGACAAGCTGGTATTCGAAGACATGGCCCATTACACGATGGTCAAGACGACGACCTTCAACGGGGTCCGACTGCCGTCGATCGCGCTCTACGACCCGCGTGACGAGTCGTACCGGGTACAACGGCGCTTCGAGTACGAAGACTACCGAAACCGCCTCTCTTGATGCTTGAACTTCGATCGAAAGCGATAAGACTGCCGTGATGGGCGCTTTCTCGGATTTCACAGCATACGCCAAGGAAACGGGCTCTCGACTCAGCGACCAGCCGCTGCTCCTCGAGAAGACGCGTCACCTCGACGTCTCGCAGAGCGAGCTCTTCCACTATGTCACCGACTTCGAACGCTCGAGCGAGTGGATCGCCGGTGCCTTGAAGGGCTGGACCGACAACAGTAACGCAGAGACTCCAGGCGGACTTGGATCGGTTCGCGTCATCAAGAGCGCCGCAGGGGAGCCCGTGCGCGAGGTCGTAAAAGCATACGATGCACCGCGGATGTTCGCCTATAGCGCCGGTGACGCCGCATTCCTCGGACTCTGCTTCGACCATCTAGGTGTGATGACTCTCGAGCCGCATCCGGACGGGGGCACCGTACTCTGCTGGCTCGCGTACGGGCGCCTGGCAAGCAATCCGGTCAAGGCCTGGGCCGGCAAGAAGCTGTTCCAAGTCGCGCTCGGAAGAGGTATGAAGAACCTGGAGCGAAAGTTTCCGCCTCGCTGAGCGCATGGAGCTCATCCGCAGCAATCGAACCGAAAAACTAGCCGCTGCGCTCGCGTCGCGAGTTTGCGAGAAGCCCCTTGGTCCATTCGCCCGCGAGGTCATCGTCGTACAAAGCCGCGGCATGGCGCGCTGGCTCACGCTCGCCTTGGCTGAGAAGCTCGGCAGCTGGAGCAACCCGGCATTTCCTTTTCCGCGAGCCGTCATCGAGCAGGTGCTGACGCGCATCGAAGAGGGCCGCGCAGAGCACGCGAAAGCGTACGAACCCGCCCAGCTGAAGTGGACCATCGCTGGGCTGCTTCGGGAGTCGGCTCCGGTCGAGCTCGAGGCCTACTTGGGCGTCCCTTCGAACCCAGACCGTGTTCTGCGCCTCGCGAGCAGCGCGTCGGTGGTGTTCGATCGGTATGTTTTGTACCGTCCAACTCTGCTGCGGCAATGGTCGAATGGCGCGGGTGGCGACTGGCAGGCTGAGCTCTGGCGCCGGGTCGTGCAACGATTGGGACCTCACGACCTGGCGAGTCGAATCCGCGACGCGCTCGAAACGCTTCGATCGACCAAGGTCGTTGCCGAGCTTCCGTTCGAGCGCCTGCACCTGTTCTCCCTCGAGACATTGCCGCCCTTGTTTCTCGAGCTGTTCAGCGCACTTTCCCAATCGGTCGAGACCACGTTCTACGTGCTGGAGCCCTCGTCCGAGTACGTGTCCGACGTCGATCCGACACTTGGAGATCTGATCTCGCCCGACGCCGCCCCAAGCGATGGGCACCCGCTGCTCTCTTCATTGGGTCGCCTCGCGAGAGACTTTCAACAAGTTCTGTTATCCGCCGACCGAGCGGTCCAATACGAAGCCGACCTCTTCGAGGCGCCAAAGCGCGATAATCTGCTCGGCGCACTTCAAGCCGACATCCTCGAGTTTAGAAGCGCCCCGAAAAACAGCGAGCGCCGAATCATCGACCCAGCAGATGACTCGATCTCAATCCATGCGTGTACGGGTCCGATGCGCGAAGTTCAGGCACTTCACGAATGGGTGCAGTCTGCCCTCGAGAGCGACCGTTCGCTTCAGCCCGAAGACGTCGTGGTAATGACACCGGACCTCGACACCTACGCACCTGCCTTTCGGGCGGTCTTCGGCCAGGACGACCTGCATCGTATCCCTTACGAAGTACACGACCGCAGCACGCGCGACGACGCCGCCTTCTACGACGACTTCCAAACCATCCTGGAGTTGCTGGACTCCCGCTTCTCGGTTCTCGACTTCGTACGGATCCTCGATGCGGGCGCGCTCCGTGCAACGTTCCTATTCACACAGGAAGAGCGCGCGCGACTCGCCGAGTTGCTCGCCGCGTCCGGGATTCGATGGGGCATTGACGCCGCGCATCGAGAGGCGCTCGAGTTTCCCGCAGATCCGCTGCACACTTGGCGTGCGGGGCTGGGGCGGCTCTTTCTCGGGTTCGCATCCACGCCTGACGACACGTCACCTTTCGAAGGTCTTCTGCCGCGCGGTGCTCCGAGTCTCAGCGACGCCGAGCTGCTGGCCCGGCTTTCACGGTTGAGCGAGGTCCTATTCGACTTCCATCGTCGTAGCCGAGAGCCGCTCAGCATCGAAGATTGGGCTCGCGAGCTCGAACACTTCTCTGCCCTGCTCTTCGCGGAGGATGACGAAAGCAGCTCAGCAATGCGAACGCTCCGAGAGGCGATCGCAGATCTTCGAGATGTCGCGACGCGGACTGGGTACGACTGTCCGATCGCGCTGAAGACGTTGCGAAGAGAGCTCGGCGCCATACTCCAAGAGAAGGCGCCCGCG
>DASRZF010000302.1:0-6002 GCA_035686645.1 Polyangiales bacterium
TGGCAGTTGCTCACCACCTTGGTCTTCTGGAAGCCTAACCCGGCGGTGTTCGGGATCGAATGATCACGGCACTGAGACAACTGGAGAAAAATAATGAGATACGGATTTCCCCTTCTTGCAACCGCTGCGGTGCTGGCACTCGTGTCCGCGTGCAGCACAAAGACAGACAACCCTCCGACGCCTACGCCGAGCGAGGCGCCCGCGGATGCGGCAAACGCACCGGCTGAAGCACAGCCCATGGGTGAGGCTATCGGCCACTTCCACCCGAAGGGCAAGGCGCCCTCGAAGCACACGATCGCCGCACTCGAAAAGGCCGGCGGCACACTTCCCTTGAGCGATCGCCGCGACTTCGAGGAGCAAGCGAAGGGCTTCATCGCCGCACCCGACTACAAGAAGATCATGGCCGACGCAGGCCACGTCGCCTGGGACATGGAGCGCTACGACTGGCTCGTCGAGGGCGAGGATTTCGAGAGCATCCATCCTTCGACCGAGCGTCAGTCGAAGCTGAACATGAACTACGGCCTCTACGAGGTGATTCCCGGGTTCTATCAGGTGCGCGGATTCGACCTCGCGAACATGACGTTCGTCAAGGGAAAGACCGGGTGGATCGTCTTCGATCCGCTGACGGCCGCAGAAACCGCCCGCGCGGCGAAGGAGCTCGTCGATGAGCATCTCGGTGAACGACCGGTGGTAACGGTCGTCTACTCTCATTCGCACGGCGACCACTGGGGCGGCGTACGCGGCATCGTCGACGAGGCCGACGTTCGCTCAGGGAAGGTGAAGATCATCGCTCCGCGCGGCTTCATGCAGTTCGCGGTTTCGGAGAACGTCTACGCAGGAAACGCCATGAATCGGCGGCTCTTCTACCAGTACGGCGTGCTCCTGCCCGCGAGCCCGTTCGGCTACGTCGGACAAGGGCTCGGCCAGGGCGTTGCGGCCGGCGATTCGGGGCTCATCGCGCCCACCCTCGTCATCGAGAAGGACGTGGAGATTCACACCGTGGACGGCGTGAAGATGGAGTTCAAGAACACGCCGGGAGCCGAGGCGCCGGCCCAAATCCAGACTTGGTTTCCAGCGAGCAAGGTCTTTTGGACCGGCGAAGACGTCACGGGTGTATTTCACAATATCTACACGCTCCGCGGCGCGCTGGTGCGGGACGCGCTTCTCTGGTCCAAGTACATCAATGAAGCGCTCTACCGGTACGGCAAACAGGCCGAGGTGATGATCGCGTCGCATCACTGGCCGCGCTGGGGCAACGAACGCGTGCAGGAAGTGCTTCGTGGGCAGCGCGACCTCTACGCGAACATGAACAACCAGGTGCTGCACTTGGCAAACCAGGGCGTGACGATCAACCAGATCCACAACGTCTATCAGACGCCGAAGGGCATCGCCGAGCAGTGGTACAACCGGGGCTATCACGGCTCGCCCGAGCACAACAGCCGGGCCGTGATCAATCGCTATCTCGGATACTGGGACGCCAATCCGGCTACGCTGATTCCCCTTTCTCCGGCCGACTCGGCACCGCTTTACGTGGAGATGATGGGTGGCGCCGACGCGATTATGGAAAAAGGTCAGTCGCTCCATGACGAAGGAAAGTACCGCTACGCCCAAGAGATCCTGAACAAGCTCGTGCAGGCGCAGCCCCAAAACCAAGAGGCGAAGGACCTGCTCGCCGATGTCTTCGAGCAGATCGGCTACCAACAGGAGAACACCGGGCTGCGCAACAGCTTCCTTGCGGGTGCGTTCGAGCTGCGCTCGGGTATCCCAACCGGTACATCGCCAAAGTCGGCCGGCCCAGACGTCGTGCGCGCCATGTCGACGGAGCTTTTCCTCGACTTCCTCGGGATCAGGATGGATGGCACAAAGGCCGAAGGCATGGAGTACACGATCAACCTGGTGACGCCTGACAACGGCGAGCAGTTCGCGATCGAGCTCTCGAACGCCACGCTCACCAACATCAAAGGCTATCAGGCCGAAGACGCGGATCTCACCCTCACCATCAACCGAGCGGACTTGGAGCAGACGATGATGGGTGCGAAGCCGCTCGCGGCTCAAATCGCCGATGGCACCGCGAAGGTCCGCGGCGACGCGTCCATTCTCAAGAAGCTCGGGTCGACCATGGTCGACTTCGAAATCGGCTTCGAGATCCTGCCTGGCACCAAGAGCGCTGCCGAGGTCGAGGATTTCAATCCCTACGAGGTCGGACCGATCGACATCCACGGCGAGTAGCGCTCCGGCAATGCTCCCGAGGCGGCCGAGCAATCGGCCGGCCGCGACACGCAGACCGTCAACGCAAACAAGAGGAGCAGATGCTGAAGGGCAGTCTGCTTGGGAGCTACGGAATCACGATGTCGAAAGTCCCCGTTGGCTTGTCGATCAGTCGGAAGAAAGACAGCAGATCGAGGCGGCTTCCTTCGATGGTCAAGTCGTCGGAGAACAGGGTGTCCTTGAGGCCCGCGCTGCCGGTCAGCATCTTGAGAAAGAGACCATGCGTGACGCGCAACGTCACGTTCGCATCCGGGTCGGGCTTGCGCTTCTCGTGGCGCAGGACCGAGTTCTGTAGCTCCAGGACGTAGCTCTCGTCGACGTCGGTGAGCACGAGATTCACGGTCATCGTCTTTCCTTCGGCTCTTTCGGCATCGATGCGCGCAGCCATGGCGGTGAGAAAGCTCTCCAAAGGCGCGTACTTGATCATGTCCATAGAGGCCGCTGGGTCGATCCCCTGTGCCGGTCCACCATGGCGGAGCTCGAACGCTCCGGTCAGGTAGACGTCACGCCAAGGTCCGGATTCGGCTTGGTAGCCCAATTGGTCGTAGGCCTTGGCAAGCAGCTCGCGGGCATCCTGATTCTCGGGGTCTGCAAACACGAGGTGGTTGACCACCTCGGCAACCCACCGATACTCGCCTTTGTCGTACGCCGCTCGCGCCTGGTCGAGGAGCTTCGTTGCGCCACCCGCCAGCTCCACGTACTTCGCGCCGGCCTCCGTAGGCGGGAGCGGGTCGAGGTTCGCAGGGTTTCCGTCGTACCAGCCGAAATAGCGCTGATAAACCGCTTTCGCGTTGTGCTTGAGCGTGCCGTAGTAGCCGCGGTTCGCGAAGGACGTGCGAAGCGATTCGGGCAGCTCGAGCTTCTCGGCAATTTCGCGCGGCGTGGCGCCGTGCAGCGCAAGTCGCAGGGTCTGATCGTTGATGTACTTGTAGGTGTCGCGCTGTTTCTCGAGGAAATCGACGATGCGGTCGTGGCCCCAGATCGGCCAATGATGACTGCCAAAGTAGACATCCACTTCAGGGAAGAGCTCGATCACCTCGTCGATGTAGCCGCTCCATTTGATCGCATCGCGGACCTTTGCGCCTCGGAGTGTGTAGAGGTTGTGCATGGTGTGTGACACCACTTCCGCCCCGCAAAAGGTTTTCAGATCGGGCAGGTAGAACGTCATCTCCGAGGGGGCCTCGGAACCAGGCGCGTTCTGAAAGATGAACCTCACACCATCGATCGAGATCTCTGTACCGGTCTCGCTGACGATCTTGTTCGGAGGGATGAGCCCGAAGGTCCCATAGGCGACTTGCTTTCCAAGCCCGGTGTCGACATGACCGCGCTCGGTATTCGGCAAGCGCGGACCCATCATGAACATCGAGCGCCGCGCCATCGCTACCCCTGCGACCACGTTCTCGCTCGTCGCTTCTTCGACGAAGTGCTCGGGCGCGAAGATCGGCACGTTCCGTTCTGCGACCTCTTCGGGTGAGATGATCCCGAGCACGCCTCCGAAGTGGTCGATGTGGCTGTGAGTATAGACCACGGCGGACACCGGCTTGTTGCCCAGATGCTTGCGCGCGAAAGCGATCGCCATCGCTGCGGTCTCTTTGGCCGTCAAGGGATCGACGACGATCCAACCCGTGTCTCCCTCGATGAGAGACATGTTCGCGAGGTCGTAGCCGCGCAGCTGATAAACGCCCTCGGTCACCTCGAACAAGCCGTGGATCTTGTTCAGCTGGGCTTGCCGCCACAGGCTCGGGTTCACACTTGCCGGGGCATCGCCATCGATGAACGCGTAGGCTGGCATGTTCCAGATCTGCTTCCCCGCTGCGGTGGACACCCGGAGCTCATCGTCGCTGGCGATCAAACCACGTCTCGCATCCTCGAAGTCTTGCTGGTCGGAAAGCGGCAGGCGCTCTCGTACCGACGCATTGAGCGCTGCCGTTGCCGCTGCAGGTGACGAGTTGCCCGCTACGTCGGGCGCGAGATCTTTGCCCTCGTAAGTGGGTGCGTGCCGTCTCGCGCTACAGGCGCTCAGCGCGACGAAGACAAGCAGCATTGAGACTGATATCGAGTGTTGCACGCGGTCCTGTCCTCCCACCGAAAACGACGAATTTAGCTCGTTCACGTTCTGGGAAATGTAGATAAGTCTACAATCGGATGTTGGTTCGAATGCCTCCTCATGGAGGTCGAGGTCTTCGTGCGGAAACGTGTTGACCGCTCGCGAAGCGCCGCGCCTTCTTCTTCCGCAGCGGGCTGCGCGCTCAGATGCGAGCTACTCACAAGCCCGCAGAGAAGCGACCCACCAAACACGATCGCGAACCACTTGGCCGTAGCGGGTTGCCACAAGCGATTCGCGGGGAGCTTCGATTTCTCGTCGTTTATGGTCGCGTTGACACTACCGAAAGAAATCCGTAGTCTCGCGCAAGGTGCGGTCAACCATAGCGCCTACTGGGCGCTACTCGTAGACGGAGCAAGAGACGTGCGAACGATTCGACTTTTCAACCTGACGTTGGGCCTGTGCGTTCTAGGTGGGTGCGCCGAAAGCACCACGTCGCCTCCACCCACGACCGCCGCCGCGGTGGAAGAGCGAACGAATGTGTACTGGGGCGACACGCACCTGCACTCGAACTACTCGGCCGATGCGTACCTGCAGGGGAACAAATCAGCGGACCCGGACACGGCATACCGCTTCGCGAAAGGGCTCCCCGCGATTCATCCTGGGAGCGGCGCGAAGGTTCGTCTGTCTCGGCCCTTGGACTTCCTCGCGCTCACCGATCACGGGGAGTTCATGGGGATCATCCAGCGGGTGATAAGTGGCGACCCCCTCCTCGCGAAGACCAAGACCGGGAAGCGCTTCGCCCGTTGGTTCAAGCAGGGCAAGGAGCTCAACGTCTTCGCGGAGCTGATAGAGGACGCCAACGCAGGAAGACTGAATCCAGATCTGACCAATCCGGAGATCAATGCGGCGGTGTGGGCCGATATCGTCGACGCGGGTCAGCAGCACGACGACCCGGGAACGTTCACGACCTTCATCGGATGGGAGTGGACCTCCACGCCTGGCGGTTACAACCTCCATCGCGTCGTTATCTCGCCGGATGGTGAAGCCGCCCGAAACTACATCCCCTTCAACAGCTTCGATAGCTCGAAGCCCGAAGACCTCTGGGCTTGGCTCGAGAAAACCAACCAGGAAACGGGCGCGCGATTCGTTTCGATTCCTCACAACTCGAACATCTCGAACGGCTTGATGTTCGACCAGGTCGATAGCGAAGGCCGACCGATCACCGCCGCGTACGCGCGCACGCGGATGAAGTGGGAGCCACTGCTCGAGGTGACGCAAATGAAGGGAGATTCGGAAACGCACCCCTCGCTCTCACCGACCGATGAGTTTGCCGACTTCGAGACCTACGAGCATATGATGAAGGCAGACGATGAAGCCGACCCTCACTTCAGTTGGGAGGGTGGAGACGCCGAGGTCAAGGGTGCGAAGGTCGGCGACTACGCGAGGTCTGCGCTCGGCCGCGGCCTCGAGATCGAGGCCAAGGTCGGCGTCAATCCGTACAAGTTCGGCATGATCGGCGCTACGGACAGCCACACCGGCCTGGCGACCTACGAAGAAACGAACTTCTGGGGCAAGTACCCCACCGATTCGACGCCCGAAGGCAAAGACAACATCGTCATCCCGCCGAAGTCGACGGGGTGGGACATTGGCGCTTCGGGGCTTTCCGGCGTCTGGGCCGAGGAGAATA
>DASRZF010000303.1:0-24525 GCA_035686645.1 Polyangiales bacterium
ACCAACCTCGCCAAGGGTCAGACCGGGCTGAGCGTAGCGTTCGATCTGCCAACACAGACTGGCTACGACGCTGACGATCCGCTCGCCCGTGGTGAGGTTGGCAAAGTCGGCGTCCCGGTCTCACACGTCGGGGACATGCGCGCTCTGTTCGATGGCTTGCCACTCGACCAGATGAACACTTCGATGACGATCAACGCGACGGCGGTCTGGTTGCTGTCGCTCTACATCGCCGTCGCCGAGGACCAGGGCGTCGACCATCACGTTCTGCGCGGCACCACTCAGAACGACATCATCAAGGAGTACTTGTCGCGGGGCACGCACATCTTTCCCCCGGCGGCCTCCATGCGACTCATTACCGACCTGATCACCTACACGGTCGACGAGGTTCCGAAGTGGAACCCAATCAACATCTGTAGCTACCACCTACAGGAAGCTGGTGCGACGCCGACACAGGAGCTCGCATACGCCCTCGCCACGGCGATCGGTGTGCTCGATGCCGTCAAAGCGACCGGCCGAGTGCCAGAGAGCGAATTCGGCAAGGTGGTCGGGCGAATGAGCTTCTTCGTGAACGCCGGCATTCGATTCGTCGAAGAGCTCTGCAAGATGCGCGCGTTCGTCGAACTATGGGACCGCGTCACGCGGGAACGCTACGGCGTAACCGATCCTAAAGAGAGGCGCTTCCGCTACGGCGTCCAAGTCAATTCGCTCGGACTCACGGAACAACAGCCCGAGAACAACGTCATCCGCATCGTCCTCGAAATGCTGGCGGTCACGCTCAGCAAGGACGCGCGTGCGCGTGCAATTCAGTTGCCTGCTTGGAATGAAGCGCTCGGCCTGCCACGGCCCTGGGACCAGCAATGGTCGCTTCGAGCGCAGCAGATTCTGGCGTATGAAAGCGATCTCCTGGAGTACCAGGACCTCTTCAACGGCAGCAAGGTCGTCGAGGCGCAGACTGCACGGCTCATCGACTCCGCATGGGCTGAGGTACAAGAAGTGCTCAAGCGGGGCGGGGCAGTGGAAGCGGTCGAAACTGGTTACATCAAGCAGAAGCTGGTCGAGTCGAACGCTGCGCGGCTTCGTGCGATCGAGCGCGGCGATCAGATCGTCGTCGGCGTCAACAAGTTCATCGAAGGCGAGCCCTCTCCCCTGACCGAGAATCTCGATGAAGCGATTCTGACCGTGGATCCGGAGGTCGATGCCAGCCAGCGCGCCGCCCTCGCCCGCTGGAAGGAAGAGCGAGACCAGGGCGCCGTCGACCGAGCACTGGCGGAGCTGCAACGCGTGGCCCGAACCAAAGAAAACATGATGGCCCCGTCGATCGCAGCCGCGCATGCGGGTGTGACCACCGGCGAGTGGGCGAACACGCTTCGCGAAGTCTGGGGCGAGTACCGCGCGCCAACCGGCGTGGCTGGAGCCACGGTGAAGACTTCCGGCACGGGGCCGGCCGCCGAGAACGTCGCGCGTCTGCGGAGGCGTCTGAGCGAGCTCGAACGGCGAATGGGGCGGCGGGCGAAGCTCTTGGTCGGAAAGCCGGGGCTCGATGGTCACTCGAATGGCGCCGAGCAGATCGCGATCAAGGCGCGCGATGTCGGCTTCGACGTCGTGTACGAGGGGATTCGTGTGTCTCCCGAGCAGATCGTGGCTTCGGCGCTCGAAGAAGGCGTACATCTGATCGGCCTCAGCATCCTGAGCGGTTCCCACCTCGCCCTGGTTCCCGAGGTCGTCCGACGACTTCGCGAGGCGGGTCTCGGCGACATCCCGGTCGTCGCGGGCGGAATCATTCCAGAGGCCGACGCGGCGCGGCTTCGGAGCGAAGGAGTTGCGGCTGTCTATACGCCAAAGGACTTCGAGCTAGACAAAATCATGAGTGATCTGATCGATCTGGTGGACCGCCAGCATGCCGCCGAGTGATCCTACCGAGCACGCGCAGCACGTGATGTCCTCGGAAAAAGCCGCGGTGTCCCGTGCCTTGAATCTCGTCGAGGATCGCCGACCCGGTTCACAGGCGCAGGTCGCTGCGCTGCTGGCCGCGCTCAAAGACGCGCCCAAGGCGGCCGCAGGGCATCGCGTCGGACTCACAGGTCCCCCTGGCGTCGGAAAGAGCACGCTGACGTCGGCGCTCGCCCGCGGACTACGGCAACACGGCCGCACCGTCGGTATTGTCGCCGTGGATCCTTCGAGCGTCCGCTCGGGCGGCTCGTTGCTCGGCGACCGCGCGCGGATGAGCTTCGACCCGGGCGACGCGGGCTTGTTCGTTCGCTCACTGGCGACAGCCGGGGAAGTGGGCGGCCTGGCGTACGCCGCCAATTCCGCCGTGCGCGTCCTCGCAGCTGCTTACGACATGGTCGTGGTCGAAACTACGGGCGTCGGGCAATCCGAGATCGACATCGTCCACGTCGTGGACACGGTAGTGCTCGTCATCCAGCCGGGAAGCGGCGACGTGCTTCAGTTTCTGAAGGCAGGGATCATGGAAATCCCCGACATTCTGGTCGTCAACAAGGCCGATCATGAGGAGCTGGCGAGACGCGCCGTCGCCGACCTCCACGGCGCACTTCGAACCGCACATGCAGTGGGGGCTGACGGCGGCCAGGACGCCGACTGGGAGACGCCAATCGTAGCCACGAGCGCGACTGCGGGCACGGGTATCGACGCATTGGTCGAAGCGCTCGATCGGCATCGGCGGCACCTCGAATCCACCTTGAGCGTGCGTCGTAGACAGGGCGAGGTGCACTGGGCGCTCGACCTTTTCGCCCGGAAACATGGCGAACATGGGATTTCGACCCTAGGTGGGAGGGATACGTTGAAGGCCCGCGCCGAACGAGACCTCGACCGCCGCGAAACGCCATTGAGCCTTTGCGAAGACTTGAGCCGGGACTATGTAGCAGCGCTCGGCAAGACCCCATGAGGAAGACATGAGTGAACGTCCAAACATCGTACCGATCGGCCAAATCCCAGAGCTAGGCGTCGTGCCTGAGAAGATGCACGCTTTCGTCATTCGACCCGAACGATTCGGCGAGCCGATGCAATCCTTCAAGGAGGAAGAGGCTCGCGTCTGGGATCTCGGGCCCGGCGAGGTGCTCGTGCAGGTCATGGCGGCCGGCATCAACTTCAACGCGATCTGGGCGGGGCTCGGAAAGCCGGTGAACATCCTCAAGGGGCATGGTCTCGACTACCACATCGCTGGATCGGATGCGTCGGGCGTCGTCTGGGCGGTCGGCCCCGGGGTCCACGATCACAAAGTCGGCGATGAAGTCGTCTTGCACTGCAACCATCTCGTCAACCCGGGCACGAACGACCTGCAGACCATCTGGGGCTACGAAACACCCGATGGATCGTTTGCGCAGTTCACCAAGGTCCAGGCGCAGCAGGTCCTTCCGAAGCCGGCACACCTCAGCTGGGAAGAGGCTTCGAGCTATGGCCTCACGTACTACACGGCTCACCGCATGCTGGTCGATCGGGCCAAGGTTCAGCCAGGCGAGGATGTCCTCATCTGGGGGGCCGGCGGCGGCCTCGGGGTGTTTGCCGTGCAGCTCTGCAAACTGATGGGCGCTCGCGCGATCGCAGTCGTGTCGAGTGACGACAAGGCGGAGCTCGTCATGCAGCTCGGAGCGCATGGTTTCATCAACCGCAAGGACTTCCCGGCGCTTCAGTACAAGGACGGCATGACGCCGGAAGAGGAAAAGGCTCACAACGCAGACCTCAAGGGCTTCGGCAAGCGCATCTGGGAGATCCTAGGTGAGCGCAAAGGCCCCGAGGTGGTGTTCGAGCACGTTGGGAAAGCGACCTTCCCTGCGAGCGTGTTTCTCGCCTCGAAGTACGGGCGTATCGTCATCTGCGGTGCGACCACGGGCTACGACCTCAACTTCGACGTGAGGCACCTCTGGATGCGGCAGAAATCGATCATTGGCTCGCATTTCGCCGACGCCGATTCCGCAAGTCGTGCGAATCGCCTGGTCATTCAGGACAAAATCAAGCCGGTCATGACGCAACTCTTCACCTGGGACGAAATCCCGAAGGCACACCAGCTCATGTACGAAAACAAGCTACACGGCACGGTCGCGTGTCTCGTCGGCGCGCCTCGGCCAGGGTTGAAGAACCTCGAGGAAACCCTCGCTGCGATCGCAAACGGTTAGGAGTAGCCATGCAGGAAGTCATCAACGCCATCGAGGGCGTCTACAAGCGGGCACACGACAACGTCAAAGCGCTGGTCTCCGATGGCGAGCGCATCAGCGCCAAGAAGCTGAATCAACACCAGCTGGCCGCGCACGCAGTCGCGTACCTCGCAACGGAGCTCGAGGCATGCCGGCAGCTCGCCGACTGGGCCGAACGAGTCGGCGGCGAATACGAAGGCAAGGTTGCGCGCGCTTACATCGGAGAGGTTGCTCGCTCGATCGTCGGGGGCGTCGACCTGGGCCCGTGCGAAAGCATCAGCCTGAGCGAGGTTGGGATCACCGACGGCGACTTGCGAGAAACCGTCCTCAAGCCGAACGTGGTCGCCTTCGCAAACGAGCACTCGAACGGCCAAGTCTACATCGAGCTCGCCACACATGCGCGGAATCACGGCTTCCCAAATCCGGGTTACGGCGACGAGATGCTCGACGAGATTCGTTCGCAGTTCTCCAAGTTCGTCGATGCGGTGGTCATCCCGCGCGCGCAGGACATCCACCGCAACGACGTACTAATTCCGATGGACATCCTCGATCAGATGAGCGAGCTGGGCGTCTTCGGGCTCACGATTCCGGAGGAGTACGACGGCCTGGGCATGAGCAAAGTCGCGATGTGCGTGGTCACCGAAGAGCTTTCGCGAGGATACATCGGCGTCGGTTCGCTCGGCACACGCTCGGAAATTGCGGCTGAGCTGATCATGGGCGGCGGCACGGAGGAGCAGAAGAGAAAGTGGCTCCCGAAGCTGGCCTCGGGCGAAGTTCTCTCGACCGCAGTGTTCACCGAGCCGAACACCGGCTCTGACCTGGCGCATCTCGGCACGCGCGCCGTCAAGCAGCAAGACGGGAGCTACGTGATCAACGGTCAGAAGACGTGGATCACACACGCAGTTCGGGCCGACTTGATGACGGTCCTCGCGCGCACGAATGCGGACGAACCCGGCTACAAAGGCCTCTCGATGTTCCTCGCCGAAAAGACCCGACGGACTGGCGAAGACGGCGAAGCGGAGTTCGTGGACGAAGGCCTAACCGGTACGGAGATCAAGGTGCTCGGCTACCGTGGCATGAAGGAGTACGAGCTGAGCTTCGAGGATTTCGAGCTCCCTGCGGACTCGCTGCTCGGCGGCGAAGAAGGCGCCGGATTCAAACAACTCATGCGAACCTTCGAAAGCGCCCGCATTCAGACGGCCGCTCGAGGAGTGGGCGTTGCCCAGGCAGCTCTCGAGGATGCGATCCTCTACGCGACCGAACGCGAGCAGTTTGGCGGCCCCATCTTCCAGTTCCCTCGTGTGGCGCGAAAGATCGGCCGCATGATCTGTCGCATCCAGGCCGGACGGCAACTCACGTACTTCAGCGCCCGCGAGAAGGACCAGGAGAAGCGCTGTGACCTCGAAGCTGGCATGGCCAAGCTCTTGGCTACCCGCTCGGCTTGGGAATCTGCGGATGCCAACGTCCAAATCCACGGCGGAAACGGATACGCTGAGGAGTACACGGCCTCACGCCTGCTGGTGGATGCACGCGTCCTCAGCATCTTCGAAGGCGCCAACGAGATTCAAGCGCACGTGGTCGCGCGCCGGCTCCTCGAAAGCTGACGGGCGCGGCCGGACCGGCCATACTGTGCCGGGATGAGCCTTGATCGCGTCGGCGAGAGGCGAAGGCCGATTCGCATTGCCTTTTGCCTGGTGCTTGCGGTGCAAGTGCTACTGGCCGTCTGGGGCGTTGCCGACCAATGGACGCGCGGCCACAACGGCTGGAACGGAGCCGCGTACCAGAATGCTGCGCGGAATACCCTGCGCTGGGATGTTCTCTTCCCGCTTCAGTACGACACGGCAAACGTACCTCCGAAACCGGAGCAACTCTACACGCACGCACCGCTTGCCCTGCACCTGCACAACGTCGTGAGCGTCAAGATCTTCGGCGACCGTGAGCTCTCGATTCGTCTCGTCGCGGGGTTCTGGAGCGTCGCCGCGCTCATCATGCTCTTCGCCGTCGTACGGAGGCTCTGGGACGACGCTCACGCCCTCGCCGCCTCGGCGCTCTACGTCGCACTTCCCATCAACGCGATCTACATCAACATGGCCAACCACTCGGCTGGTTTCATCTTCTGGTCGCTGCTCGCGCTGTACCTCTACGTTCAGCGCCCCCGCGGCAAGCTCTGGCCCTGGCCGCGATTCGTCTTCTTCCTCGTCGTGATCGCGATCGCGGCGACCTGGGACTGGCCCGCCTATTACATCGCGTTTTGTATCGCCCTGCACTGGGCATACAGCGTCAAGAAGAGCTCCGAGCCATTCGCGCAGCTCCTCGTATTCTGCGTCTGGATCGGTTTCTGGTTCGTCGGCCATTTTGCCTTGGTCGAGCTGCTGACGGGCAACTTGGACGAGCTCACTGGCACGTTCAATGCACGGCGCGCGCTCTCCTGGGACCGGTTTCGAACGCACCTCTTGGTGGTGCCAGAGCTGATGTTCACGGCCCCGATTCTCGGAATCTCAGCGGCCTGGGCCGGGACGTGGCTGCTGCGCTTGGCTCGGGGTACCGCGCGCGCACGGGACTTGGTGCCGCTCGCGTTTCTGTTCGCTGGGCTCGTTCACTACTGGACCTTTCGCTGGAGCGCCATCGTTCATTCGTATTGGGCCTGGCCGATGCTCCCTGCCGTGGCAATTGCGGTCACCGCTTCACTCTTCACGATGGCCCGATGGATTCGCGCACGGGCCGGTGCAGCGGCCGGTTGGAGTGTACTGCTGCTGCTGGTCCCGCTCGCGATCCGAATCGTTCAAATCGTGCCCGAGGCGCGATACGTCGGCGGCTCGATGTGGTTCTTCACTCCGGTCCGCGGAGCGGTTGACACTTACGACTCGGGACGGCCGGAGCTGCGGTTTGCGACGATGGTGAAAGCCTGGACCGATCGAGACACGGGCGTCCAGCTTCATACCAGCCTCAAGCCGCTTCGTTTGGAACCCCGATTCGACATCACCCTCGATCGGGTGACTCATCGCTGGTCGCAGCACCCGCGCAAGGAGATCCCAAACGGCCAGGGGGCCAAAGCTTGGGTCTTCATCGCCGCGGTCGATGCCTTCTCCGACGAGGAGCGTGCCGCTTTCGCGTCGAGGCATCCATACCGGCAGTACGGAGATTACTTCATGCTCGACCTCCGCAGCGAAGGCCGCGACATCGAGATCTGGGGCCTCACTCCGCTTCCCTTCGATCTGCGATGGCGGCTCCTTCGAAGCGCGTTCGAGCCTCCAATCCGCGCGAGCCGGCAGATCGCATCCGAGCAAGCGCTCGATGAAAAGGTGGCAGCGCTCGATGCGGACTAGTCCATGGACTTCGCCTCTCGAGCTCTGGGCCTCGGCCTATCTCGGATGCACCGCAGTCTTGCTGCTGGGCCTCCTTCCGGAGGGCGAGGTCTCGTTCGCGCTGCTCAGCCAGCTCTGCTGGCTTGCCTTGATCGGCTCGATCCCGACCGGCTTGGTCCTAGGGGCCGCATCGCGCGTCGCCACATCGTCGACCGCCGTCGTCTTCGTCTCGACGCTTGCGGTGATCTCGGTTTCGAGCCTGATCGCCTGGGAGCACACGGACTTCTTACTCTCGGGGCCATATTGGCTGCTTCATCAGCAGCGCGAGGTCGCGCGCATCGGCATGCTCGCGGCAGTGGCCACAGCATGCGGAGGAGGCTGGCTCTGGCTGCTCCTGGGCTCGCGAATCCAAGATCGCATCCCGCTCACAGCCTGGTTTGCTCTCACGCTCACCGCAGTCGCATTGCTCACCTCCGCGATCGTGCGTTACCGAGCCTACGACTACTCGATGGCGCAGCTCGTGTTTCCGGCGGGTGTTCTCGGCGCCGCCGTCGTGTACCGACTGTTCCGTCGATCACGGTATCGGCCGCTCGTGCTCGGCGCGGCAATGGCATGTCTACTCTGCGGCGCGGGCTCGCGCTTCGATCCATCGATGGTGGCCACGGGTCAACGTGAGGTCATCGCGCAAAGCCGAGCGGGTGCGTTGACCACCGTCTACGTTTTGCCGCAGTTTCGAACCGACGAAGACTGGGTGGTGAACGGTGTCGCCTGCCCGGATCCGAGACCTTCATTGGAAACCTCAGCCATCGGTATCGCGCCCGAGCGACGTCGAAACGTCATCGTCATCACGGTCGATGCCCTCCGAAAGGACGTCGTGGGAGGCATCGTCAACGGGCGGGCCGTGACCCCAGCGCTGTCGAGCTGGGCAAGAACCGCCGTGTCATTCGAGAACGCCACGTCGACCTACCCGGCGACGCTGTTCGCCGTAGGCAGCGCGTTTACGGGCTTGAGCCCCGCCGAGCTCTATCTCTCTCCCTCGCTTCCAGAGACGATCTTCACCCGGACGCGGGCGATCATCGACCGGCAAGTGGCCATCTTGCCCGACGTGAGCTGGTTTCGCCTTCCGATCGTCGGGCAGTTTCTGGCGCCTGGAGTCGAGACCGAGTTCGCACCTAGCGATGCGGCGGCGACCGACGCGTTGATCGAACGGCTGAGGCAAGCGCGGAATGACGGCGCGACGGTGATGGCCTGGCTCCACTTCTACTCTCCGCATGATCCGTACGTGCCCCAATCCGACTTCTCGTTCGGCAAGGGCAAGCGCAATGCCTACCTGAGCGAAGTCGCATACTTCGATCGGCAGCTCGGACGCTTGATGAACTACCTAGACCAGGAACATTGGCTGGACGACACCCTGGTCATTTTCTTCTCAGATCACGGAGAAGCCCTTGGCGAGCGCTCGTACTGGGGCCACCACGTCTATTTGAATGCATGGATGATCGACGTGCCCCTCATGCTCTGGCATTCGGACCTAGTGCCCGCCGCGCCCCTTGTCGGTGTGAGCCTGGCAGACGTCGCACCTACCGTTCTTCATTTCCTCGGATTGCCCCTGCCGAGCGACATCGCCGCTGAGAGCCTGTTCACGCTCGACCCTAACCAGGTGGGCAGGCCGACGTTCTCCGAAGCCTTTCCGGTCCGCGGCCGACAGCTCTTCGAGAGCTTTCGGCTTCCGGCGCTCGATGACTCCGCGATTCGCGCCAGACTTCGCAGCATTCGTCAGAGCAGCGAAGGCTACGAACCAAAGGGCGCGATCACCCAGGACCGGTATCGCCTGATTCACCATCGAGGCGCAGACGCGACTCTGTTCTACGATCACGAGCTCGATCCCGGCGAGCGCTCGAGCCAAGGCGTCGGAAATCGGGAACGTGCCGAGCTCCTTCGAAGCGAGCTCGAGCGCTGGGAACAGGAGCAGCTCAGGCGAATTCGGTGCAGGCTCCAGCTCAGCGCGGATCCGGCTGCGACGTCGAATCCTCGATGACGCGCACGGACTCCGAGCGAATCGCGGCCCGGCTCATCCCGAGACGCGCTTCATTGAATCGAATGCGTGCGGCCTGTCCGGCGACCGTAGTCGCATAGAGCTGAACCACCAGTTGACCGGAGTCGTCCGGGACCCCGATCTCGTAGCGAAGCTTCCAACGCTCGCCATTTCGAACCAGGAAACCTTTGCGCTCGAACTTGGAGTAGCCGTTCAGGAAAACATCTTGGTGAAAGTCGACCACGGCTTCATCACCGAGAACTTCGAGGTCCAGCACCACTTCGAGGTTCGTTCCCGCGGGAACGCGTAGATACTGGCCGCCGATGAGAAGCTTCTTTCCGTCGGAGGCCCTCACGGTGATTTCCTCTTGGGCGAGCAGATCGAGTGCTTCGGTCTGCGTCATGTCTCGACGGCCCGAGCGGGTCAGGCGCGCGACCTCCGCCAAGAGCTGCCGCTCACGCCCATCGGCAGGCTCGCTCCGTCGACTCGGTCCGAATACCAGGCTTCGCTCCGGAATGGTCCGCGTACAATCTTGGAAGGACTCGCTGCAGACGACGGCGCTGCCAGATGCCTCCCACATGATCACGCGACGTGCGTAAGTGTTTCCTGCGAAGAGCCGTCGGGGCACGGCGTAGTCGCGAAACCAGCTTCGTCCCAAGAACTGCCGCGCCTCACCTTCGATTCCTAGAAGATCGGTCACAGAAAGCGCAGTGTCGACGTGGGCCTGGAGCGTGTCGATTCGTTTTCGCTGCGGGATCGGCAGCATCACCACCACGAACGACCAGCTTTGAGAGAGCAGCCTCTGGGTTGCGCTCTCCGCGCGCGCCAGGCCGGCCGATTCATCCGAGGTGATGATCACGACCGTGTCGCGGAGCACGCCTCGTCGTTGGAGCTCATCGAGGAACACGGCGAGCGCGTCGTCGGCCCAGAGAAAGGCGCGCTCCTGCCTGGATCGTGCACCGTCACCGCCCGCATCTGCGGGTATCGTAAAGGGATGATGCGTGCCTACCGTCAGGAGCGTGGCGAAGAACGGCGCCGACGCCTCGTGAAGCGCGACCACTTTCTCGATGGACTGCTCGAAGAACGCTTTGTCGTCGACGCCCCAATCGGTGCGGGCATAGCTCTTCTCGAACCAGGGATCTCCGACGAGCTGGTCGAAGCCCGCTTTCTTCATGAACTGGTCCTTGAGCATGAATCCGAGCGGGGCTGCTTGTATGTACGCGGTGCTGTATCCGAGCTTGCGCAAGACTTGGGGCAGGCACAGGCGCGCCGAGCCGTAGGCCTGCTCGCTCATCTTGGATTGGTCGGTGAGGAGCTTGGGGTAGTCCCCGCATAGAATTCCGTACTCTCCGCGGTTGGTTTGCCTTTGATGGGAAATCACTTGCGTGAAGACGATGTGCTCCTGCGCCAGTGCGTCCAGCCTGGGCATCCGCGTCGTGCTCTCGACGCCTTGGGCGGCCGCGACCGAGGGGAGGTACGCGCCCGAAGCTCCTTCGACCATGATCAGCAGGACGTTCGGCCGATCGAGAAATGGACCGATCCAGCGCTCGCCATGCAGATTGCTTCGAAAGACGTCTCGTACTTCGGCGCTGATCGTTCCTGATTCTTCGTTCGGAGAGGCCCCGACGATCGCTAGGTTGGCGTAGACCGCGTGACGCTGACGCCACTCGTCTTGCTGATGTGACCAAGGAATGGCTACCTGGCCGAGCACGCTCGTGGCGAACGCGAGCCCCCACCAGCGCCACCAACGCTCTTTCGGGCGACGTGCCGAGAACGCCGCGAAAATCGCGAGAACCAGGAATGAGCCAAAAACAAACGGATGCGCCAGACGACCCGCTGAACCACCTAGGAAGACCGAATCGGTCAAAAAGCCTGCATGGCTGAGCGCATAAAGAGAATCGAATACCGAGATGAACTCGTACATGGCGAAACTCAGCACCACGAACGCAATGAGGACCAGCAGTCCGAGCGCTCTGCCCCAGTAGCGGCCGAGGGAGAAGAGCAGGCCTACAGCGCCCATCACGAGCAAGGCGATGGACGTGTCGGAGAGAAACCCTCGGAGATCGGCCAGGGCGAGGAGCATCCCCTTTTCGCGCAAGAGCAAGCCACGCGTGAGCCAAGGCGCGCCGAGGCAAAGCGCCACGACCAGCCCCCAACCTGCGCGTCCATTCCAATCCGGTGTGTCTGCTTCGATGACCGGAACTTATGAGCTATGTCGATACGATGGCAAAGGGATTCGCGCCTGCGGCCGAGCGCAATCGGCAACCGATCCTCGACGTGCTTCGGCGAGTGCTCCCGCCCCGAGGCCTGGTTCTCGAAGTCGCGAGTGGAACAGGTCAGCACGCGGTCTTCTTCTCGGAGCAGCTTCGAGCCCTTCGATGGCAACCGAGCGACGTCTCGCCCGATGCCCTGCGGAGCATCGGAGCCTGGGTCGCCGAGCTTGACCGGAGCAACCTCCTCGCGCCGTTCGAGCTCGATGTGCGCTGGCCGGCATGGCCTCTCGCAGAAGCCGATGCCGTGCTCAGCATCAACATGATCCACATCTCGGAATGGGAAACCAGCGAGGCCTTGTTCGAAGGCGCGCGCAAGCTGCTCGCGCCTGGCGCTCCACTGATTACCTACGGCCCTTATCGGCTTCATGGCGAACACACGGCACCGAGCAACGCAGCGTTCGACGAGAGCCTTCGATCGCGCAACCCGCGTTGGGGCGTCCGCGACATCGATGAGCTGACCAAGCTCGCCGACCGGACGGGGTTTACACTGGAGGAGCGCGTTCAGATGCCGGCGAACAACATGACGTTGGTATGGACGCGCGACGCCTAGGACGGCATGTGCGGCAGCGACGGGTTCCAGAAGAGCATCACGAAATACAAGACGAAGACGAGAATCAAGGCGGCGCCCCGCTTGCGACCGATGTGGCTCCGCTCGTTGACCGCCATCAAGAGGAGTAGAAGGGTCGCACCTACCATGATCGGGAAGTCTCGGAAGATGACGGAGCGGTCGACTTCGCCGGGAGCAATGATCCCGGGAAGCCCGAGCACGCCGAGCAAGTTGAACATGTTCGAGCCGACGACATTGCCCACCGCAATGTCCGGTTCTCCCCGGCGGGCCGCGGCAACCGAAGCAGCCAGCTCAGGAAGGCTCGTCCCGAGCGCCACGAGAGTGAGACCGACCACGAGCTCGCTGACGCCAAGGTCGCGGGCGATTCCGACAGCGCCCCAGACGAGGACGCGAGATCCGGCCAAGAGGACGAGAAGGCCGACCGAAAGGACGGCGACGGCCCTCGGTGTAGGGAGCGAGCTCGGGATCTGATCGTCTTCGAAGGCCAACGCTGGATCGCTGATGTCTCGGGACCGCTCTTCACGGCCTTGCAAGCTAATCCAAACGATCAAAGCGAACATACCCGCGAACAAGACGAAACCTTCGACCCGGCTCAGCTCTCCGTCCCAGAGAAAGGCCCAGGCGAGCCCCATGATCAGGAACAAGACCGGAATCTCGCGAATCAACAGCCTCGAGTGAACACTGAGCGGCTGCGCGAATGCCGCTGCGCCCAGCACGAGCGTGGCGTTGGTGATGTTCGAGCCAATCGCGTTGCCGATGCCCATCTCGCGACTTCCGGCGGCCGCGGCCATGCCCGAAACCAACATCTCCGGCGCGGAGGTGCCAAAAGCAACGATCGTGAGACCGATGACGAGGCGACTCAGTCCAAGGTTGCTGGCCAAACCCGCCGCTCCATGAACGAAACGATCCGCTCCCCAGACCACCGCGATGAAACCCACGATGACAGAGGTGATGGCGTAGAACAGCGTCAGAACGACCCCTCGAGCGAAACGGGCAAAGCCTCAGTTTTGCTCAGTCGTGGACCTGCGCAACCCCCGTGCAGATGGCACTGGTAAAACCACCCTGCTGAGCGCTATACGTCTCTGAGCAAAGGAGGGGACGGCATGGCTGAGCGCCTAGAGGGCAAGGTGGCGATCGTAACGGGGGCAAGCAGGGGAATCGGTGCGGCGATCGCGACCCAGATGGCCGAGGAAGGAGCCAAAGTCGTCCTTGTCTCCCGCAAGATCGAAGGCCTCGAGACCGTTGCGGGTGAAATTCGCGACAAGGGAGGCGATGCGACGGCGATCGCCTGTCACGTGGGTCACCGCGACCAGCGCGAGGACATGCTCGAGAAGGCGCTGAAAGCCTACGGCAAGGTCGACATCCTCGTGAACAATGCCGCGACCAACCCACACTTCGGCCCAATGCTGACAATCGACGGAGGCGCCTGGGACAAGACCTTCGAGGTCAACGTGAAGGGCTACTTCGGAATGATCCAGCTGGTAGCTGGGCACCTGCAGCAACGAAAAGCGCGGGGGTCGGTGGTCAACGTCGCCAGTGTCGTGGGCCTCATGGCGGCCCCGATGCAAGGCGTCTACGCGATGACCAAGGCCGCGGTCATCTCGATGACGAAGACCCTGGCGATGGAGCTCGGGGGTGCAGGCATTCGGGTCAATGCAATCGCGCCAGGCCTGATCGAAACGAAGTTCGCTCAAGTCTTGGTGGACAACGACGAGATTCGTTCGAGCATCGTCAATCGAACCGCGGCAGGCCGTGTGGGTCAGCCGCGGGACATCGCCGGCGGTGCAGTCTTCTTGGCGTCGGACGAATCGGACTACGTGACGGGGGATGTCATGGTCATCGACGGCGGCTGGACACTGGCGTAACCGGGGCGGCCGATGATGGGTAAGCCGCCACCGAGCCCGGGAGAGGTTGCGCGTAAGCGAGACCTGGTCGAGTCTCGCATCGTCAACCTGCGCCGTGAGCTCGAATCCGAAACCGAGCCCAGGACACAGGCCGCGATACTCTACGAAGTGGCGGCGCTCCACGAGCACGAGCTCGAAGAAATTTCCGAGGCGTTCAGCTGCTACGGCGAGGCGTACGCCTCGGCTCCGAGCTTTCAGCCAGCCTTGATCGCCCAGCTTCGGCTCGCTGAACGGGGGGACATAGGCTGCGATTCGAGCGCCATCACCTCGTCGCTCGCCGCACATGCTACGAGCCCCTCCGTCAGCGCCGGGGCCTTTTTGGATCTCGCTCTCCGGTCCGAGGACTGGGCATCTCATCTGCGCGAGGCCATCGCGCGTTCTCCGGAGCCTGCGGTGCCCGCCCTCATCATGGAATGGCTGGCCGAAGCGCGCGGAGACCAGGATTCCCTTCGACTCGCGGTTCATACACAGGCTCTACATGCATCCGAACCAAGCCTTGCGGCTGCTCTCTTCGTCGACCTCGCATTGAGCGAAATCGAAGCTGGGCGTCCCGAAGAGGCGATAGAGGCACTCGAGCACGCTTGCGAAGCCCGCGCGCTGCTCTGGCAAGCACGCTCGCTTCAGCTTCGAATCGCTAGAGAGCACGGGCGCTGGGACGTGCTGATCCGCGCGGCAACTTCGATGGCACGCCTGTTAGAGGCAGCAAGCGAAAGCGACGAACCGACCGATCCACTCGAGCTGCCGGTTCCTCCGGTGGAACGACTTCCGATGGCCGCGTTCCTGTGGCAAGAGGCTTCGGCCTGCAGCGACGTGCGACTCGACGACGCAGACTCAGCCGCGCAATACATCGAAGCGGCTCTGCGCTTGTTTCCGGATCGGTCGTCGATTCGACTGAAATCCTTGCGACTCGCGGACAAGCGGGGCGATGATCTCGCGTTCCAGTCTGCCTGCGACTGGTTTCGGGCGAACGCGCCCGGCGATCCGGCATTCGTAGCGCAGGGGCTTCGCCGTGCGCTCGCTGAAGGAGATGGTTCGCAGACCCAAGCGATCGCTCAAAACGCTGCAACCGTGTTTCCCCAATCCGAATACCTGCAGGCGGCGCGCGACGTGGCCGCGATTCGGACCGGTTCCGTCGCAGATCGGGTCGAGCACTTGCAGGAGTGTGCGGAATCCGCGGAAGGAGAAGCACGCGCCCGATGCCTGTGGCACGCCGCCCAGCTCGCCAATTCCAGCCCAGGAACCGAGCCGGATGCGCAGGTCCTTTACAGCAAGGCGATCGCGGCGGCCGGCGGCTCCAAGACCCGGATCGTTCGAGAAGCCTTGGGTGCCGCGCTCCGCGCGAAGCAACCCGATCGAATTCTCGAGCGTTGCGCCGAGCTGAGCCAATGCGAAGTCGACCCCGCTGAGCGTTCGTCGATCGGATTCACGGAGTACTACGTGACCCAGCATGGCTCGAGCGCCGACGAACCAGCCCAGGTCGTGCTGCGCGATGCGGTCCAGAACCCAGACAGCCGCGAATGGGCCCCCGGACTTGCTCGGGCCCATGCCGCATGGTCCGGCAACGAGGCCTTGCTGGCCGAGGCCCACGAAGCACTGGCAGGAGCCACCGACGGCGAATCGAAGCTGGGGCACCTGAGCGCCGCTGGGCAGGCCCATGCTCGAAGCGGGAACTGGAGCGCGGCCGAGCGCGTACTTCGGCAAGCCTCTGCCGCGGCGCCAGATGATGATTACGTCCTATCCCTGCTCGACGGGGTATTGCGGGAGGGAGGGCACCCCGAAGACGTGGTGTCGCTAGCAAGGGAGCGCGTGCAAGGCCCCTCGGGGACCCAGCTTGGTGAGGTGTCACTTCTTCTGGCTGGCGCGGCCGCGGAGCGATCCGAGAACCTTCATGCCGCCGAGCAGGCTTATGAGCAGGCTGTCTTGGAAGACCCCAGCTCGCCCTCCCCGGCCTTGGCGCTTCTCGATATCGCTCGCCGCAGAGGGGACGCAGAGGCGACCCTGCGCGCCTACGAACGGCTCTCGGAGTCCAATCTCGGCGGCGGCGTACCGGAGCTCTACGCGCTGCTTCGGGGCGACGCGCTCGCGTTCCGGGAAACGGTCGGCGCAGAGACGAGCGACGCGTACGAACGAGGCCTCGAGCATCCGACCAGCGCGGTTGCTGCCGCCGTTGCCCTGATGTCCTTGCCGCGTCGGCTCACGTCGGCAGAGCAGAGGGCGGCCTCGGAGGAAGTCCTTGCGGACGTCGGTGAATCTTCTGAGAATATCGCTGAAGAGTTTGAGACCGCCTACGGCGCACTCCGTGCGTCGCTCGCTGAAGAGAGCTCGTCATCCGGCGACGCCTGGCTTCAGCTCGCGGCTCTGGCGCCAAGCGAGAGCCTCCGCGCCGCGGCGCTGCTCCAAGGGCTTCGGGCGACACGAATCGCGCAAGGAGCCGGTGCGGCAGACGAGATCTTCATGCTGGCGCAAGATGCCGGGGTGCTCTCCGAGTCGCAAAGCGACGCTACGATCGCGATCGACGAGGCGCTCGCGCCTGGAGATGACGCCGAGATTCGTGCGCACGCACTCGAACACAAGAGACGACATAGCGAAGCGATTGGACGCGGCGCACTCGACGCGGCGTATTGCCGTGCTCTGGTCGAGGCACACCGGGGGGCGGAAGCCGTGGCCTTGCTGAGCGCTGCCGTGAACGAGCGGCCGGACGACCTCTCCGTCTGGGAGATGCTCCGAGACGCAGCGCGGCAAGCGGGCGATTGGCCCTCGGTCGCGCAGGCATGCGAGCGCCTTGCGCCTTTCGTCGACGGTTCGCTCAAGGCCGATCTCTTGGAGGAGGCCGGCGTCGTGCGATTGGATCACCTCGAGCAATACCAGCAAGCCCGGGACCTATTTCGCGCCGCTCTCCACGAAGACCCGCGCCGCGATGTTGCGTTCAGGCGATTGCACGACCTGCTGACAGCGCAGGAGGATGCCGAAGCGCTCGAAACGCTCGTGTCGGAGCGGCTCGCGCTCAGCGATCCGGAAGACCGTCAAGAGCTCTTGTACGAGCGTGCCCGACTTCTCCGCGGCTTCAGCGACCGGCCTGGCGCACTCGAAGTGCTGGACGAGCTCATCGCCTCGGAACCCGACCATCCAGGGGCTCTGGCCTTGGCCGCCGAAATCCACGTCTCGCTCGAGCAATGGGCGGAGGCCGTCGCTTGCCTCCGAAGCTTGGCGATGGCCGGTATTCCAGAGGAACAGCGACGTGTGGCGCACCTCGGCGCTGCAGACTTCCTCGAAACGCACCTCGGAGCGAAGTCCGAAGCGCTCCAGGAGCTGCGCGCGATCGAAGCCCTCGACCTCGCCGACGCCCAGATTTGGACGCGCATCGGCGCCCTCGAGCTCGAGCTCGAGAACCGCGGAGCCGCAATCGACGCCTACCAGCGGGCTCTCGATGCGGAACCCACGAATGCCGCCGCGATCTCGATTCTCATCGAGCTACTCGACGGCGCTGCGAGGAACGATGCGCTCGTGGCGTTCGAGCAGGCCGTCTGGCAACGGATCGACGAGGGTCGCCTCGATGCCGCGCTTCTCGAAGGATTGGCCGACGCCGCGAGCTGGCGAGGAGACGCTCGACGAACCGCCGCGGTTCACGCCGCGCGGGTCGCGCTGGGGCTTTCGCCGAGCTCGGGCGTCAGCAACTTCGACCTCGACCAAGTCTCCGTAGCCGCGCTCTGGGATGTCAATGCTGACGAGTTGCTTCGAGACGTGCTCCGTAGCGCAGGTCCCGCGCTGACGAAGTCACGATGGCGAACGAAGAGAGCGGCGCCAGACGATCCGATTTGCACGGAGCTCGAGCGCATCTGTCAGCGATTCGGCACACGCGCAGGCTTGGTCAAGCTTTCCGATGAACCCGATGCAACGCTCGAGGCCGAGCTAGGCGACTCGGCGGTGGACTGGGTCGTTCCGCGCGGATCGAAAGCAGGCCTCGACGCCGCAGGCCGATTCGCAGCCGGCCGCCTCGCTTGGGGAACGCCGCACGGCGCTGCGCGACTGCTCGATGATTCCCCGGAGAAAGTTGCAGGCAAGCTCGCTGCCATTCTTCGAGCCGCGCGTTGCGAGCTCGCCCCCGGGGGACCTCAGCTACCGGCAGCTCAGATCAAGCTGCGGCGAATCGTCCGCAAGGCGGTCAAGGACCGAGTGGGAGACGCGACGCTCACAGCTCCGGCGTTGATCACGTTTGCGCGAAGTCTGCAGCGAAGCGCGGACCGTGCGGGATTGCTGACGTCGGGAAACATCGCGGTGGCTTTGAGCAAGCTTCTCGGCGGGAACCCCTCGCTGAACGCACTGCGCAGCTCCCCGCGCGGGCTCGACATTCTCAGATTCTGGATTCACGCCGACTCTCCGCTCTGGGGGAACGATGTCTGAAGACGACCTCAGCGCTGCAAGCCGGGAGTCGGAAGCGCCTTCATTCGACTTTGACGAGGATGCGATCGCGACCCTGCTCGACACCTTCGTGGAGACACGAACGGGACCTCAAGCGAAGCGGGTCAGCCGCCCCCCCGACCCCTCGGATTCGGGGGCCCAGGCGGCACAGCGAACCGTATTTCAGGTGCGCTCCCGGGACGAGAGTTTGCCGCTGGTCGGTGAGCGCCCCGAAGCCAAGAAGCGACGCATCGAACTGCTCGAAGCGCTCGCGGGCCGCGCGGTCGGTTCGGCGAAAGCGAGACTACTCACGTCTGCAGCTGAGCTCCACGAGCGGCTTGGCAACGCCGAGGCCGCGGAACGTGACTACCAAATGGCCTTGGGTGCAGATGCACGCGACGTGGTCGTCGTGCGTGCGATGAGGCGATGCGCGATGAACCGCGAGGACTGGCCGGCCGCGGCCGACGCCCTCGAAAAGGAAGCGGGCCTCGAGCTGAGCAGCTCGGAACGAGGCTCCGCACTCAAGCTGCTCGCGAGCATTCAGCTCTGGAAGCTCCGCGATCCAGCCGCTGGGGAGCAGGCGGCTTCGCATGCTGTAGCGCTTCGGGATGAAGACTTCTCGGCGCTGGTCTTGCTAGCATCCGCGCGAATGGCGCGTGGCGACGCCGGAGGTGCAGCCGACGCCCTCAGCTCTGCGGCTGAACATTGGCCGCAATCCGAAGCTCGCGGTCTCATTCACTTGCACGCTGCGGAGCTCATGGAGGATGCCGGAGCCCTCGAATCCGCTCAACGCGCGTATCAGCGCGTTCTCGAGCTCAGTCCGTCGCGACTTGCGGCGCACCTCGGCGTAGTCCGGGTGTCTAGAGCGCTCGGAGCCTGGGAACCGGCGATAGAAGCGCTGCACCAAGCGGCCGAAGTCGCCCCCGCGCCAGTCGCCGCGGCACTCCTCCGCACGGCTGCGTGTGTGCGGATGAGGACCGGGGGTCCGAAAGAACTGGTCACACTCCTCGAGGGGGCGGTCGACGTGGCTTCGCGATGGACGCTTGCTGAAGCCGCTGCACTCGCAAACGAGCTCGAACGGGCGATCGAGGCGTTTGACTCCGACGTGCCGGGCCTGAGCCCAGAAGCTCGCACTATGAGCAGCGCCCGCCGCGCGCGCTTTCACGCCGAGCTGCAAGACCCTGCACGATTCGAGCGCGCCGCGAGCGAGAGCGGATCCGCGCGCAGCTTGACCCCTTACCTCCGGGCTTGCCACCGTCTGCTGAGCTCGAACGAAGAGGACGAAGGCAGACTGCGGAGAATGCTCGAAACCGTCTCCGACGAGGCATCGAGCCCTTCGTCGCGCATGGTTCGCGCGGACGACGCTGCGAGGGATGGGAACGGTGCCCGGTTCTTCCAGGCCCTCGAACACGAGCTCGATGAGGCTCCAGACCATCTCGCTGCTGGCGCAGCGCTCGCATGGGTGGAGATGGCCGAACACTCCGCCCGGATCGATCACCGGAGCGCTCTGCTTCGGGCAGAGGAGCGCATGCCGCAGAATCCGCTGATCGCGCAAGCCCTCCTTCTCGACGACGATGATGTGTCCGCGAACGCCAGACGCTGGTCCAACGCGGGCCGGGCCACAGAGGGCGATCGACGGGCATTTGCGTTCACGATGGCCGCGCGACTCGCTTCACCTGAAACCGAGGCGGCGATGGGTGCTTCTGACGAGGCGCTGGCGGCGTCGACCGACTACTGGCCCACGCTTTGGGAGCTCGAGGACCAGATTGGCACCCCCGATGCGCGCGCAGCAAGCGCTGTCAGGCAAGCCGAGCTCGACGCGGCGAACGAAATTCCAGACATGCTGCGGGCATCGATGTGGACGACCTCGGCGAGCAAACGGCTGGAGCTTGCCGCGGCGACGCTCGACCGGGCCGCGCCCGATCCACTCCTGCTCGAACATCTCTTCGACGCCGCCGGGACTAGCAGTGAGGCTGCAGGCGATCTGATGATGCTGGCTGCGGATCGAATGGCCGGGCTACCATACTTCGAACGCGCCGCAGACTCATACCGCTTGGCGGGCCTTCCGAGCCAGGCAGCCAAGGTGCTCCGCGCGGCATCGGCTAAGCGGCCCGAAGACCCCATGATCCGAGTGCAGCGAAAGGACGCCGAGCTCGAAGCCTGCGAGTTCGCGCGTCTGGCCGACTCGGCAATGCGCCGCGCACGCGAGGCACGGACCGACGAAGAGGAGCTCGGCGCGTTTGCTGACATGGCCGAGGTCGACCGACTTGCCCGCCGCGACATGCAAAGCGCGCGTCTGGCGCTGCAATCGATCGCCGAATCGCGCCCCGATCACATCCCCACCGCCCGCGCTCTCGAATGGGACGCGCTGCGGGAAAACGACACCGAGCGCATCCGCTCGAGCGCTCGCCGCCTCTTGGAGATCTTGCCAGCGGACTCGGCCGAGAGGCTCGCTAGGCAGAGGCTCATCCTCGAATCACTGAGCTCGGATCCGGACATCATGCGGATCGACCTCGACCGGCAGCTCGGCCGGATCGAGGAGCCGCTCGCGGCGGACCCGGGCCTCGCGAGACAGGTGCTCGGCGCAGCCTATGCAGGCAGCCAGCCCTTGCGTTGCGTTCCCGCACTGGAAGCCTTGCGGAGCACCCTCGGTGACGAGCTCGAAGAGGGGGCGGTTGCCCTGGACACCGCCCGCGTGCTCGAGCGCATCGGGGATCACGAGCGAGCGCTTCAAACACTGGACGCAGCTGGAAGTCATCCGCTCGCCCGGGAGTCGGAAGCACGACTTCTGCACACGGCCAAGCGCTGGGAGGAAGCCGCGGCCACATACAGAGACGCTGCAACCCGGGCCAAAGACAGCCATCGTGCGGCGGCCCTGTGGCGCGAGGCAGCTTGCATCTTGGAAGAAGAGCTCGGCAACCTCGACGCTGCAGTCGATGCCTGGGTTGCCGCCGCCAACTGCGACATCCGGTATCTCGACGTGTACCGTCGGCTCGCTGCCTTGTACCGAAGACAGGGCGAGCTCGATCGGCTCGCCAGCCTGACCGATCGACGAATCGATGCGGGGGCCGATACTCCGACCCTCGTGAGCCTTCTCGTCGACAAGGCTCGACAGCGTCGTGAGCGTGGCGACTTGGAAGGCGTAATTGCCGCTCTCGACGAGTGCCTCGAGCTCGATCCACACCACTTCGCCGCGCTCAAAGAGCTGGTCGACACGCATCGCGGAGCTGAAGATTGGCAAGGGGCTGCGGAAGCGCTGATTCGGATCGCGCGATTGAAGCGCAGCGTCGAGGAGCAGAGCTGGGCGTTCACTCAACTGGCCGAGATTTACGACGTGCACCTTCACGATCTTTCGCGCGCCGAAGCCTCCCTACGCCAGGTCGCCAAGCTCGCGCCAACGCACTTGGAAACGCTGGACCGCCTGGCGTCGGTACTGAGCCGGGAGAACAAGGCTCTGGAAGCGGCCCGCTTGCTCGAAGAGCTCATCCGGCGGACGACTGGCGAAACCGAGCTGCGCGACTACCGCATTCGCTTGGCTGTCGCAGTGGAATCGGCCGGACAGCCGAGGCAGGCCGAGCTCTTGCTCGAGAGCCTGCGTGCGGAGCAGCCGACGGAGATCGACGTGATTCTCGCGGCAGCAGACCACTATCAGCGCCAAGGCGCGGCCCCGGCCGAAGCCATGCACTTGAATCGGGCCGTCACAGACCTGCGGTCCGCGATCGACGCCGACCCCGGCAGCGAGGCTCTATGGACGACACTCGTTCGTGTTCTTCACAGGCGGCACGGTCCCGGCCCGGCCTCTTGCGCGGCTAGCGCCGCCATTGCACTCGGGCACCCGGCATCGCTGTTCGACGGCGACGTCAGCAGGCAAAACGAGGCCCTGGGAGAGCCGAAGGTTCCGATGTCCAAGTTGGTAGACAGCATCGTTGCGCCAGTCGGTTTGCCGCAAACCCTGCGGCGCCTCTTCGCGCTCAGCGAACAGTCCTTCGACAAGGCGCTGCCTTTCGACGCGAGCGCCTGGCACCTGCGACGCCCGTCAGGGCCCTTCATGAGCCTCGTGGAGGAGGCGGGTGCGGTCGCCGAGGCCCTCGGAATCAGCGAGCCCCGCCTCCGGGTCACGCACGTCGCCCCCGCGGCCTGCATGCCGGTCTCCGGCGACCCACCGACGATCGTCGTGGGCGGGAAGCTCCATGAAATCACCAGTGCGCGCGAAAGGGTCTTTCTGTTCGCACGCGCATTGAAGGTCGCGAGCAATCATCTTGCGCCAGCCCTTCGCGCGCGCCCGGAGGAGCTCGACGTGGCCTTGCTCGCATTGCTCCAAGCCCACGATGCGAGCCGTGGCGAGCACCCACGTGCCCGTGAGCTCCAAGACCTTCGCAAGAAGCTCCTCAAGTCCGTGCCGAGACGCTGGCGCGACGAAGTCGAGAGCCTCGTGCTCGAGTTACGAGGGAACGCGAGCTTTTCGACGCGCTCCGTTCCGATGGCGATCTCGGAGCTGGGCGACCGAGCGGCCTTGACCCTGACCGGGGACGTCCCGTCGGCGGTCGATGCGCTGCTCAAGATCGCCGGGCACGATGTGCCGGCCAGCGACTCAGGCCGATTGGGGGCTATTCTCGAAAACCGCGAAGCCTGGGCGATGGTCCGATTCGCGATCGCTGACGCACATTTTGAAGCTCGCGCCCAAGCTGGTGTAGATCCCTAGAACGATGCGATTGGGTTTCATCGGTCCAGCGAAAACGGACACGGCTGCTCTCGAGCGCGCCGCCAAGCTTCTCATCTGCGACCTCGAGGTCGACACGTTGATATACCTCGGTGAAGACGATGCTCTTCGAGAGTTCATCGCCGCGCACACGAACGGTGGCAGCGAGGAACCGATCGAGCAGCAGGTCGCCGAGGTTGCTGCAACCGGCTCTCCCGAACAAATCACGGAGGTACTCAGACGGCTTCGGGGCGCACGCTACCTCGGAAAGCTTCGCGTCGTGCCTGCGCCTCCAATTCGCGCAATGGAGATGCTGGACGACCGGATCGTGCTCATCGTGAGAAACAAGTCGACGATCGGAGAAGAAGACGTGATCAACTCAAACCTCGTCGTGTACGGCGACGGAAACGAGTTGATGTTCAAGCGCTTCGGACCCCGTTGTTTCTTCAGCCCCGGTCCTCTCGATCATGGACACGTGGGTGTGATCGATGACCAATCAGAGACCGGTGGTGTCGTCCTCGAAGCCATCGACGTGAACGGCGATCTCCGTTGGAGAGAGCCAATCCAAGGGCGCGGAGCAAAGGTCATGGTGGCGCCGTGACCGCCGAGCGGATCGCAATCTATGGAGGCAGCTTCGATCCGCCGCATCTCGGACACGTGCTCTCGGTCGCTTGGGCACTCTCGGCCGCCGAGATCGACTCCGTCTGGGTCATTCCAACTTGGAAACACGCGTTCGATAAGGAGCATCGCGCCTCGTTCGAAGAACGACTGGCTCTGGCGGAGCTCGCATTCGCTCCATTCCACCAGGTTCTCGTCTCCGACGTCGAGCGGCGTCTAGGAGGGGTGAGCCGAACGCTCGTCACGCTCGAGGCACTCCAAGCGGAGCGCCCAGGCGCCGTATTTCGCCTTCTGATCGGTGCCGATGTCTTGCCGACGACCTCGCGCTGGCACCGCTGGGAAGAGGTTGCCCGCCTCGCCCCGCCGCTGGTCGTCGGGCGTGAAGGATACCCTGCTCCAGAGGGCTGCCCCATCTCGATTCCGAACGTCAACTCGACCGAGATTCGTCTCCGGCTCTCGAATGCAGGCGAGATACGCGGCCTCGTCCCGACGAAGGTGGTCGAGCACATCCGATCCCACGGGCTCTATCAAGGCTCTCCATGAAGCTCCTGATCATCGGCCGCGGCCGGGTTGGCAA
>DASRZF010000304.1:0-10522 GCA_035686645.1 Polyangiales bacterium
CTGAGTCGGACCGACAGCTACCCCTACTACCCCTACCCCTGAGAGCTAAACCCATAAGCGCCATGTGGTTAGCCCAAAACGCTACCCCTACCCCTACCCCTACCCCCGACAGAATGACGAAGTACGAACCTGGACAGTGCCACACTCACCACGTTCCGGCCCGTGATACCCTAGCGGATCTCCACAACCGCTTCTCCGCTTTACGAGCCTGCGGATGCACCGGAGACCCCGCCGGGTTCGAGCCGCCTCGCCGGGATCCTGCATGCCGCGCTCATGCGGACTGGCCCGACGACGCCGGGTGTAAGAATTGCGGCAGCTGCGGTGAGATTCCAGCCGGGATCGCGGGCAACGGCACCGCCTACGTGCGGGACTGCCCAAAGTGCGCGGATGGGGCAGACAAGGCACGAACCGGCCCCACCACAGAAGAGATCGCCGCCGTCAAGCCGTCCCGTAGGTGCTCCACGGGCGTCCACCACGACTGGAATACCGACCGATACGGAGCCAACTCCCCCCCACACGATCCAAGCAAGCGGGCAAATCCTTGACTCGGCACGCCAGACTTGGCAAGTAGGCCGTGAGTCAATCCTCAACCGCGCGGGCCACGAGATGTCATTCGTCATAACCAGCGACTTCGACTTTACGGGCGACAACGTCATCGTCGCGTACTCGACAAACGAGTACGTAATCCAGATCGTTGACGAGGCCGGCGACCCGTTCGATTTGACGCCGTACGAAGAGGTACGTGCCGAGTTTCGTAACCACTCGAACGAGGACCAACTCCCTGGATCGCAGGCGTCCGATGTTGTGTACGACGCTGACTACAGCGCGACGAACATCACCCCAGAGACACATACAGGATTCGTGTCTCCCAAAACCTCGGGACAGATCCGAGTCGTTATCGGCGCCGTCGAGACCAAACTGGAGCAAGACGGAAGCGCCCGCAAATCCGGCTTGTGGGACGCGGTGGCCTACACCACTGCGACCGGAGCAGACGAGTCGTTCCAGACCAAGGTAGCGAAAGGCGCTTGGAGTACGCAGTGGACCTCGACGCTACAGACGCCGTAGAACATGGCTAACATCTCCACCGTTTCAAGCCCGACCGGACTCCGATCACGCGGCAAGATTACAACCGATCCGCCGAACATCCTCGTCATCTTGGCTGACGACGTTGGGATAGACATGCTGGCTCAGTACCAAGCCTACATGATCGCCAACGCCGGATTCCCGTCGCCAGCCGTCAGCTACGCAGACACGCCGACACTTCAGTCAATGAAGACGGCCGGTGTGCGATTCATGAACATGCGCACACAGCCGAACTGCTCGCCCACTCGTGCGTGCATGCTGAGTGGACGGTATGCGTTCCGCACAGGAATCAGCGCGGTTGTTCGTGAAGCAAACATGGACCTGACCGCGAACGCATGGGAGTTTGGGATCAACCACGCGACAGACGAGCTATTCATGCCACGTCTCACGATTCCAAAGGGATACCGCTGCGGCATTTTCGGCAAGTGGCACCTCGCCGCTCCGGACGGCGGCACCGTTCCGAACGGAGTACCGTGGGAGGGTGGAACCCCAGCAGGATACGGAACCGGATGGACACACCCAGACACCATCAGCAGCACCGACGGACAGCATATCGACTACGGGCTCACGTTCTCGAATCTTGACATCGAACCATTGCCCGCCGACAGCGGGTCCACAAAGCCCGGATATCACAATTTCTACTGGAGATCCAAGACCGAAGGCAACGACGCAACCACAACGCAAGTTGCGGACGAGTACCACACGGCATACTCGCGGCAGGAACTCCAAAGCTGGATCCAAGGCCAAACCGAGCCGTGGCTCGCGTACTGGGCACTCTGCGCGATCCACTCGCCATTCGGCACGTTCCCTGACAACGGAGGAGGCAACTCTGGATGCATGCCACCCGATGACGGGACGACAGCAACTGACTGGGATACGTACAACGACACCATCGGAACCTATCCGGTCTACAACTCGTGCCGAGCTGCCATCGAAGCGATGGATTACCAGATCGGCCTACTCAAGACTGCGCTTGGAGACGAGTGGGACCGAACGATGGTCCTATTCATCGGAGACAACGGGACGCAAAGGAACGTTCTCGTGGCGATGCAGGACTGGGAGACCGCGAACGCGAACGCGATCGGCGAACCGTACGCGTCGTTGCTGTCAGAGGATGCATTCAAAGGCACCGTGCATGAGGCCGGCCTGCGCGTGCCGATGATGGTGACCGGGCCGCTTGTCGCGAGCCCGAACCGCGACTATCTCGGACTGGTTGATGCGGTCGATGTCTATGCAACCATCAGGCATATCGCCAGGGTTCCGTACAGCTCGACCATCCAAGACGATCGAGTCATCGACGGCATCTCATTCCTTCACGCTCTGCAAGACGGAACCCTTGATGTCGAAGGGTCGCGTCAATTCTCGTTCTCGGAGACATACATCCCGCTGGGCGCGGCAACTGGAGCAACAGACACGGACGCTGGGCACCAACGCGACCGGAGCTACATTCTCCACGTCGAAGGCGACGGAGTGTACAAGCTCAATCGAGAGTTGTCTGGTACAGTCAACGTGGACACGTTCTTCCAGTTGATGGACGACGACTACGTGCCCGTAGACCCGTACATGCAGACCCCACTGGCGACAGGCGCTGGCGTTCCAAACTACGTCGCTTGCGCCCAAGCCATGTCCGCACTCTTCGCGACCGAAACGGAGTCGATCGTATAGCCATGGCGCGAACCATCTCAGCGACGGCAGTAGCGAACGGAATCAGTTACCGTCTCGTCCGAGACACCGACACGGCAGGGGCAAACCAATACTGGTTCGAGTCACTGTCTACCGACATGGCGCTCGGGCAGAAGTGGAGTCAACTCAACACGTCGTCAGTCAGTACCGCAGCGGGCGCGAACGCGCTCATCCCCACCGGGATTCCAAGCGCGGCACTCGCGGCGATTTTCGAGAAACTGGTGGCCGGCCGATGATCTCGCCAGACCAGCTCCTCGCACTGCGCCGAGCCCTCACAGGGGAACCCGTGCCGCGTCCACTCCGGGCATCCCTACGAAGATCGACCTTCTGCGCGTCCGACGGCACTATCACCGATACGGGGCGCGCCGTGGCCCGATCTGAGGCCGCACAGCGGGTTCAGGCGTGCTGCGTATGCACCGGGCCGGTCGAGACCGCCTACACTATCCCCGACGGGTCCGAGATATGCCCCGGGTGCCTGATCCTGGTCGGGAAGTCGTGCAAGGGGTCTCGGACCGGGGCCGATCGGTGGACTCCGCCGTGGTGGAACTCGATTTTCTAGGGTCTTGACGCGCGGACGGGATGCCGCTATGGGCTTCGGGTGCAGGAAAAGCCGCAGAAAAAGCGCGGTCGGGGACAGCCGACCAAGCGTACCCCCGAGAATGCGAAGCTGATTCTAGACGCGGTGCGGCTCGGGTTGACCGAAGATACGGCGCGACAACTGGTCCCGCTTTCCGACTCCGCGTTGACTTCGTGGAAGTCTGAGGACCCAGATTTCTTGGCGTCTCTAACGCGAGCGCGAGCAGACGGGAAGTATCGCAACTCAAATCGGCTCGATGCTCGGATCGAAGCAGGCGACACAAAGGCCCTAACCTTTTGGCTCGAACGCCGCTGCCCGGAGTTCCAGCAAGAGAAGGAAGAGAAGCCTAAGACCGTCGCCGAGCAAGCTGCCGATATGGTCGCGATGTACCACGCTATGAGGACGCTTGATGGTGTCGATGACTCAGGCTCCTCCTAAGCGCGTCGATCAGCTCCGGTATCATCCGGTCCAAAGTCGCCTGCGGAAGAGCAACGCGCGATTCAAGGTAGTCGAAGCCGGCCGCCGATCAGGCAAGACCGAACACGCCAAGCGCGACGGCATCCAGCGCGCGATCTGCGCGCACATGGATCCGGGCATCGACGACTACCGCGTTGCCTTCTGCGCGCCGACGCGCGACCAAGCCAAGCAGATTTACTGGGACGACCTCAAGCGGATGACACCGCCTGAGTTCGTTGTCTCGATCAGCGAGACCGAACTGTCGATCCATCTCGTCAATGGCGCTATGATTGCCGTGGTTGGACTCGATAAGCCAGCGCGCATCGAAGGCCGCCCGTGGGACGATATCAAATGGGATGAGGTGGCCGACTGCAAGCCGGGTACGTGGGACCGGCACCTGCGACCTGCGCTTGATACGGATGGCCGACCGGGCAGTGCATGGATCTACGGCGTTCCGCGCCCGTCGTCTGAGTTCAAGCGTCTCGCCGATCTTGGCAAGGACGAGAACGAGCCGGATTATGAGTACTTCACCTGGAAGTCAGCGGACATACTCGCGCCTAAAGTGATTGCGGCTGCAAAGCGGACGATGGATCCGCTCATGTTCGCGCAGGAGTACGAGGCCTCCAGAGTCAATCTCCAGGGACTCGCGTATTACCAATTCAATCGCGAGCGCAACTTGCGCGAACTGCAACCAGATACGCGAGCCCCTCTCATCTTTTGCTTCGACTTCAACGTGCAGCCGGGAGTCTCGGCGGTTGCACAGGAGTTTGATTCGCGCGAACTTGGCAAGCCTCCGGATGGGTGCCAGTGGGCTAGCGATTCGGTGACGGGGTGGGTGGGCGAGGCATACATTCCGCGCCACTCGAACACACACCGCGTATGTAACGCGCTGATCGAATCTTGGGGAGATCACGAGGGACTCGTGTACGGGTATGGGGATGCGACTGGTGGTGGACGCTCGACCGTACAGGGAAAGGAACAGTGGGGATCTGACTGGGCGATCATCAACGACCTGATGGGTCGTCACTTTGGCGACAGGTGGCGTGATTACCACAGGCGCAGCAACCCGCGTGAACGCGCTAGAGTGAATGCCGTCAATGCCCGGATGTGTTCTGCTGATAACACGGTGGGCACAGTGATAGATCCGACGCGCGCCCCACGGCTGATCGAAGACCTTGAACTAACTATGATCCTCGAAGGGTCGGCTGGCGAACTGGACAAGAAGAGCGATCCGGCCGCAACGCACCTCACCGATGGTGCCGGCTACTACATCGAGCAGGAATTCCCTGCCGTTTCGCGTGACATTGACTCGGAGCCTTTCAACTGATGGCAATCGCAAGCGATACGGTAGACACTCCGAGCGCAGTGTGGGAGGAGCTATACAAGCGGTGGGAGTTGCCTCTGGCGCTGCGCAAAGGAACCGACGGGATGCGCGCAGGCGGGGTCAAATGGCTCGATCGCGAGGAGGCCGAGACGCAAGGGCAGTATGCGGCGAGACTCAAGCGCACGTTCTTGCACCCGGCATTCGACGATACCGTCGAGCGTGTCGTGGCAAAGCCGTTCTCGAAGCCGATCACGTTCCGTGGGGAGCTGCCCGAGCGGCTTATGCCGATGCTCGAAGACGTGGACGGCGAGGGAAACAATCTGGACCAGTTCGCGTCTGAGTTGATGCTCTCCGCCGTTACTACAGGTATGTCGCACGTACTGGTGGACTTCCCGCGAGTAGATAGTCCCGTATCGCTGGCGGAAGAGCGGGATATGCGACTTCGGCCTCGGTTCGTACACGTTCCGGCTGAACGGCTGTTTGCGTGGAGTTGGGACCGGATGCCGAACGGGGGCATTCAGCTTTCGTCGATTCGGTACAAGGAAACGCGTGAGGTCGAGGTTGGCGCGTGGGGCAGCGAGCTGCGGAATCTGATCCACGTTTACAGGTTCAACCATGATGGCGGCTCGACGTATCAGGCGTGGGAGCAGCAATCGGACAGGATCACGGAAGGCTCGTATGTCCCGGTCGAGGATCCGGTGCCGATCACGTTTAGCGGGGTGCCTCTGGTCACTTACTACACGGGCCGTACGGGTGCGATGGAGGCCGCGCCGCCGCTACAAGGGATTGCGGACCTGAACCTTGCCCATTACCAAGTCAGTAGTGAGCATCGAAACGTGCTCAACGTGGTCGGCGTGGCGATGTTGTTCCGCACGGGAGTAGACGGAAAGGCCAAGGACGCCAAGACAGTCATATCCCCGCGCGCGGTCTATACGAGTTCGGTGCCCGATGCGCGCATGGAGTGGGTCGAACACTCAGGCGCGGGGGTCGAGGCAATTGAGCGGTACTTGAAGCAAACCGAAGACCGCATGGAAGTGCTCGGGATGCAGCCGTTCAATAGCGGAACGAGGCTGACGGCAACCCAGCGCGTCATGGACGAAAGCAAGACTGAGACAACCGTACAAACATGGGTTCGCGGACTGGAAGATGCGCTGACCGAAGCGTTCCGCAAGGCCGGTGAGTGGATCGGTGAGGAGGTCTCGGAAGACTTCGCGGTCCAGGTCTACAACGACTTTAGCGTTGGTCCGCGTGTCGAGTCGGACTTGCGCGCGCTGGACTCCGCCCGGGCTCGCCGGGACATCGACAAGCGCACCTTCCTGGAAGAACTCCAGCGGCGCGGCACGCTGGACCAGGACAGGGATCTGGACGAGATCATCGAGGCCACGATGGATGAGGGGCCGGATATGTCCGCGCTCGCGGGGGTGGTGTCGGCGCTGGGCGCGGACGAAACTGAGGAAGCCGCGTGAATCGGCACGATGGTAGGGTGATGGTGTGATTCGCCAAGCCCTCTATGTGGTGGCACCCTGGATGCTCCCGCTAGTCGCGCTGGCGATCATGGTTGTCATGCTTGCGATGGTGGGCGGTGCGTAGTGGCGTCCTACCGCCCCGAGATATTCATCCACATCCCGAAGACGGGCGGCACAAGCATTTGCAACAGCTTGCGGGTGGAGGGGAAGCACACGCCGTTGAGCCATCGACCCGAGGGTGGGTTCCGGTTCACGTTCATCCGCAACCCGTGGGACCACGCGCGTTCGTGGTGGCACCACTGCCAGTACGGGAAGCGGACCAGCTTCGAGGGCTGGGCGCTTGATGGGTGCCCGGGTACGTGGACCGTCGGGGACACGGGTGTCCACATGCCGCGTCAAGGCGACTGGTTCGAGCGGCTGGGCGATCCGCCGATGGACTTCATTGGTCGGTTCGAGTCGCTGGATGCCGACTTCGGGCGATTGTGCGTACTGATTGGGGTCGAAGGGATCACGCTATCGCACGACAACGATCGGGGTGGAAGCAAGCGGCCTCACTACCGCGAGGTGTGGACGCCGGCCATGCGGAACGCAACGCCGTGGCTGGACGAGTTCGCGGGGAGGTATGGGTATGAGTTCTAGCTACGACAAGATAGAGGCCGTTGAAATCGCTGTGCGCCGCGCTTTGGTTTCGGTTAGATCGCATGCTGACACCGTCCAAGTGTTTGCAACATGGGTGGACGAGGAAGGCGCTACGCATTGCTACTCTCGCGGCGAGGGGAACTGGCATGCGCGCATGAACCAAGCTCGAACGTGGGTGCGCGAAGAGGATGCTGCTGGGATTCATGAGCGGATCCAGGGTGATGACTGACCCCCGCCTCCTCGACCCCGCCAAGACCGCGAACGAGATCCTCCAGGATCGCGCGATCCGGCATGCCATCTACATCGAGCGGCTCAAGGTCGGCGAGGTCCGCTCCACACTCGCGGAATTGAACGCGCTCTATGATGAGCTGGTAGCGCGCACGTTCAAGGTGCTGGATCGTATCGCAACGCGCGGCGCGAAAGTACGAGAGTTCAAGTCGATCCGCAACCTGACACGCGACCTCAATCGGATTGCGGTCGATCAGTACGACTCGGTAGCGCGCGAGCTGATGGGCCGCATGGAAGCGCTTGCGGCTGCGGAGTCTCGCTGGCAGCTCGCGGCGATCACGGAGAGCGCTACGGTTCCGCTCACGCTCAAGGCGCCGTCGCGTGCGATCCTGCGGGCCATCGTCCACAATGAGCCGTTCGGAGATCCGACGCGTGCAGTGGTGCGGACGTTGCGCGGATGGTTCGAGGCCGAGGGCGAGATGTCGGCATTTCGGATCCAGTCCGCGCTAGACGTTGGGTTGCGCCAGGGCGACACGGTGGCGCGGATTACGCGGCGCGTGCGGGATACGTTCGGCGTGAGCGGTCGCAACGCGGAGACGTGGGTGCGGACCGGGATCAATAACACCGTGACGCTGGCGCGGGAGCGGACGTACGAAGAGAACGCGGAAGTAGTGAAGGGCGTTCAGTTACTCGCGACGCTGGACAGTCGGACGACGGTGATTTGCATGGGCGAGGATGGCAACGTGTACCCGATCAGCGAGGGTCCGCGTCCGCCGTTGCATCCGCGTTGCAGGACAACCACGCTGCCCGTGTTGAAGTCGTGGAAGGAACTCGGCATTCCGCTCAAGGAGTTGCCCGAGGGTACGCGCGCTAGCATGAATGGGCAGGTCCCGGAGTCGGTGACCTACGGCGAGTGGCTCAAGACGCAGAGCCGCGAGTTCCAGGACGATGTTCTCGGGCCGAAGCGCGCGGAGCTGTTCCGAACCGGCGCGGTCCCGATTGACCGCTTCACCGATGAGCGGCTCCGGCCGTTGACGTTGAGCCAGATCGTAGAGCGCGAGAAACTTTCTCCGCTGACGGCCGGCGCGTTCAATCCCAAAGCACCCGAGACAATCGGCCAGTACCGAGCGCCGAATGGAGTGTGGGCACCGGAGCGGCAGAAGCTTCATGACGAGATTGTGCGCGAGCATCTTGCGGGCTTGCCTAGCCAGAAGAATCCGACCTTCCACATGATGGGCGGAGGCCCCGCTTCGGGTAAGTCCACCGTCATCAAGACAGGCGATGTCAACCTACCGCCTGGTAACGTGCTCATCGACTCAGACGCGATCAAGGCGAAGCTGCCGGAGTACCGCGCGATGCAGGCCGCGAAGGCTCCGGGGGCCGCGGCGTTCGCGCACGAGGAGTCTAGCTACCTGTCGAAGCGCATCCTCGCGGAGGCGGGGGATCGGCGAATCAATGCGGTGCTCGATGGTACGGGCAACGGAAGCACAGCCGGGATCTTCAAGAAGGCCGGAGGCATGCGCGAGCGGGGCTATCGTGTCGTGGCGGATTACGTTACCGTCGACACCGAGACCGCGCTCGCTCGGAACCTCGCACGCGCCGCGAAGACGGGGCGCATGGTGCCGGCCAGCTACGTCTCTGGTGTACACGAAACGATCTCGCGTATCCTGCCGGATGCGATCGAGGGCGGGGCCTTCGACGACTTCCGGTTGTGGGATACAAACGCAAGCGGTCCGCGACTCGTAGCAAACTTGGAAGGGGGCCGATTGAAGATCTTCGACGAACGGCTATGGCTCAGGTTCCTACAGAAAGCAGGGGGGTAGCATGCTGACCGCGGAAGACATGGCGCGCATCGTGAAGGAAGAAACGCTCGGGATCGACGCGCCCACGAACGAGACGCAGGAGGCTGCGGCGTTCCGCGTGAAGACGGCCGCGAGTGTTGCCGAGGTTCACTCGCTCGGGTACGAGGTGGAGATCCCGCAAGAGTGGCCCGACATCAGCGACTTCCCTACGAAAGAGCCCCGCACGGGCGGGGCCTGACTCGGAGCGTGCGGGCGGTGGGCTAGAGGCCGGCCGGCAGACTCTCCCTCATCCCACACCACGATCCGCCGGACCAGCGGAAACCCGCGGCCTTGAGGGCGTCCAGGGTCGCGCGTGCGGGCTTCTCCTCGAAGGTGACCCGAACCCAGTCGCCTCCCTCGATCAGCGTCCCGCCGGCCTCCGAGGCGGCCTCTGCGCGACGCTGGCGATTTGCCACGTCGACCGCGCGGGACTTGAGGCGCCGGATGTTCGCGCCCAGGTTGGAGAGTTGGTAGCTCTCGAACGGGACCCATGCCTTGCTGTATGGCCACATCGCGCGGGCCTCTTCGAGGCGCTGGCGCTTCTCTGCGTCGAAGCCTTCCGCCTCGCAGAAGGCGCCTAGGTCGCGCTTGCACTTCCGATAGGAAGCGTTGAGGCGCTTCATGTTGTCGCGCTTGGCTTCGAGTTCGGCGACACGTTCGGCCAGCGCATCGAGCGCGTCCGGGTCGTCCGAGAAGATGGAGCCTTCGAGTTGCGCGGACAGCCCGCCAGCCTTCGAGCGGTGGTGGTCTGCCATGCTGGCGTGCTCGACGCCGGCCGACATGCCGGAGCGGATGCGTTCCACGTCGCGCCGTGCGCGCTTCTCGCTGTGGTGGCCGACGAGGATCGGCTGGCCGAGCGGGATTGAGTTGGCGAGCTTGCGCGACGCGGCGAAGGCGGCGTCGGACTTCCGGTCGCGTGTCGTGGCCCAGTCCTCGCGCTTCTCTAGCTTGCGTTCGAGGCGTTCTCTGCGGGTCATTGAGTCTCTCCTTTGGGGCTGTACTGAGCGAGCCAGCTCGGGCCGTGTGTGTTGCGAAGCCGCTGGAGGATTCCGGGCTCTGCGGAGCGCATCCATGCGGAGCGGAGGCGGGCTTTCCATTCCGCGCCGTTGGCTTCCGCGTAGGCGCGCACGGTCTCGGCCTCTTCGTCGGTCAGTTCGGGGAAGGTCTGTTTCTTGGGCATTGGGCTGCTCCTCTAGTTCAGTGTCTCGGCGACGAACGCGGCCTC
>DASRZF010000305.1:0-2509 GCA_035686645.1 Polyangiales bacterium
AACGGCGAGGCACCGCGCGATACATAGCCGCTGCTGTTGCCCCCCCGACAGCCCGAGCGCTGAGCTCTGGAGCCGGTCCTTCACCTCGGTCCACAGAGCGGCACCTTTGAGGGACTCCTCCACCCTTTCGGCGATCAAGTCCTTGTCCTTCTCTCCGCCGATTCGAAGTCCGAACGCAACGTTCTCGAAGATCGACTTCGGGAAGGGGTTCGATTTCTGGAAGACCATGCCGACTCTGCGGCGCACCTCGACGGCATCGACACCCTTTGCGTAGATGTCCTCGCCGTCCAAAAGAATGCTCCCTTCGACGCGGCAGATGTCGATTGTGTCGTTCATCCGATTCAGTGCTCGGAGATACGTGCTCTTGCCGCAGCCCGAGGGTCCAATCAGCGCGGTCACGCTCCGATCGGCGATGTCGAGGTCGACGTCCCGGATGGCCTGATTGGTCCCGTAGAAGACGTTGACGTTTCGCGTCTCCATCTTGACGTTCGAGGGACGTTCCTCAACGGCTGCTTCGGCTTTGCTCATGGTCGGAGTGCTGCTCGCGAACGGGCGCGAAGGATCACAGCCAAGAGATTGAGCGAGAACGTGAGGACGAGCAAGACGAGGACGGTACCAAAGAGGGTGGGTTGAGCCGCGTCGACGTTCGGGGACTGGGTGGCCAGCGCGTACACGTGATAACCGAGGTGCATGAACATGTCGCGAAGGTCGGTCGGCAAATAGGGCAGGAAGTTGGCGGCACCGCAGAAGATGATTGGCGCAACTTCGCCAGCCCCACGGCTCACCGCCAGAATCACCCCGGTCAGGATGCCTCCCTTGGCGTTGGGGAGAACGATTTTGTAGACGGTTTGGAATCGCGTTGCCCCCAGAGCGAGAGAGGCATCCCTTATCTCGCTCGGGACAGTCCTGAGGGCTTCCTCGGTGGTGACGATCACCACCGGCAGGGTGAGCACCGCGAGCGTGAGCGAGGCCCAGAGAATCGAGGGCTTTCCCCAGACGGGCGTCGGGTCGTCGTAGAGCAGGGAATCCATGCTGCCACCCACGAAAATGATGAAGAAACCGAGTCCGAAGAGGCCAAAGACGATCGACGGAACCCCTGCCAGGTTGTTGACCGCGATGCGTACGAGCTTCGCCAGGCGTGAACGGGGCGAAGCGTACTCACTCAAGAAGATCGCCGTGGCGATGCCGACCGGTACTCCCGCCAGCGTCATGAGCAAGGTCATGAACACGGTGCCATAGATCGCCGGCCAGATTCCGCCGCTGACCATGTCGGCTCCCGGGCTCTCGGTGAGAAACTCCACCGTGATCACCGGAGCACCGTGCCAGATGATCTGGCCGAGAAGCACGGCAAGAAGCAAGAGAATGATCGCGAGGGACAGCCCTGTCAGCCCCGCGAGCAGCCAGTCCTTCTTCGTGTGTCTCATGAAGCGGTCAACTTCTTCTGGAGCCGCTGAATGAACAAGTCTCCGAGAACGTTGAGCACGAACGTCACCGCGAAAAGCATTACACCGAGCAGGAAGAGCACGCGCCAATGCGGGTCTCCTTGTGCGACCTCTCCTAGCTCGGCGGCGATCGTTGCGGTGACGGTTCGCACACTCGTGCTAAAGTCGAACAGCTCCATGACGGCGGCATTGCCCGAGGCCATCAGGACGATCATCGTCTCGCCGATTGCACGTCCGAAGCCCAGGACCACGCCTGCCGCAATTCCGGGCAAAGCAGCCGGTAGAACCACTCGCAGAGCGACCTGGTATTTGCGCGCGCCGAGGGCCAAAGCGGCCTCGGTCAGCGTCTTTGGCACGCTCTGAATCGCATCTTCGGAGATCGTGAAAATCACCGGGACGATGGTGAGAGCCAAGCCGATCGCTGCAACGACCGCATTCAGTCGAAAATGGAATCCGAAAGTCGCCTGCGCCCAGGATGCCAGGACCATCAGCGCAAAGAAGCCGAGCACCACCGAGGGTATGCCGGCCAGGAGCTCGATCGTGGGCTTTAGCACTTCGCGAAGCATCGGCGGCGCATAGAGGGCGATGAACATGGCGCAGCCTATGCCAAGTGGAATGCTCATCAGCATCGCCAGCAAGGTCACCTTGAGTGAGCCGACGAAGAGCGGAACCACGTTGAACTTCGCCGGTTCGCCGACTGGCTGCCAAACGAAGACCGGTTCTTCGTAGCCTTTCCATTCCTTTGCGAAGAAGAGATCTCGGAGCTCGACCTCCTGCGCGAATTCGGTTTCCCAGAACATCGGCGCCGCTTCGCGCGCGATGAAGATGAAGATGAGGGCGATCGCGGCGATCGCACCGAGCGCAAGCACGGCGATCATCCGTTCGACCACTCGATGCCACAGTGGCGTACGGAACGAGCTCACGAGCTTGGATTTCGCCGGTCTCTTGCCGAGCGCGACTCGCTGCCGCTTCTTCGAGGCGGCGCCGCCATCAGCAGCGTCCAGCAATTGATCGGTCACTCGGCGGCCGCTGGGGCTTCCTTTGGAAGCGGGTAGTAGCCAACCCCT
>DASRZF010000306.1:0-19318 GCA_035686645.1 Polyangiales bacterium
CCGTGGTTGTCGACGTGCCAGAGCAGGCGCGTCCCGGCGGGGTAGTCTTTGTCGGCGGTTCAAGTCCCGGTGAGGAACTCCGAAGCGTTGGGAATCAGGATCGTCTCGTCGAACGCGAGCTGATCCCCGACTGCGAAGCTCATTCTTGCCTCGCCGGGAACCGGTGCGGTCAGCTCGTTGTGATAGGCGCGCACCTCGATCACGTCACCTGCACGGATCGCTTGCAGCGAAGGCTGCTCGAGCGTGAGCCAATCGCAGAGTGAGATCCCGTCGTCTGGCATCCGCGTGTAGATCGCCAGGACGGTGTACGAGGGTGGGAAGCACTCCGGAATGTAAGCCGCGATGCAGCTCGCATTCGCTTGGAACTCTACGCATTCCCCGGGGGGCCACGGGTAGTAATCTTCACAATCGATCGGAGTTGGTTCGCAACCGCTGCCCTCGGGCTGAGGGCCGAATATCGCCTCACCTTCGCTGCTCGGCACCCACTGCGTGTTGTCGACGATCGGACCGGAGCTCGGCGCTGAGCCACCATCGCTGCACCCCAACGAGGCGCACAGGCAGATCACGAGGCCGAGTCTGCTAGTCATGACGCCTCCGAAGATACTCGCCTGCGCCGGGGCCGACTAGGTCTGACGCGGAACGCTGAGTCGCACGATCACCTCGGGTTTGACCTTCAGCGCGCCTAGAACCGCCGTGAACGGCTTGATCCCGAAGTCCGGCTGATTGACCGTGAGCTCTGTCACCCAGCGATCGCCATCGGGACGAATGCTCGTTTGGACGGTGCGTGATTTGCCCTGGATTTGCAGCGTGCCCTCGACCGCAAACCCTTCCCCGCGTTGGACGACATTCGTCGAGTCGAATCGAATCTCCGGATGCTTTCGCGTCTTGAGAACGTCCTTGGTCACGTTGTCGTAAATCTTTTTCTTGTCGCCCTTGCTGAGGGTCGAGGGATCGTCTCGCCCATCCGCCATTGCGCAGACGACGGCGATGCTGCTCGGATCGAAGGCGGCTTTGATTTGATGGGTCGTGTCGTCGACCTCGATCGAAAACCGCTCGACCTGCAACTTCAAGTCGTGCGCGAGCCGGGCCAGCAGACCGTCCTTGAACGAGAAGAGAAGACATTCGGAATTGTAGGCGTCGTAGCGAGCCATCGTCGGCGATGTAGCTCACCGCCGAACAATGGGCCAGTTCGCTTACAGTACTATTACAGTCACGGCGTTTCGACATAGTACGAGCCGAGAAGGATGAACATCTCTTCTTCGGTGGTCACACCGCCGCCGAGCGGGCAAGCGTCGCAAATCCCGCCCTCGCCACAGACCGAATCCTCGCCGTTGCAAGCCATACCCTCGTTCGGCCCGCCAAAGCAGGAGCGATCCTCGAGCACACAACCACAGGCGAACAAGCCGAGGCCTGCCTGGTTGGCCAGTGGCGCGAACTGGTCGACGAACTCGCAGGTCTCTGCGTCCGGCTTCATCGACTCCCGGCGCACCTCCGAGGGGTTGCTTTCGCCGTTGTCCCAGACCGAGCAGTAGACGAAGGTGCGATCCTCTTTGTTCGGGCTGTCGAAGCGTAGGATGTCGTCCTCGCTAAACCGCTGGTAGAGCGGATCGGCGTAATCGAAACTGACGTAATCTGCCTCGCGATCGGGACGTGTGCAGGGGTCCTCGTTCGGCGCCGTCGGATTGCTGCTCGCGTCGCAAACTTCGTTCGGCGGGTACCAAACTCGGAAATCTTTACCGAACCGGTGAGTGTGGGTGCTCAGCGTCATGACTCGGCCGTACTGTGGAATCTCGAAGCTCGCACAGGCCTCGCCGGATGAGTAAGCCTCGATACGTCCCATTCCAAAGATGTCGTCGGCGTCGAAGATCTGCGTGCGTGGGTAGAGCCGTTCACCGGACGGCGCGAAGGTCAGGTTTATCCACTGCTCGACCGTCGTGTCCGCCGTGGTGAGGTTGAACGCGTGGCTGTCCCAGACGACGAACCCTTTGACGGGAACCATCGAGAACACGTTGGGTGGAAAGGCCTCCCGGAAGCTCGACTCCTGGGCCGTCGCCAAGTTCTGCCGAACGGTCGTGCGTCCAAAGAAGCCTGCAATCGTACCCAGCTCCTGGGGCGCATTACGGTAGTTGATGCATGCGATCGTGGTGAGTGGCTCGGTCGCACATTGGCCGCGGGGCCCACATTCGTCGCTCCCGGGCGTGCATGAGGTGCCGGCGAGGTCTCCGCCCAAGCACTGCCAATTCTTCCAAACCGCATTCGTCGGGTCGAGGTGATCCGGGTTGAGGACGCAGACCGCGCCGTCTCCACAAACCGACTCGTCTTGATCGCAGCCGTCGCCGTCGTTGTCCCCACCCACACAGACGCGCGGCGGCACGTAGAACTCGATGATGCTGTGGTGAGACTGCGGGTCCTGTGCGAGGAGCACTTCGTCGTAGACGAAGCAGTCCTGCTCCGGGCCGCCCTGCGCCTCGCCGCACGGGACGGTGAACTCGGCAGGAATCTGATCGGAGTAGTCGTAGTACGTGATGAAGCAGACCTCCCCTTCACCCTCGGCCGGAACGGCCCAGCCGCCCGAGTAGAACTGCACGCCCTCATCGGTTGCCGGTGCCGGTAGGGGTTGAATCTTGTTGGGAGCAAGGTCGCCTGCGAGCTGGCAAGAGGCATATTGCTGCGAGCCCTCGACGATGCCGGCCTCCGGGGCTCCACCGCGAATCCAGGCGCGCAAAAGAGCCAAGTCATCCTCACTCAACGCGCCGTTCCCGGTCGGCATCGCACCTCCGGAGATTGGGTTCGGGAGCGCGCTCAGCTCGAAGCCCTCGGTCTTCGCAGCAACCTTCTGGTAAAGGGCGCTGAGATCCTGCTCACCGGGGAACACACGCATGTAGTCGCCCGAGGTCGCTTCGACGTTGATCAAGTTCGCGTAAGCGCTCTCGGGCCTCAGATCGAGACCCGCGTTGGCGGCCTCACCGTGACAGGCAGAGGCGGTGCAACCACGGCCGTCGAAGATCTGTTGCTGAATCTGAGCAAAGGTGCTGTCGGCATCGCACTTCTGCGCTGAGTCGCTCGATGTATCGGATCCACATGCGGCGACGGAGAGCACAGCGAAGGCTGCGAACGCGTATTGAACGGGTTTCATTAGACACTCCAAAACGGGGTTTTAAGCCAAAGTTAGGGGCGGATTGTTTCCGATTAGTCTATCGGTGCAAGTCGAAAAGTGAGTCTTGCTCAGTTTAACTCTCACCGTTCACGGTATCATCAGCCCTCAGGGTGAAGGCGGCTTCACGAAGTACGATCCTAGAGGGATGAACATCTCATCATCGGTGGTTACGCCACCGAGAAGTGGGCAGGCGTCACAGAGGCCGCCTTCTCCGCAAACCGAGTCATCGCCATTGCAGCGAGTGCCCTCGTTCTCACCCCCCAGGCAGACCCGGTCTGCGGCGGCACAGCCGCATGAGGCCAGAAAGAAGTCACAGGCGGGCGTGTTGGGCTTGGTCGATTCCCGCTTCACCTCGAGCGGATTGTCGGCGCCGTTGTCGTAGACCGCGCAAGCCTTGAGGGTTCGATCTTCTACGGAGGCCGACGAGTAATCGTTGGGCGGCTCATAATAAGTGTAGAGCGGATCGTCGTAGAGTTGGCTCTTGTAGTCGGGAGCAGACGATGGTGGAACGCAGCCGTTGGTGCCCTGGCATGGTGTGTTGGGCGGCAACCAGATCCGGAAGAGCTCGCCGCGCATGTGCATATGGGAGCTGAGGGACAGTAGCTGCGAGTACTGCGGCAAGGTCCAGGTCATGCAGACCTCGCGCTTCGTGAACGGCTCCACCTCGGTCATCGCGAAGATGTTGTCCGCTTCGAATATCTGACGTCGCAGCCAGACGCGCTCTTCTTCGGGAGCGAAGGTGAGGTTTACCCACTGCTCGATCGAGGTCGCGTACTTGGTGAGATTGAAGCCGTGGCTGTTCCAGGAAACGAAGCCGCGAAGCGGTAGCACCGAGTACACGCCAGCGGGCGGCAAGTCGATCTGGGTCGACTCTTGCGCTCCCGAGAGCTGAACCTGCGTCGCGGTCTGGCCCCCGACCCCGCCGCCGAGGCCGAAGTCCACAGGAGCATACGGATAGCCGACGCAAGCAACGCGAGTAATCGCCGGGGTCGTGCACTGGCTGCGAGGGCCGCACTCGTCGGTGGCGCCAGGCGTACAGCTCTGGCCTGCTTTCTCGCCACCGAGGCACGCCCAGGGCCCCCAATCTCCTCCGTTGGGATCGGACTCGGGCGTGTACACGTTGATGATGCTGTGATGCGATTGGCCGTCCTGGGCGAGCTCGTTGCGGCGGAACGCAAAACACTTTCGACCAGCGCCGAATTGCTCGCAATCGACTTGGAACTCCGGCGGGACCTGCTCGGTGAAGTCGTAGTAGCTCGCGAAGCAGACTTCGTCTTCGGCCTCGGCGTCGAGATCCCAGCCACCCGCATAGAACTGGACGCCTTCGTTGGCGGCGGGCGGCGGCAGGGGGGCGATTTTATTGGGCTGGGGATCGAAGGTCCCGTCGCAGCCCAGCAGCTCTAGCGTTTGCTTGACGATGGTGTCGGAAGGAGCGCCGGCGCGAATCCAAAGCCGCATCGCTTCGAGCTGATCGATGCTCAGAGGTTCGCCTCCCGAGGGCATGGGCTGACCGAGGCTGCCGAGGTCGGTGCCTTCGGTACCCGCCGCAAGCTTGCTATAGAGCAGGCTCAGATCTTGGTCGCCGGGGTAGACGCGCTCGATTGACGGTTCGATGGTGCTGGGCTGGCGCACGAGCGAATCGAACGATGCGTCGGCGCGCAGATCGAGCCCCCCTTGCATCTGGTCTCCATGACAGGCGCTGGCGGTGCAGCCCTTGGCTTCAAACACGGTCGCTTGAATGGCGTCGTAGGTGCTCGCGTAGTTGCAGTCCTTCGGTGTGCTGCCGCCGTCTGAGTCCGTACCCCCACATGCGGTGAGGAACATCGCTGAGCAGGCTACGAAAGTAAGAAAGGATAGGACGAGTTTCGGCATTAGTTTGATCAATGCGCCTCTAGAGATGGGCCGTCCGCGCGTCAACTGACTCTGAGTCAATTGACGGGGGGCAAGGATTCGCGCAAGCCTTGCGACTCCCTCGGAAGGATAGACCATGACGCTAGAGATGCTGCTCCAAGCCGCGAATTACGCGGTCATTCCGTTCTGGCTGTTGCTGATTCTGGCGCCCCGCTGGTCCTGGACCGAGCGCTTGGTGCACAGCCCCATCGTCCTTCTGCTTCTAACACCGATATACGCCTACATGCTCTTCGGCTACGGACCGGCCCCCGAGGGCATGAGCTTTAGCTCGCTCTATGGAATCATGGTGGGGTTCTCGGCCCCTCACGTCGCGGTGGCTGGCTGGATCCACTACCTGATCTTCGACCTTTTCGTAGGCGCCTGGGAAGCACGAGACGCGCGTCGCCGCGGCGTGCCGCATCTCCTGCTCGTCCCCTGTCTATTGGCCACGCTGCTGATCGGCCCGGTCGGCCTCCTGCTCTATGTCCTGGTGAGGTTTTTCAGCAAGCGTCTGCTCGAGTTCGACGAGGCGGGCGTGCAGTGAGCGTTCGGAGCCTGAATTAGAAAGGGCCAGCGCCATGATAGGCGCCGGCCCTCGTTGAGTAGGACTCCCACCAAGGGGGGGAGTTGGCCTAGGGGCTAACTCGCCCACACCTCCGGTGAGAGTCCGATTCTAGAATTGCAGTCCATACGCATATTCCTCCCCCGGCGATGCCGGCGCTCTTGGGTCTCTGAGCACCATGCTCAGACCACGCGGAGCGTTCCTTGGTGGTTAGACCCACGGATATCGAGGGCCGTTTCACGGCAACGAGTGTCCTTTCGGACTTCGCACCAATGCGGGGCAATCTGCCCAACCGCCGCCCGCGGCAAGCCGCATTGCAAAAAGGAGCTTCCTTTTTGGGGCAATGCCACTCACCCCTCGAAGATAACGCCAAGGATCAACCGCGCCAAGTCCAGAACGAGATCAAAGGAGAAATTCGTCTTCCAGCTGGAGAATCTGGAGGTTCCTTCCGCGTACACCCGCCAGCTCGCGGAGGACCTTTGCCTCGAATGTCGGCTTGATGTGGTAGAGCAGAATCGGCAGCTCTTCGCTGAGCTCGAGCTTGCTGAGCTCGGTCGAAAGGGTGTCCGGAGTGAGGTGGCGAGACTGGAACGCGAGCTCGGACTCGTCGTTTGGAAACGACACCTCCATCATGAGCGCCTGCAAGTCATCGAGCGCGTTGATTCGTGTCCAGAGCTCGTCGGTCGGTCCGGTGTCTCCACCGTACACGATGCTGCTGGCATTCTGACGAATGATGAATGCAGAGGTGTCGACGGTGTGATTGACCATGACCGGTGTGACCTCGTATCCATTTACCTCGGCGACCCGATTGGGATGCACTTCGACGAAGCGCACGGTCGGACCGTCCTTGGCGTCGATCTTGGTGAAATCCGGCCAGATCAAGTCGTTGAAGAAATGGATTCGAAGAGCTTCGATGGTCGCCGGAACTCCGACGATGTCGAGCGTCGAGCCGCCTTGCTGGCAACGGTTGTCGGCAAGCGTGGCGAGGTCACGAATGTGATCCATGTGCGGATGACTGACCAGCACCGAGTCGATGCGTGCTTGCTCGTCTAGGGAGAGCCCGCTGGTGATGGCCCCGGCATCGATGGCCAGGGTGTCGCCGATGAGAAAGCTCGAAGTACGATGCTTCGGTGTCTCGCCTCCGTGGCAACCAAGAACCCGCAACTGCATCAGGATTCTCCCGAACTTCGAATGAACTCGAGGAACTCGCCAAGACGCACGGTGTCTTTGATCAGCACGAAGCCGCTCGAGACTTCGAGAATGCCAACACGAGTGAGCCGGCGCAATGCGCTGCGGACGTCGTTCTTGTCGATGCCGAGCTTGAGCGCGATGTCTTTGTCGGTGACGTCCGGCGCAGCGGCGCCTTCGGCATTTTGGAGTGTTTCTTGAAGCTCGAGAATTACCCGAGCCGTGACGTCGTCTTCGAGCAGAAGATCGATGAACCGGTTCGCGTTTTCGAGCCGCTCTGCCAGGTGGCGAATCAGCCGGATCGCGACCTCGCCCGTTCCGCTCACCATCTCTTGAAGCTTGTCGGCCGGAACTCTCAAAAGCTCCACGTCCTCGAGCACCTCGATGGTTGCTGTCCTCGGCCGGCCGGTGACGACGGCTATCTCTCCGAAGAAGTCGCCCGGCCCGAGGGTGGTCACCACACGTTGACGGCCCTGCGTGTCCTTCAAAACGCGGACCTTGCCCGCGCGAATCACATACATCGATCCCCCTGGATCGCCCTGGCGAAACACCGTTGCGCCCCTCGAAAGACGAACTCCAAATTTGTCAGCCAAAGACTGATCTGTCATGCCCCGCCTCTTTCAATGTACCCCGCTGCGAAGTCGACCGCCAGGCTGTTACACCGTACTGTCTTCGAGGGGCTTTGATGTCGTTCGACTGGCGGCAAGTACAGGACATCGCGCCGGAGCTGAGCGTGATTCTCGACCTCGTGATCGCGGCGGGCGCCTCTTCGCACGCGATTTTGCACAAGACCGACACGCGGTCTGCGACCGCCTGGGTAGGGCTGATCTGGCTGCTCCCGTTCGTCGGCGCCATGCTCTACCTCTTTCTCGGCATCAATCGCATCCAGCGGCGAGCAAAAGAGCTGAAGTCCGGCGTCGTGGAGTACAGCGTGCACCTGGACCAAGCTCCACGATCCCCGGCTGACTTGGACCGCGAGCTCGGAAGCGAGCGCGCCCGGCTCGTCGAGCTCGCCAGGGTGGTGGGTCAGGTGACGAATCGACCGCTCCTGGTCGGCAATCAGCTCGACCGCCTGGTCGATGGAGACGAGGGATACCCGGCGATGCTCGAGGCGATCGCCGATGCACGCACCTCGATTTCTCTGATGAGCTACATCTTCGAAGCGGACAGCGTCGGCGGAGAATTCATCGATGCGCTCGCCGATGCTTCAGCGCGCGGGGTCGAGGTTCGTGTGCTGATCGACGACGTCGGAACCCGGTATGGGCGACCACGCATCCATCGCGTCCTGGCCAAGCGCCGGGTGCCCGTCGCGAAGTTTCTTCCGGCGTTTCTGCCGCGCTCGATGACGCACTTCAACTTGAGAAACCACTGCAAGATTCTCGTAGTCGATGGACGCGTGGGGTTCACCGGAGGCATGAACATTCGACGGCATTCGATGATCCGCGCCGATCCCAAGGACCCGACCAAGGACCTGCACTTCCGAGTTCAGGGCCCAGTGGTCGCGCAGCTTCAGGGGGCGTTCGCTCGGGATTGGGCGTTCACGACGGGAGAGCATCTCGCCGGGAAGCGCTGGTTCCCGAAGCTCGCGCCTATCGGCGAAACCCTGGCGCGGGGCATCACCGATGGCCCTGACCAAGATATCGAAAAACTCCAATGGGTCTTCTTGGCTGCGGTGGGCGCGGCTCGGCGGTCGATCCGAATCATGACCCCCTACTTCCTGCCCGACACCGTGCTCGCCAAGGCGCTTCATCTCGCGGCAAAGCGTGGTGTCGAAGTCGACATCATCGTGCCGGAGGTCGGGAATCTGCCGGTGGTTCGCTGGGCGATGTGGGGAAACTATCGACAGATTTTGGAAGAAGGCATGCGCATCTGGTTATCGCCGCCTCCCTTCGATCATTCGAAGATGTTTCTGGTCGATGGATACTGGTCGTCGATCGGCTCGGCGAACTGGGATCCGCGGAGCCTACGCCTCAATTTCGAATTCAATCTCGAGTGCTACGACGAGGATTTCGGTGCCAGCCTGGAAGAGCACTTTCGCGATCGCCTACGCACCGTGCGTCTTCTCACGCTGGAAGACCTCGATGCCCGGTCGACGTTCAAGAAACTTCGGGACGGGACAGCACGCCTGATGACACCCTACCTCTGAGCTCGCGCGAGCTCGGCTAGACAGCGCGCCGTCGCCGGCGCTGCGCTTTCGTCGACCGAAAGATGAGCCCGAAGCAGAGACAGATCCCGCGGCTCGTCGACGTCGTACCAGGGGGCAATCCGCGCGATTCGATGAGAAGCGTTCGCCTCTGCCGTATCGCGAAGCGCATGGACGGTCGACCAGCGAACCCCTTCGAAGCTCGGTCGAATGCTACGGGTCGCGCCCAGGGCATAGTAGCCGCCGTCATTCGCCGGGCCGAGGACGAGGGGAGCGTTCTCGAGTGCCTCGAAGGCAGAAGCGATGAGCTCGATCGGAAGCGTAGGCAGATCGCTGCCGATAATCACGATTCGTTCGTAGCGCTGAAGACCTTCCTCGAACGCAGCGGCCAGTTTGACGCCGAGATTCCCTTGGGGCTGGAAGCGAACCGTGGTGCCGAGGCGGCTCGCCCAGCTCGAAACGGTGTCGTCGTGCGGGCCCGTCGACCAGAGCTCGATGTCGACCCGGCCCGCCGCCTGCACGCGTTCGCAGAGTCGCAGCGTGTCGTCGACGAACGCAGCATAGAGAGCAGCGGCCCCGTGCGCGCCAAGGAGCCCGGCAAGCCTAGTCTTTGCAATGCCTTCCATCGGGGGCCGCACGAAGACCGCAAGCTGCGCTAGCGCCATGCGTATCGACCTAGCAGCCAGAGGATCTTCGTGCCCGCACCCACCGAACCGCGAATGGTGCCACTGACTTTGGAAACCCCGATTCGAGATCGGTAGGAGACCGGAACCTCGCGATAGGAAACCCCGAGCTTGGCGGCCTTGATCTGCATCTCGACGGTCCATCCGTAGTTGCGGTCTTGCATGCGAAGCGATCGCAAGACGTCCCAGCGAATCGCGCGAAATGGGCCGAGGTCCGTGTACTCGACGCCGTACAAGGCCCGGAGCGCGCCGCACGCAATGGCGTTACCCACTTGCTGCTGCGGGCTGAGCGCCCCGCGAGCGCGTCGCCCGATCGCACGCGAACCGATGACAATCCCGGCCTCGCCACGGAGAATCGGCTGGACCAAGGACGGAAGCTCCTCGGGATGATCGCTATAGTCACCGTCGAGAAAGACGATGATTTCGGGCGGATCGGCAGCCAGATGAGACATGGCTCTCAGGCACGCTGCACCGTAGCCGCGTTCGGGCTCGTACACGACCTCGGCCCCGTGTTCTCGGGCGACGGCGGCCGTACGGTCACGCGAACCGTTGTCCGCGACGACGATCCTTCGAACAAGCGACTTGGGCATGGCTCGTAGAACGAGGGCAATCCCCTGCTCCTCGTCGAGAGCAGGAATGATCACGTCTACACGGGCCAATGGCGAAGACTAGAGGCTCTTCGAGTAGTACTCGATCACGAGGTCGATCTCGACCGCGAAGGGAACGGATTCCACCTTCGGGAGACCCTTGACGGTGGCGGCCTTCTTGCCGTCGTCGAACTCGATCCATTCCGGTCGCGCGAGGCGCACGTCCTCGAGAGAGCTGTCCACGGCGGTCAGGTTCGCGCTCCGCTCGCGGAGGGTGACGATGTCGCCTTCACGGACGCGATACGACGGAATGTCGAGTCGCTTTCCATTGACTAGGAAGTGCCCGTGGCAGACGAGCTGCCGCGCTGCCGGAATCGTGGGAGCAAAGCCCGCGCGGAACACGAAGTTGTCGAGCCGACGCTCCAGTAACTCGAGGAGCTTGTCACCGGACGGGTCCTTGCTGTGCACCGCTTCGCGGTAGAGCCGCCGGAACTGACCTTCGTTGAGACCGTAGTTGAAGCGCAGCTTCTGCTTCTCGAGAAGCTGCTTCTTGAAGTCGCTCATCTTGCGGCGTCGAGCTGACTTAGGCCCGTGAACGCCGGGGGGATACGGACGATCCCACATGCTCTTGCGCGAGAGGCCGGGCAGGTCGATGCCGAGCGCTCGCATGCGCTTTACCCGTGGTCCTGTGTATCGAGACATCTATAAGGCTCCTGGCGCGGAATCCCTGGGCTTTTGCCCGGCCCGCGCGAGGCGGCCCTTATACGGCAATCTACGGGCGAGGCAAATTGAGCGGAAGAGGAGGAGCAGCCTTTCGGGCGGCCGGCTAGCCGATCGGTGAATTTCCCTGTAATCAAGCCGGATGGCTGGGCCTCGGACCATTCATTTCGTCTCTCTGGGATGCGCGAAGAATCGCGTCGACACCGAGGTCATGCTCGGGGTTAGCGACCTCACGGGGTACCAGATCGTCGAGGACCCCGCGGCGGCGACGGTGATCGTGATCAACACTTGCGGGTTCATCGGGCCGGCCAAGGAGGAGTCGGTCGAAACCATTCTCGAGATGAGTGCCCACAAGGGGAGCGGCACCTGCGAGAAGCTGGTGGTAGCCGGCTGCCTCTCCCAACGTTACCCGGAGGAGCTCGCAAGCGAGCTTCCCGAGGTAGACCATTTCCTCGGCTCGAGCGACATGTTGAAGCTGAAGAAAGTGCTCGGCGGCACCGCGGAGCGAATGCTCGTCGGAAACCCGGCGCAATACACCATGCGTGCCGAAGACCCACGGGTGCTGAGCGGTCAAACCCATCGTGCCTACGTGAAAATCGCCGAGGGCTGCAACCGTGAATGCAGCTTCTGCGCGATTCCATCGTTTCGTGGCAAACAACGCTCACGCCCGATTGCGGACATCGTGCGCGAGGCCGAGCAACTCGCCGCCGCAGGCGTGGTGGAGCTCAACCTGATCAGCCAGGATACCATCGCCTACGGCCGTGACCTGCCGCAGCGGGAAACGCTGGCGGACTTGCTGACAGCCCTGGGCGACGTGAACGGAGTCCACTGGGTGAGGGCACACTACCTCTATCCGGAGAAGCTGACCGACTCCTTGGTGGAGGTGTTCGCGCAGCACGAGAAGGTCCTCCCTTACATCGACATGCCGCTTCAACATGCGTCCGACAAAATGCTGCGCGTGATGCGCCGCGGGCATGGTGGCGAGCGGATGTACAAAGTGGTGGAGCGCCTGCGCAGGGCCATTCCCGACCTGGTGTTTCGAACCACATTCATCGTCGGGCATCCGGGTGAAACCGACGAGGACTTTGCCGAGCTTCGGAGCTTCGTCGAATGGGCGGAATTCGATCACGTAGGGGTGTTCCTGTACTCCCCGGAAGAGGGCACCCCGAGCGGAGAGATGAACGACGCGGTCGAGCTGTCGATCGGGGAGGCGCGCCGCGAGGAATTGATGGGCGTTCAGCGTCCCATCAGCCGGGATCGTCTGGAGCTCCGGCTCGGCACCGAGCTCGAGGTATTGGTCGAAGGCGTGAGCGACGAAAGCGACTTCCTGCTCCAGGGGCGCTGGTGGGGCCAGGCTCCTGAAGTCGATGGCAGCGTGTATTTGGCAAACGGGACCGCCGAGGCCGGGGAGTTTCGCAGAGTTCTGGTGACCGATGCGGCCGACTACGACCTGATGGCCGACTTCGTCGATGCCTCCGGGGCTCGAGATGCCCCGCCGGACGCAAAAGATCCACGGCCTGCCAAAGTTAAGCTACGAACGCTAACGTGAGGTGGACTGGGCTCGCTCTCGTGCTCGTGTCGCTCGTCGCGGCCGGTGGCTGTGGGGTCGCAGTTCCCTCCATGAGCGGTGCGTCGACGGTCCCCAAGAACAGAACGGACTTCGGACTCGGCGGCGCGGCGCGCGTGCCACTGGGTGCACTAAAGGACCCGGCCGTGCTCGATCCCGGCGAGTCGCAGTATCGGTACGCGACGGACGCTGGCGGAGTGGTTCCGATGGCGTACGGACGTTACGGGATCGCGCGAAATTGGGACCTCGGACTGATGGTCTCGGGAGCGACTGTGCGTTTGGATGCACGCTACGAACGGGTGCTTCGCGAAGGGACCACACGGTCGGCGCTCGTCGTGGGTATGGCGCCGTACGGTGGCTGGATTCCGGATCGCGACCAATCGGGCTCCGGGGGACGAGTCGGATTCGAGGTTCCATTCGTATACGGCGTCGAAATCGGGGGCGTGTACGAGCTCTGGTTGGGTGCGCGCGGTAGCGGAGAGTACGTCTTCGGCGATTTCCAAGTCCAAGGGTCCGAACAAAGAGCGAGTGGCGCGGGCCTCCGCATCGGCCCGGTCGTCGGCATGGCGCTCGGCGTCCGCCGCGTCCATGCGCTCATCGAGTTGACCGCCGCGTACGAATACTGGTTCATCGATCACGCGGGCGCCTCGCTCGACCGCGGCGGCTTCGTGCTGATTCCTGGCTTTGGAATTCGTTTGCGGCTTTGACGAGCTAGGCAGCCTTCGGGCGGTTCGAGCGTTGCTTCTTAGGGGCCGGCTTCGCGTGATCGCCGCGCAGAAGGTTGCCGACGAAGGCTCCCATCAGAGCCATCATGGTGGCCATCAGGATTCCAAGCAGGTAGGCGCCGGCCGAGAGCTGGTAGACGTCCGCGATACTCGAGAGGAAGATCATCGTTGGAATCGCCGCCAGCAAACCTCCGACGGGTGGCTCGAGGAAGTTCTTTCCCGGCGAGACGTAGTTGATGGCCGCGGCGCCCACGAACCAGATCAGGATCGTGATGACGATGCCCGGGAAGCCCTGTGGATCGTAGGCAGAGATGACGAGGGGTAGAAGGGCAAGAGCGAGCGCGGCGGTCGAAAGGAAGACCCCAAAAGAGATGAAGACCCAGCGGAGCTCGAAGGCGTCGGGCTGGTGGCGCCGCGCGTAGAGCTCCTCTTCACTGAGCTCGTGCGATACATCGGAAAGCCTCGCCCCACAGGACTGGCAGCGCTCGGAACCCTTGGGATTGCCGGCACCGCACACGTGGCATTCGATCTCTTCGGCAGCCATATCTCCCTCGCTCGACGGTTCGTCGTTCCCCGAGGCGCATTGTCTACGCCGGACTGGCGGAGTGCAACTGCTCGTACATTCGTGGGAATCGCCGCGTACTTGACGACGGTGGCCTGGCGGCTACCTTGCCGGGCTGCCCCAAAAAACTGGGCTGAAGGAGGCCTGAAGTGGCCCGTTTTATCGACGAGCTCAAGCGTACGCATTCCTGTGGTGAACTGAGAGAGGAGCACATCGATCGGGAGATCGTCCTCTTCGGCTGGGTGCAGAACCGACGCGACCATGGCGGTTGCATCTTCATCGACCTGCGTGATCGCGACGGGCTGACTCAAGTCGTCTTCGACCCGGAGACGACCGACAAGATTGCATTCGAGACCGCCAACAAGGCGCGCTCGGAGTGGGTGCTCGGAATTCGGGGCAAGGTTCGCGACCGGGGCACCAAGGACGACGGCAGCAGTCTTCACAACCCGCGGCTCGAGACGGGCGCCATCGAGGTCATCGCGCTCGAGGCGACGATCTTCAACAAGGCGGAGACGCCGCCGTTCGAGATCGAGGACAAGATCACCACCGGGGAAGACAAGCGCCTGGAGTATCGCTATCTCGACCTCAGGCGCCCGGTTCTGCAGAAGAACCTGATCATGCGGAGCAAGCTCAACCACGAGACCCGCAACTACTTCAACGAGAGCGGCTTCCTCGAAATCGAGACGCCATTCATGGTTCGGTACACTCCGGGGGGCGCGCGGAACTTCCTGGTTCCTTCGAGGCTCTACGGAGGGCATTTCTACGCACTCGCCGAAAGCCCGCAGCTCTACAAGCAGCTCCTGATGTGCGCCGGCTACGACAAGTACTTCCAGATCGTGCGCTGCTTCCGGGATGAAGACCTTCGCATCGATCGGCAGCCGGAGTTTACCCAGGTCGACGTGGAGATGTCGTTCATCAATCAGGACGACCTCTTCAAGGTGCTGGAAGGCTTGGTGTTTCGACTTTGGAAAGAGGTCCTTGGAATCGACCTACTCGAGCGCTACCCGAGTGGTGAATTCCCTCGACTTCCCTTTGCAGAATCGATGGATCGCTTCGGCAACGACAAGCCGGACATGCGCTTCGGCATGGAGCACATCGATCTGACCGACCTCACGATCGAACACGGTGGGGGCGGAATCGGCATGCTCGAGCCGATTGCGAAGAAGTTCAGCGAAGGCGCGTACCGGCGCGACCTTCCGATGGAGATCGTGAAAGCGATGCGGGTCCCAGCCGGGCACGGATTCTCGCGAAAGGATCTCGACGCTCTCGAGAAGTATGTCGGTCAGATGGGTGCCAAGGGGCTGGCGAGGGCAAAGCTCGACGCCGAGGGCAACTGGCTGCAAAGCCCGCTTGCCAAGATGGTGACGCCCGAGTTTCGCAAGGCGGTGAACGAGAAGGTTGGCGCCGAAGACGGCGACCTGATCTTCTTTCAGTTTGGACCGACGCAGAAGGTCCACACGGTGATGGCGAATCTACGGCTACACCTCGGACGCAAGCTCGGTCTGATTCCCGAGACGGGTAGCTCCGGCGATTGGAACTTTCTCTGGGTGGTCGACCCGCCCTTGTTCGAGCGCAACGAGGAAAAGAAGCGATGGGAGGCCGCGCACCACGTATTCACGCGTCCGCACGACGAATGCATCGACCTCCTCGGGACCGACCCCGGCAACGTGCTTTGCTATCGATACGACCTGGTGCTCAACGGCTTCGAGATCGCCGGCGGCTCCATCCGTCTGCACGATCCCGAAGTGCAGAAGAAGGTCTTCGAGGTCATTGGACTCAGTGACGAGGAAGCCCGAGAGAAGTTCGGATTTCTGCTCGACGCGCTCACCTATGGCGCCCCTCCCCATGGAGGAATCGCATTTGGAATGGATCGAGTCGCCATGCTCGCTGCCGAGACCGAGTCGATCCGCGATGTGATCGCCTTCCCGAAGACCCAGCGCGCCAACGACCTGATGACCTCCGCTCCCTCCCGGGTGGATCCGGGGCAGCTCCTCGAGCTCAAGATCAAGACTTTGGAGTAGGTCCTCCAAGCACTGACGGGACGCCGTCCCCTCGAAAAGCACCATTTTCGCGTCTGAATATCCGGAACTTGCCCGGCGTCTTCAATCGCTGACAATGTGGTTCATCATGAAAGCCCTCCTCAACTTTGCCCTCGTTGCCTTGTGTGTGCTCGGGATGACCTTCCCCGAGGTCGGACACGCGGATGAGCCGAACGACATCAAGAACTGCTACAGCGTCCACGGGGAAGCCCGTTACGGGCCGCTGGCGTACAAGCACGTCGTCATCGTCACGAACCGATGCGACCTGAGTTTGGCCTGCGAAGTCTGGACCGACGTAGACCCGACGCCCAAGCAATCGCTCACGGTGGAGCCCAAGGGCACGGGTGAGGTGATCGTGCGCACGAGCTCTCCTGCCAGGGCTTTCAAAGCCTTTGGCGAGTGCAAAAAGCAGTGACACCGCTCAGTAGAGCGGGTTGTTCTCGGCGTTCTTGAAGAAGCGTTCGAAGATCGCGTAACCCTCGACCAGCTTGTCGAGCTCGGTGTACTCGTTGGGCTGGTGTGCCTGAGCTGCGGTTCCGGGACCGAGATTCACGCCAGCCACGCCGATGGCGTCGAAGCGCGCAACATCGGTCCAGGCCTGCTTGCTGCGAACGCCGTTGACGCCGCAGCTCATCAGATACTGGATGTACCGATCGTTCGCGTGTGGATGTCCTGCGGGCGAGAGGTCGGTTGCCTCGACCTTGCATTGATTTCCGGCCAGGTCGCGCAGCTCCGCGAAGGCCTGTTCCGGCGTTCGGCCCGGTGCAAAGCGATAGTTCACGTTGAGCTGGGCCTCACCCGGAACGACGTTTCGTGGACCACCGCCTTGCAAAACCGTCGGAGTCATCACCTCGCGAAACAGATACCCGTCGAGGTCGACGTCATGCGGCGCCCGCTTCTCGAGCTCAGCCAAGAATCGCGCCGCCTTGTAGAGCGCGTTGTCACCCTGCCAGGGGCGCGCGCTGTGCGCCGTGCGGCCTTGGAAGGTGAGTGTTGCATGGATGGAGCCCATCGCACCGAGCTGCATCTGATTGTCGCTTGGCTCGAGGCAGATCGCGAGGTCGAGCTCGTGCAGCTTCGGATAGTTGTCCAGAATCGGACCGAGACGGTTTTCCTCGAAGGGCCCTTCCTCGCGCTCGTAGAAGATGAGGGTGAGGTCGCAAGGGAGCGCTCGGAGATCGAGACGCTCGACGAGCTCGATCATGATCGCCAAGCCGGATTTCATGTCAGCAGCGCCCGCTCCGTAGAGGAGATTGCCCTCGACCCGGGGCGGTCCGTCGTGCTGCGTGCGCACGGTATCGAGGTGCCCGACCAGTGCTATGCGTGCAGCGTTCTCACGTTTGGCGGCGTGCACGACCAAGCTGTCGTGAAAGCGCGTGATCGCGCCGGCCCCCAGGCTTCCTTTCAGCCGATGCTCGACATAGTCGCAGAGCTGCCCTTCCTCTCCTATCGGGCTCGGAATCCGTGTGAGGGCGAGCAAGGTGTCGCGAAGCGCGTGCGCGATTTCGGTCATCCGCGCCAAGCCTAGCAGGCCTAGCGAGAGAGGCTTATCGAGGGAGGTCCTCGGGGGTGTCCCAGTCCTCGAGAGCGCGCGTGATCCCCGAAGTCAGGGGCAAAGCTTCGACCTCGAGCAGCGCGAAGAGCTGCTGAAACGAACGGAGACCTCCGGCGATGGCCTCGTCGAGGACAGGGGCGAGTCGAGCGGTATCGTAGCGAGCGAGCATCGGCTCCCAGGGCGAATGGTGCCCGCGGCGCGCCGCCAGCACCGGGGCGGGACTCGGGTGCGCGGCGATGTAGGCTAGCGTTCGAGAAGTGACGTACGGCATGTCGCAGGCAACGACGATCAGTCGTGAGAATCCCGACTGGGACGCATGGCGAACGGCGGCCTGCAAGCCTGCAAGCGGGCCCGCGCCTAGGGGGTCGTCATCGATCCGAGGCACCCCTGCGGCGAGCTGCGCATAGGGCATCGCGTCACCCACGAGCACCGGCTCGAATCCCGCCTGCCGGCCAGAGCGAACGAGCGCGTCGATGATGGGCTCGGACGCCCCGGGCAGCTCTAGGAGCCCCTTGGGCGTACCCATCCGACTGGACTTTCCGCCGACGAAGATCGCAAGCAACACGTATGCGTCGATCGACAACTAGACCGGCGCTCCGAGCTCGTTTGTAACCACAGCCGGCATCTTCTCGACGATGCGGTTGATCTGGTCTTGCTGGATCGCGCTCGTTACGAAGTTCGTCCAGAACGCCGTGAAGTAGGCCGCGACGTCGAGAATGACTGCGATGATCGTGGTGTCCTGAACGGGTCCCAGCCCGTTGCGCTCCTCGAACTCTGCGATCTGCTGCGAGATCCGATAGTCGACCCAGATTCCGTAGATGGACAAGGTGAGAATCACGAAGAAGAAATCGAGCCAAAAACCATGACCGGTGGGAGTCCGACCGTCGAGCGCCTCGAGATCTTCGTAGATACCGTGATACCAAAACGGGAGATAGATCCCGAAGGTGATGATACTGAGAACCAACACCAGAGCCGGCTCGCGGCGCTCGATGATTGGAGCTGTCATCGCATGGTCCCTTCCCGCTCGCGCCTTGCGCTGCGTCGGCTAAGTTTCGTCCCATGGACGAAGGCGCCACGCAAGCGGCCACCATCGCTGTGATCGGCGATGTTCACCTGTTTTGGGACGACGAGGACGTCGCATTCTTCAATGGCGCTGGCTACGACCTCGTGCTCTTCGTAGGTGATTTGGCGGGATACACTCAGGTAAGAGGTCGTCGTGTCGCGCGCTCGCTGAGAAAGCTCCGCGTGCCTGCGATGTGCATTCCAGGGAACCACGACGGTCTGCACGCGTTTCAGCTCGGCGCGGAGATCTCTCCCCGCGCACGCCCGCTGCGAAATGCCTTCTGCCGGGGGCAGGCGGCTCGCTGTCGAAACCTCGACCGCGCGCTCGGAGAGGTGGAGCTGCTCGCATACAGCAGGCGTCGATTGGCGCCGGCTGGTGTCCCCTTGAACCTGGTGGTCGGTCGCCCGCATTCGATCGGAGGTCGACGTCTCGCTTGCATGCGGTATCTCGCAGAGGAGTACGGCATCGACTCGATGGACGCCTCGATCCGGCGCTTGCAATCGTTGGTCGATTCTTGCGACGAAGCCCCGATCCTCTTTCTCGCCCACAACGGCCCGTCGGGACTGGGCGATCGTTCGGATTCGATCTGGGGCTGTGACTTTCGCAAGAAAGAAGAGGACTGGGGAGATCGGGATCTCGAAGAGGCCGTCCGGTATGCTCGTGGCAAGGGCCGCAAGGTGCTCGCCACGGTCGCCGGCCACATGCACCGCCGCACCAAGTCCGGAAAGCGTCGGCCCGCACAAGTCGAGAAGGACAGCGTGCTCTACGTAAACGCCGCAGAGGTGCCGCGGCACCGCAATGAAAACGGCAAGAAGACGCGCCACCACGTGAGGCTCCGAGTGAGCGCCGAACGTGCGGTCGCGGAGGATCTCTGGAT